>NZ_JANLIZ010000010.1:0-168537 GCF_024702055.1 Enterobacter sp. HG048
GCCCACGTCTGGGCCGCAGGCACCAGCCCCGAGACCGTCAGTCCGTAAAGCAGACGTGAAAGAATCAGCCCCGCCAGTCCCCAGACGGTATCCAGCCTCCCGGCCGCCATCGCCCAGACCACCAGCGCCATCACAACAAAACTGGCCAGATAGCCGCTCAGCGAGGCCAGCATCACGGCCTTACATCCCCGCCGCTCGCTCTGGCGCCCCCACCAGGGCGAGGCCGGTAAAAAGAGCATGGATCCGAACATCAACAGCCCGGCCCAGACCGAGAGCGACAGCCCGGTCAGGGTCACCAACTGCGGGAGCATCACCAGCAGGCCGTTTTGCCCGATACCTAATAAACCCGCACATAACGCCAGGGGCCAGTTGGCTTTTGAGGTGACGTTTTCGGTCAATACTTCAGAGTCTGTGCGCATGAGAATGTGAACATAGTGTCAATAAATGTGTGGAAATTATGAAGTTTATGAAAACAAATATTGCAAAAATGGTTGCGACTGTAAACAGAATGAATATCATAACGAGAATTATTATCAATCACGGAATGAGGTACATCTATGCGTGCTCTGCCCCGCTCTGCCGGTACAGACGTTGCAGCCCAGTGTTTTTTGAACGCCCTGTTGCGCGAAACGAAGGACTGGCGCTATCTCCCCGCTACCGATGCGGATGCGTTACCGAACATTCATATCCCGCTGTCCCAAACCCAGGCGCTTCGGGTTCCGGTACGCTATTTCTCTCCCACCCAGCATCATCAGTACCGTTTCCCGGCCACGCTTATTCAGAGCAACAGCGACGAGGGTGACGCTGTCACATTCGCTCAACTTGTTGATTTAATTCTTGAAAAGCCGTCAGTAAAAGGATCGCTGGATGCCGATACGCTGGGGCGTTTTAAGCAGCGCGTTCTCGAAAGCCATGCGCACACCTGGCAGGCGATCGATCTGCGCCACGGCTGGGCAAACCTGCGCGATAAGCCGCTGACGTTTGCCGAAGCGGAACAGGCGCTGCTGGTCGGCCATGCGTTTCACCCGGCGCCGAAGTCGCACGAGCCGTTCAACGAAACCGAGGCGCGTCGCTATCTGCCCGATTTCGCCTCGCGTTTCCCGCTGCGCTGGTTTGCCGTTGAGAGCACGCTCGTTGCCGGCGACAGCCTGAACGTCTCCCTGCGCGAGCGTCTGCTGCGCTTCGCGGCCCAGAGCGCGCCTGAGCTGCTCGGCCACTTCACCGACACCCGCTGGCTGCTGCCGATGCACCCGTGGCAGGCCGACTATCTGCTGGAGCAGGAGTGGTGCCAGCGTCTGGCGGAAATCGGTTCATTGCAGGACCTGGGTGAAGCGGGCGCACAGTGGCTGCCCACCAGCTCCTCCCGCTCGCTGTACAGCGAAACCAACAGCGACATGATTAAGTTCTCCCTCAGCGTGCGCCTGACCAACTCCGTGCGCACGCTGTCGGTCAAAGAAGTTAAGCGCGGAATGCGCCTGGCGCGCCTGGCGAAAACGGAACGCTGGCAAGATTTACAGGCACGCTACCCGACCATGCGCGTGATGCAGGAGGACGGCTGGGCCGGGCTGCGTGACGAAAGGGGCGTTATTCAGGAAGAGAGCCTGATGGCCCTGCGCGTTAATCTGCTGTTCGATACGCCAGAGACCCAGACCAACGTGCTGGTAAGCCTGACCCAGGCCGCGCCGGACGGCGGCGACAGCCTGCTGGCCGCGGCGGTGCGCCGTCTCAGCCAGCGTCTCAATTTACCGCTCGCCCAGGCAGCCCGCTGCTGGCTGGACGCCTACTGCGACCGCGTATTACTTCCGCTGTTCAGCGCCGAGGCGGACTACGGTCTGGTCCTGCTGGCGCACCAGCAAAATATCCTCGTTGAGATGCAGCAGGATTTCCCCGTCGGGCTTATCTACCGCGACTGCCAGGGCAGCGCGTGGACCGAAGGGGCCGACGCGTGGCTGAAAGAGACGGGCGAAACGGAGGTGGAAAACCGCTTCGGTGAGAGCCAGCTGCTGCGCTACTTCCCTTATTACCTGCTGCTGAACTCTACCCTTGCCGTCACCGCCGCCCTTGCCGCCGCCGGTTTTGACAGCGAGGAGAGCCTGATGTCCCGCGTGCGCGACGCGCTGGCCGAACTGCGCAGCACGGCGAAGCAGACCCGCTGCCTCGACTACGTTCTCGACAGCCCGACCTGGAACTGCAAAGGCAACTTCTTCTGCTACCTGCACGATCGCAATGAAAACACCATCGTCGATCCGGCGGTGATCTATTTCGACTTTAGCAACCCGTTTTACAAGGAGAAGGCGTAATGACCATCGCGAATATCGTCCATTCCGGCTACGGCTTTCGCTGCACCGCAACGGATCGCGCGCTGCCGCTGACGTTGGGTCTCGACGGCAGCGCGGTGCTTGAGCGTCCGAATGGGATCCCGGACGGCTGGCTGGTCGAAGCACTCGATCAGCTGTTTGTTGCCGCCCCCGCGCTGACCGGCATTACCCTGCCCTGGGCGACCTGGCAGGATGAACCCCAGGCGCAGGCGCTATTTAGCCTGGCCCACGGCGACTATCTGGCACGCGAAACCTTCTGGCAGCTGCCGCTGTGGCTGAAAGGCGAACGGCCGCAGGCCAGCGGCGGTATGCAGTTTGATGAGAGCCGTCAGCTGTACTTCCCGCTGCGCCCTCACCGCCCGCAGGGCGAAGTGTACCGTCGCTACGATCCGCAAATTAAGCGCACCCTCAGCTTCCGCGTGGCCGACGTGGCGCTGGACGGCGAACGCTTCACCCAATGGATGAACAACCCGCGCGTGAACGCCTTCTGGGAGATGGCGGGCCCGCAGGCCGAGCAGGAAAACTACCTGCGCCGTCAGCTTGACTCGACGTACTGCTACCCGGTGATCGGCTGCTTCGACGGCCAGCCGTTCGGCTATTTTGAGCTCTACTGGGCGGCGGAAGACCGCATTGGCCGCCACTACCGCTGGCAGCCGTTTGACCGCGGGCTGCACATGCTGGTGGGCGAAGAGAACTGGCGCGGCGCGCAGTACATCCGCAGCTGGCTGTGCGGCCTGAGCCACTATCTGTATCTCGATGAACCGCGCACCGCGCGCATCGTGGCCGAGCCGCGCTTCGACAACCAGCGTCTGTTCCGCCATCTGGCCTCCGCCGGTTTTGAGACGATGAAAGAGTTCGACTTCCCGCACAAGCGCTCGCGCCTGATCATGAGCCAGCGTCACCGCTTCTTCAGCGAGGTGGGCCTGTGAACGCGCTCTGGCAGAAAGTGAACCGCGAGATGGTGGCGAAGATCCTCGCTGAGCTGGAGTACGAACGCACCCTGCGCGCTGAACCGGTTTCGTCGGGAGTCTGGCGCATCGCCATGGGCAACGAGTCCTGGCAGTTTCGCGCCACGCGCGGGATCTGGGGCTGGCTGCATATCGACCCGGACAGCCTGATCGCCGCCAGCGGCGAGGCCGTGGAAGCGGAAAGCGCACTCCTGCAGCTGGCGACGGTGCTGGAGATGAGCGACGCGCAAACGGCAGAGCATATGGAAGATCTCTACGCCACGCTGCGCGGCGACATGCAGCTGCTGCAGGCCCGTGAAGCGATGGACGCGGACGCGCTGATCCAGCTCGACCCGGACGAATTACAGTGTCTGATGAGCGGTCACCCGAAATTTATTTTCAACAAAGGCCGCCGCGGCTGGGGCCTGGACGCGCTGCGTCAGTACGCGCCTGAGTATCGCGGACGTTTTCGTCTGCACTGGGTTGCCGTTCAGCGGGAGCATCTGGTCTGGAGCAGCGACGCCGATTGCGACATTCACACTCTGCTGGCGAGCGCCATGGACAACGCCGAGCGCGCCCGCTTTGACGCCCGCTGGCAGGCGCTGGGTCTCAACGAAGGCTGGCTGCCGGTGCCGCTGCACCCGTGGCAGTGGCAGCAGAAGATTGCCGTTCATTTCCTGGCCCAGCTGGCGCGCGGAGAGATGGTTGAGCTGGGCGAATTTGGCGACGAGTATCTGGCGCAGCAGTCCCTGCGCACGCTCACCAACGCCAGCCGTCGCGCGCCGTATGACATCAAGCTTCCGCTGACCATCTACAACACCTCCTGCTATCGCGGCATTCCGGGCAAATATATTGCCGCCGGGCCGCTGGCCTCGCGCTGGCTGCAGCAGCAGTTCGCTACCGACGCCACGCTTGCCCGCTCCGGTGCTCAGGTGCTTGGCGAACCCGCCGCCGGTTATCTGTCGCATCCGGGCTATGCGGCTCTGCCGAAAGCGCCCTACCGCTATCAGGAGATGCTGGGGGTGATCTGGCGCGAGAACCCGTCCTGTTATTTAGAAGACGGTGAACAGGCGGTGCTGATGGCCGCGCTGATGGAGACCGATAACGCCGGGCGCCCGCTGATCGACGCGTGGATTAAACGCTCGGGGCTAAGCGCCGACGCGTGGCTGGAAAAGCTGTTTGAGGCAACGGTGATCCCGTTCTATCACCTGCTCTGCCGCTACGGCGTGGCGCTGATCGCCCACGGCCAGAACGTGACGCTGGTGATGAAGGATTACGTCCCGCAGCGCATCCTGCTGAAGGACTTCCAGGGCGATATGCGCCTGGTAGATGAGGATTTCCCGCAGGCCCAGAGCCTGCCGGAGCAGGTGAAGGCCGTCACGGCGCGCCTGAACGCGGATTACATTATTCACGACCTGCAAACCGGTAATTTTGTGACGGTGCTGCGCTTTATCTCGCGCCTCACTCTGCAATGCGGCGTGAGCGAAACGCGCTTCTACCAGCTTCTGGCCGAAGTTTTACGGGAGTATATGGCGGCGCACCCGGATCTGGCAGAACGCTTCGCGAAGTTCGACCTCTTCAAGCCGCAGATTATTCGCGTGATCCTCAACCCGGTCAAACTGACCTTCTCCGAACACGACGGCGGCAGCCGCATGCTGCCTAACTACGTCACCGACCTTGATAACCCTCTTTTTCTCGCCTCCCGGGAGTCAGCGCAATGAAAACCTATGATTTCATCGGCATTGGTATTGGCCCGTTTAACCTTAGCATCGCCGCTCTGGCCGAAGAGCTGGACGGCTTTAGCTCGCTGTTCCTTGAGCGTAAACCGCACTTCTCCTGGCACCCGGGAATGATGGTGCCGGACTGCCACATGCAGACCAGCTTCCTGAAGGATCTGGTCAGCGCCGTGGAGCCCACCAATCGCCACAGCTTCCTGAACTACCTGGTGCAGCGCAAAAAGTTCTACCGCTTCCTGACCACCGAGCAGCGCACCGTCTCCCGCGAGGAGTTTGCGGACTACCTGTGCTGGGCGGCGGAAAACCTCACCAATCTGTCCTTCAGCCAGCAGGTGCAGCAGGTGAGCTTTGATGAGAAAAGCGGCCTGTTTGAGGTAGTGACCCAGCGCGACCGCTTCCTGGCGCGCCACGTCTGCGTGGGGATTGGCAAACAGATCAACCTGCCTGACTGCGTTACAACGCAGGACGATACCTGCTTCCACGCCAGCGAGATGATGCTGCGCACGCCGGATCTTGCGGGCAAGCGCGTCACCGTCGTCGGCGGCGGCCAGAGCGGGGCCGACCTGTTTTTGAATATCTTCCGCGGCGAATGGGGCCAGCCGCTGAGCCTGAACTGGGTATCGCGCCGCAATAACTATAACGCGCTGGATGAAGCCGCCTTTGCCAACGAGTATTTCACGCCGGAGTACGTGGACAGCTTCTCCACCCTCGGCGATGAGGCCCGTCGTCAGATGCTGCACGAGCAGAAGATGACGTCCGACGGGATCACCACCGAATCCCTGCTGGCGATTTATCGCGCCATGTACCACCGCTTCGAAGTGCTGCGTGAAAAACCCTGGGCACACCTGATGCCGTCCCGCTCGGTGACGGCGCTGACGCGCCAGGAAAACAGCCATCGCCTGAGCATTCAGCATCACCTCGACGGCGGCCGCGAGCAGCTGGAGAGCGACGTGGTGATTTTCGCCACCGGCTACCGCGCCGTGCAGCCCGCGTTCCTCGCGCCGCTGTCTCACCGCCTGCATCTGGATACGGACGAAGCCTTCTGCATTAACAACGATTTCACCCTCGAATGGGACGGTCCGCAGAGCAACCGCCTGTTCGCCGTGAATGCCGGGATGCACCGTCTCGGCATTGCCGAACCCCAGCTCAGCCTGATGGCCTGGCGCGCGGCGCGAATTCTTAATCGCGCACATGCCGACGAGCCGTTTGAGCTGGCTACTACACCCGGCGTTATCCACTGGCGCAGCACCACCAGCCCGGAGAACAGCCCGGTTTTTAAATCGTTAGCAAAAACCACCGAGTACTGACACACACAATCAGGATCAACATAACAATGAAACGTTCTCATCTTTGGGTTTTAAATCCTTGCTTGCTTGCAATGCTTTCTACCTCTGCGTGGGCGGAAGAACAAAAGGAAGAAAATATCGTGGTCTCCGCCAGCCGCGCGCACCGCAGCGTGGCGGAGATGGCGCAGACCACCTGGGTCATTGAACGGGCTGAAATTGAACAGCAGGTTCAGGGCGGGAAAGAGATTAAAGAGGTGCTGGCGCAGCTGATCCCGGGCATGGACGTCAGCAGCCAGGGCCGTACCAACTACGGTATGAACCTGCGCGGCCGTTCCATGATGGTGATGGTGGACGGCGTTCGCCTGAACTCGTCCCGCAGCGACAGCCGCCAGCTGGACTCTATCGATCCGTTCAACATTGACCGTATCGAAGTGATCTCCGGCGCCACGTCACTCTACGGCGGCGGCAGCACCGGCGGCCTGGTGAACATCGTCACCAAAAAGGGCCAGCCGGATACCGAAGTTGAGTTCCAGACCGGGACAAAGAGCGGGTTTAACAGCCACAACGATCACGATGAGAACGTGTCGGCCGCCGTAAGCGGCGGTAATGACAACGCCTCAGGTCGCCTGTCGGTGTCGTATCAGCGCTACGGCGGCTGGTATGACGGCAAAGGCAACGAGGTGATTATTGATAACACCCAGACCGGCCTCCAGTATTCCGACCGTATTGATGTGATGGGAACAGGCACCATCAACATTGACGATAGCCAGCAGCTGCAGCTGACGACGCAGTACTACAAGAGCGAGTCCGACGGCAAGCATGGGCTGTATCTCGGGAAGAACTTCTCGGCGGTAACGGGCGATGCGACCGCGTACAACAAAGGTAATCTCGATTCTGACCGCGTACCGGGCACCGAGCGCCATCTGATTAACCTGCAGTACTCCAATACCGACTTCTGGGGCCAGGATCTGGTCGCGCAGATTTACTATCGCGACGAGAGCCTGACCTATTATCCGTTCCCGACCCTGACCAAAGGCGTGGTGAGCAGCATCGGCGCGTCCCAGCAGAAAACCGATTTTTACGGCGGCAAGCTGACGCTGAACAGCAAGCCGGTGGACGATTTGACGCTGACCTGGGGTGTGGATGCCGACCACGAAACCTTCGATGCCAACCAGCAGTTCTTCAACCTGAGCAAGGCCGCGGCGAGCGGCGGCATGAAGCTGGACAACGCTTACAACGTGGGCCGTTATCCGGGCTACAGCATCACTAACCTCGCCCCGTTCCTGCAGGCCAGCTACGACATTGACGCCATTACCCTGAGCGGCGGCGTGCGTTATCAGTACACCGAAAACAAGGTGGACGACTTTGTCGGTTACACCCAGCAGCAGGCCATCGCCACCGGGAAAGCCACCTCCGCCGACGCGGTGCCGGGCGGGAAAACCGATTACAACAACTTCCTGTTTAACGCCGGGATCCTCGGTCGCCTGACCGAACAGCAGCAGCTGTGGTTTAACTTCTCCCAGGGCTTCGAAATTCCGGACCTGGCGAAGTACTACGGCTCCGGTACCTATCAGCTCAGCAACGGTCACTATCGCCTGCTGAACAGCGTCAACGTGAACGACTCGACGCTGGACGGTATAAAGGTCAACGCTTACGAGCTGGGCTGGCGTTATACCGGCGATAACCTGCGCACGCAGGTCGCGGCGTATTACTCGCTCTCGGATAAAACCATCACCATCAACAAGACGGATATGACCATCAACCTGGAAGACGACAAGCGTCGTATCTACGGGGTGGAAGGTCAGGTGGACTATTTCTTCACCGACAGCGACTGGAGCACCGGTGCGAACTTTAACGCCATCAAGTCTGAAACGCGCGAAAACGGCAAATGGGAGAAGCTGACGGTTGACAGCGCCAGCCCGTCAAAAGCCAGCGCCTGGGTCAACTGGGCGCCGGGCGACTGGACCCTGCGCGTGCAGAGCACGCAGACCTTTGACGTCTCTGACTCCGACGGCAAGAAGATCGATGGCTATAACACGGTCGACTTCCTGGGCAGCTACGCCCTGCCGGTGGGTAAGGTCAGCTTCAGCGTGGAAAACCTGCTGGACAAAGACTACACCACCGCCTGGGGCCAGCGCGCACCGGGGCTGTATAGCCCAACCTACGGTGCACCGGGCCTGTATACCTATAAAGGCCGCGGACGTACGTTTGGTCTGAACTACTCCGTACTGTTCTGATCCTGAGCGCCGCCTGCGGGCGGCGCATTTTGCTGTGTAATTTCAACACGAATTTGCTATAAAATCAGCGATTTGCTGAAAATGTCGGCAAACGAAAGAAAAGTGCGTTTTCACCCTTTGACAAGGCGTACCGAGGTCGCTACTATGCGCCTCGTTCACACGATTCCTCTGTAGTTCAGTCGGTAGAACGGCGGACTGTTAATCCGTATGTCACTGGTTCGAGTCCAGTCAGAGGAGCCAGATTTAAAGAAGCCTGCTTACGAGCAGGCTTTTTGCTTTTCAGCATTCAGAGATCATCAGCACCGGGTTGCCCCGGCACCATGCATTAACCTGCCTGGATGCGCAGCGGCGCAGTGGCGGCAATCAGCCAGATGCTGCGACAGAGTGGCGTTGAGATAACGCATCACAAACTTTGCTTTTCCTTTGCCAGCAGGGAGCGAGGTGAGACGCCAAAGGCTTTGCGGAAGGCGTGGCTGAAATGAGAGAAATCAGAGAAACCGAAATCCAGTGCCACCTGTGACACACTTTTTACCTTTCCGCGTTCGATAGCCTCGCGGCTCGCCCGCAGTCTCTCCTGCCAAATCACTGCCATCGGCGTTTTTTTATGGCGGGCGAAAGCGCGCGTGACGGTACGAACGGAAACGTGGTGAGCCCGTGCCAGACTTTCGATGTTCAAATCAGGCTCGACAAGTTGCCGCCTGATGTAATTCATCATGCGGGCATAGAGATCGCGCTCAGCACTGACGTTGTCAGAATCCTGTAATTCCAGACTCAACACCAGCAGATCCAGCAGCGTCTGGGAGAAACGCCCAGAAATATCCGGGTTGTCCAGATAGCTGGGCATTACCGTCGCCTGGCGCAGCATTTCACGCAGCGGGATCACGCCGGGGCGGCGGTCATCCAGCACCACAGCAGTGAGGTTTTCAATCCCCGGCAAACGCCCACTCAGCAGATGTCGTGGGACCCGCACCAGATGGTTCTCGTGTCCACCCAGACTGAAACGGAAAGTCTGTGCGGCGTCGTAGAGCACCAGACTATTCGCCACCAGCGCCGCCTTGCGTCCACCCTGCTCAAGCTGGCCGTATCCTCCCTGCATATAGCCCAGCCACAGATCATCATCGGGGCCTTGTCTCAGATATCGGGCGGTGCGATCCCAGCGGTGCAAAGGTGCGGACAACGAACAGATATCCACCATTCCCACGCCACGCACCGCAAGCCGGGCGTCAAAGTCGACCCCTGCCATGGGCACGCTGGCGGCCGGAATGCAGTGACGTAACACGACGTCGTTCCAGTATTCGAAGCGTCGTGACTCGGCAACGCCAACGGTCGAATAGTGGGTGCTGCCCGCAGACTGCATGAAGCTATTCATAATTGCTCACCTCGCGACGTGAATCCCGCATAAACAACAGAAACATGTTCAGAGGCAGCAACTATCGTGCCAGCAGGTCGATCCCCCCCTCCCTTTCTTACCTGCATCTTCACTAACTCACTCAAAATACGTCTTGAAACCTGTCGTCTCAGCTCGCCTGCCATCCTGTTGCTGGTGGCGTCGGAAAGCGGAAACGTTACGCCAGGCATGTGCAACTGCACTAAGACGGAGCACCACGCTATGGAACTTTTCAGGGCTTCGCGCCCGTTGTCCCTGCCAGCCAAACGACTGTCCTTATGAAACAAGTTCGCAGCAAATTTCTCCCTAGTATCAATAAGCGAAAAATCTTCCGGCCGCACCCGGTGCCGGACTTAAGCGACAAAAGATAAAAGGGAGAACGTGATGACTTTTAGCGGTACCCGATTTCGCATCAGCCTGGTCGCCTGCACACTCTGGCTGGCAGCCGACCAGGTCCATGCAGTCGATCTTAACTCGCAGGATCTCATTCCGGCTCCTGCCGGTACCAATGCCATTCTGGGGTATTTCACCTACACCACACGAGACAGCTTTACCCCCACAGGTGGCGATGAAATCAAGCAAGGCACCGGACTGGACTCCTTCGTCAGCATCTTTCGTTATGTCCACTACATGGATGTCGGGGGCTTTACCGTCGCGCCGCAGGTGCTGCTGCCGTACGGACGTCTTTATAACGGCTCCCTGAGCGGTATCCACCTCGACTCCGCCAGCGGCCTGGGCGATCCCATTCTGGCCGCCCCGGTCTGGCTGGTGAATAACCCCAGCACTACCTTCGCTATCGTGCCCTACCTGTACGTTCCTGCCGGTTCCTTTGATGCCGGACGCACACTCAACGTTGGTGAGAACCGCTGGAAGTTCGACTTGCAGGTCGGCGGCGTGCAACAGCTGGGTCATGGCTTCGCCACACAGTTATCTGCTGATGCGCTGTGGTATGGCGATAACGACGATGCCACGGGTATCGGTACCGGTCGTCTCAAACAGGATAACACCTACCAATTTCAGGGCTGGCTAAGCTGGACGCCACCGGCTGACAAGACCTGGACCGTCTCCGCCGGTTACGCCAAATCGTGGGGCGGCAAACAGCAGATCGACGGCGTCGATAGCGGACAAGCGACACGTTCGGATCAAGTTCGCCTGGAGTTGTCGAAGTTCGTCACCCCCACGGTGCAAGTTCAGGGCTTGGTCCAGCGCGACGTCAATGTCGATGGCGGTTTTAAAGAAGATCTACACACCACCCTGCGCGTGATGAAGCTGTTCTGATCAGGACAGAGACCACGACCTCCCCGACCATTCACTTGCAACGGAGAAATTCACGATGAACGAACAACAAAAACCCTCTCTCTATGAACGTCTTGGCGGTTATGACGCCGTGTATGCCTTCGCCGGAGAAGTGTTGAAAACCTGTATGAAGCATCCCGACATCGGCCATATCTGGGCGCATATGTCCGAGTCGTCATTCCAGAAAGAGCACATTAACTTCGTTGATTTCTTGTGCAAACACTGGGGTGGCAACACCGTCTATCGGGGACGAGATATGGTTACCGCACATCGCGGTATGGGTCTGACCGAGGTGCACTGGAAGGCCGTATTCGAGTCTATCGACGAGTGTTACGAAAACTTCAACGTACCGCAGGATATTCGCGAAGAAGTCACAGCCTTCCTGGCCCAATTCAAGCCCGCTGTCATCGGCAGTCCTTCGTATCGCGACGTGGTGCTCTCACACCCAGACATGGACGTGACCAAGGGCATGAAAAGTGTCGGTATCCACTGGCCCAAGGCCGATAAGCCGTCTTAACACCTGACAGACACCCACTGAATGCGTGGGTGTCCATTTCAGCCAAACGACTGACCCGGATAACCAGGTCGGGATGGCATTCCGGGCTTATGTTCAGGACAGGTGCATGAGCAAACAAAAGAAAAAGGAAACAGCATGGCTATTCAACGTCCCACTACCGAACAACTACAAGAGCTTGCCAGTCGGCTGTATATCAGCCTGACGCCGGCGCAGGCTGAGGAATATCTGGCGCTGATGCAGGCTAACTTCGATGCCTACGATCTGGTCGACTCCCTGCCTGATGATATCCCTGAGGTCCGCTATCCACGTGCTGCCGGTTATCGTCCGACTGACGAGGAGAATCCGCTCAACGCCTGGTATTACAAAACCGAGGTCAAAGGTGCGGCGACGGGCACACTGGCCGGGCGGACCATTGCCCTTAAAGACAATGTCTCGCTGGCCGGCGTACCGATGATGAACGGTACCTCCACACTCGAAGGTTTTGTACCATCCTACGATGCGACTGTGGCCACTCGCCTGCTGGATGCCGGGGCGACGATTCTGGGCAAGGCCACGTGCGAACACTTCTGCCTCTCCGGCGGCAGCCACACATCTGATCCTGCCCCGGTACATAATCCTCACCGTCATGGCTATGCCGCTGGCGGTTCGTCTTCCGGCAGCGCCGCGCTGGTAGCGGCTGGTGAGGTCGACATGGCGATAGGCTGCGATCAGGGCGGTTCAATCCGTATCCCTTCCGCCTTCTGTGGTACCTACGGCATGAAACCGACCCACGGTCTGGTGCCTTATACCGGCATCATGCCGATTGAGGCGACCCTCGACCACGCCGGTCCCATCACTGCCAGCGTGCGCGACAACGCGCTGATGCTGGAAGCCATCGCCGGCAGTGACGGGCTTGATCCGCGTCAGTATGCGCCTGTTGCAGAGGCTTATACCGCCGCCCTCGGAAAAGGTGTAGGCGGTCTGAAAATCGGCATTCTGACAGAAGGCTTCCAGTTGCCGAATCTGGACCCGCAGGTAGAAGCGAAGGTGCGGGCCGCCATCACCCGCCTGCAGGAACTGGGCGCCATCGTGAGCGAAATTTCTGTGCCGGAACACAATCTGGCGGGCGCGCTTTGGTCGCCAATCGGCTGCGAAGGTCTGACTGCCCAGATGATGCACGGCAACGGCATGGGCTTTAACTGGGAAGGTCAGTACGACGTCAGCCTGCTGGACAAACACGCGCAATGGCGCGACAGCGCGGATGCGCTCTCCCCGTCGCTTAAAGTGTGCATGTTCGTCGGCCAGTATGGGCTGGAACGCTATAACGGCCGCTACTACGCCAGGGCGCAGAATATCGCGCGTCAGGCACGTGCTGGCTACGACCGGGCCCTGAGCGATTTCGATCTGCTGGTGATGCCGACCGTACCTATTGTGGCTCAGCCGATGCCAGATCCTGACTGTTCCATCACCGAATATATCGCGCGCGCTTTCGAGATGATCGGCAACACGGCCCCACAGGATGTCACCGGTCACCCGGCCATGTCTGTCCCCTGCGGCATGGTCGATGGACTCCCCGTGGGCATGATGCTGGTAGGACGGCACTACGCTGAAAGCACGATCTATCAGGCCGCCGCCGCTTTCGAAGCCTGCGGTGACTGGCGGACGTTTTAACCTTTAACTTTCGGGAAACATAACATGAGCCATAAACACGACCACGAACATACCGAACCACCAGCGGACATCGAGTTGCGCGTCCGCGCGCTGGAATCCCTGTTACAGGAAAAAGGCCTGATCGACCCGGCTGCGCTGGATGAGTTGATTGATACCTACGAGCACAAAGTCGGCCCCCGCAACGGTGCACAGGTTGTCGCCAGAGCGTGGATCGACCCGGAATACAAGCGTCGCCTGATGGAAAACGCCACCGCTGCCATTGCGGAACTGGGTTTCTCCGGCATACAGGGCGAAGACATGCTGGTCGTAGAGAACACGCCGGACGTGCACAACGTCACCGTCTGTACGCTCTGTTCCTGCTACCCCTGGCCGGTACTGGGTCTGCCGCCGGTATGGTACAAATCAGCGCCCTATCGTTCGCGTATTGTTATTGACCCGCGCGGCGTTCTCGCCGGGTTCGGGTTACAAATTCCGGAAAGCAAAGAGATTCGCGTCTGGGACAGCAGCGCCGAATTGCGTTATCTGGTACTGCCTGAACGTCCGGCAGGCACCGACGGCTGGAGCGAGGCGCAGTTGAGCGCACTGATCACGCGCGATTCGATGATTGGCACCGGTGTGGTTAGCGCACCCTAATGTGAGGAGAAAATCATGAACGGGATACACGATCTGGGGGGAATGCACGGCCTTGGCCCAATCCTTATAGAGGAGAACGAGCCCTGTTTCCATCATGAGTGGGAACGCCGCGTCTTTCCTCTGTTCGCCTCATTGTTCGTCGGCGGGCATTTTAACGTTGATGAATTCCGCCACGCTATTGAACGTATGGCGCCGAGCGAATATCTGGAGTCGGATTACTACGAGCACTGGCTGCACGCGTTCGAAACCTTACTGCTGGAAAAGGGCGTGATCACGGTTGAAGAACTGTGGGGGGGTGCGAAACCAACCCTCTGTAAGCCTGGCACAGCAGTCCTGACGCAGGACATGGTATCCATGGTCGTCAGCACCGGCGGGTCTGCCCGGGTCAGCCATGATGTCGCGCCCCGTTTTCGGCCAGGGGATCTGGTTCGGACGAAAAATTTCAATCCGACCACCCATACCCGACTGCCACGCTACGCACGCGACAAAGTCGGTCGCATTGAGGTCGCCCACGGCGTGTTTATCACGCCAGATACTGCGGCGCACGGTCTGGGCGAACATCCTCAACATGTCTACAGCGTCAGTTTCACCGCGCAGGAGCTGTGGGGAGAGCCACGCCCGGACAAAGTGTTCATCGATCTGTGGGATGACTATCTGGAGGAAGCATGAACACCGCGACGCAACACGATTATGCTGCCGTCGGGCTACCGCGCGACGAAGAAGGGCCGGTATTTGATAAGCCCTGGCAGGCAAAAGCATTCTCCCTGATAGTCCATCTGCACCAGGCCGGGCTGTTCCCGTGGACAGAGTGGGTACAGACATTCAGCAAAGAGATTAAAGCGGCACCAGCGCAACCGGGCGAAAGCGTGAATGATGCCTACTATCGCCAGTGGACCGCAGCGATGGAAAACATGATGACCACGCTCAACCTGGCGGTGCCGGATGATATCAACCGACGCACACAGGAATGGCGCCAGGCGTATCTCAACACGCCTCACGGCCAGCCGATTGTACTGGCGAACGCCAGTTGCCCGCCAGCACATAGCCATCATCACCTTCCGCTGGGCGTGCCGGTAACGGTGAGTCCGGCGCATGTTACTAATAACAAAATCAACAATGGAGTCACACCATGAGTGATATCACCCTTAATGCCCACGCCCCGGCTGCCCCAATTCCTGTCGCGGAACTGCTGCCCTGGGCGCTGTTCACTACCTTGCTGGCGCTGCTGGCAATCTATTTTGTTGGCGCAGAACAAGGCGCAACGTCGTTGTTTTCCGGCACGCAGGTGCATGAATTCTTCCACGACGCGCGTCATCTGCTGGGCTTTCCCTGCCACTGAGGAGGCGAACATGATTGGGAAACTGTTATTGAAAGGAATGATGGCTGGCATTCTCGCCGGGCTGGTGGCATTTGCCTTTGCCCATCATTTCGGCGAGCCGCAGGTTGACCGCGCGATTGGTCTGGAAGAAAGCCTGTCCGCCCACACGCACCAACACAGTACATCGGCGGACAGCGGAGAAGAGCAAGAAGTCTTTAGCCGACAGACGCAGTCCGGCATCGGTCTGATGGCTGGCATGGCGTTATTTGGTGCCGCACTGGGCGGGGGGCTGGCGCTGGTGTGGGCCTTTAGCTACCAGCGCATTGGGCCATCGAACCCGCGTGTGCTGGCACTCTGTCTGGCGCTGGCGGGTTTTCTGGCGATGAGCCTGATGCCAGGACTGAAATATCCGCCCAATCCGCCCGCAGTCGGCAACCCGGATACCATCGGCTATCGCACCGGGCTGTACTTCGTCATGATGCTGCTTTCCATAGGCATTGTCATCTCAGCCACGTGGTTATCACGTCAGCTAACGCCGCGCCTGGGCAGCGGCAATGCATTGATGTGGGCTGTACTGTTCGGCATCGCGCTAATGCTGGTGGTTTGTGCGCTGATGCCGACAGTGAACGAAGTGTCCGACCACTTCCCGGCGGATCTGCTTTGGAATTTCCGCATGAGTTCCTTCGGCACGCATCTGGTGCTCTGGGGCGTCATCGGCGTGGCGTTCGGCGCCTTAGCCGAGCGCGCCCCGGCGACACACAGACAGCAGCCGGTTTTACGTCGCGGTTAATGTGATGAGAGCGTCGCTTACGCTAATTTGTCAGGGAGAAACGGCAGCGTCCAGAAGTTCACATTTTCCCTGTGATGATCCTCTGGAGACACGAGAATGGCAACGCGCGCAGAAGTTACACGCCATTGCCGCCCGTTATCATAGTGTCTGGACCGCCCCGGAAACCGCCGCCCGACAAACCGCGACGGCGCTCTCTTTACATGCTACCCCAACAGCTGAACTGGCGGATACCGACTATGGCCTCTGGGCCGGCCGGCCCTTACGCGAGGTGATGACGCAGGATGCCGACGCGTTCCACGCCTGGCTTGAGGGCGCTGCGCCACCCGGCGGCGAGTCTCGTGCTCAGTTATTGGCTCGCTGTGCCGCATGGCTGGCTCAGCGTGTTGCTATTCCGGGTCTTCACTGTGCAGTTGTACCCGCAGCCGTCATCCGCGCCATGATCGTCGATGCTCTCGGCGCACCACCCCAGTCATTTGCACGCATCGACATTCACCCGCTAAGCATCACCGAGTTACGCAGCGACGGAAGGCGCTGGCATTTTTGTGTATTGAAAGACCGCGCAACTGGCAAATAGACAACTTTCCACCAGCAGATGAATGTCAGCCATACGTGTTATTCGGTGACAGGCGTAAACGTTTTATGATCTTTAATGGACACCAGACGTTTATTGTGGAGCCCCATGCCTGTTCAGCATGCAAAAAGGTGGTCATTTTGGTGGTCTTGACAGACAAGGATTCCTCATTTACCTTATTTATCAGACATTTAATTTCAAAGGCGGTCCCAGTCAGAGGAGCCAAATTTGAAAAGCCTGCTTTTGAAGCAGGCTTTTTGCTTTTCTGCGTCACTGATGTTAATTCAGAATCGCATCCAGCCTGGCAAGCACCTCATTTACAACGGCGTCAGGTATGCGTTCCAGCCGCATGCCGTTCCGGGCAGCCATATCAATAGTTCTGGGCTGGTCGCAGCGAATAACGCCCGTTGTTGTTGTCCCCGCCCCTTCCAGTGAAACGGTGAAACCTGCTGTACGTGCAAAGTTTCCGCCGCTGGTAACGGGAACCACCACCGGTAGCCGGGTCAGCTTGTTAAACGATGCCTTCGATACGATAAGAACCGGACGTTTTCCACTTTGCTCGTGGCCAGCAATCGGATCCAGTGAAACAAGCCAGATTTCCCCTCTTTCCATTTACAGGATCTCCCTGCCCACCGCAGGCGCATCGATCCATTCCCGATCCTCTTCGCTCATTTCAGCGTGCGGATCGCACTGCGCCAGCAGTTCCTCAAGCGAATAGTGAGGCCGCTTCTGGGGTTCAATAATCAGGCAGCCATTATTAATAGTCATGCCGACTTCGCTGTCCGTCGACAGCTCCAGCGTTTTCAGTACGGTGGGAGGAACCGCCAGCATGATGGATCCGCCGACCTTTTTCAGACGAGTTGTATACATAGCGCACCTCCGAATATTATATTTTAATATAACATTCATGGCGGGAGGTGCGCAATTATTCATCAGATTCATGGTGATTTCCTTTTCGTATTTAAGTGTCCATAAAGCCCTTATCCATCGAAGGGCAAAGACCCATAACCCTTAGGGCAGCCTGGCAATCACCTTAATCTCAAACTGGAATCCGTACAGCCACGTCACGCCGATCCCGGTCAACGTCGGGTAAGGCGCTTCCCCCCAATATTCTGGCAGGATACTCCAGATAGCGTCGAGGTTTGACTCGGGGTCGACGACAAAGAGGGTAACGTCAACCACGTCATCGAACGTGCAGCCCGCAGCCGTGAGGACAGCATTAAGGTTATCGAATGCCAGCCGGATCTGCGCGTTGAGATCCTCTTCAGGCGAACCATCCTCCCGGCTACCAACCTGCCCCGAAACAAACAGGAAGCCGTTAGATTTGATGGCCGGTGAATACCGGTTGCGCTCGTAGAGCGCCTGCCGACCGAAGGGAAAAACGGCTTCGCGTGTTGTCATGTTTGTGCCTCTGTAATGGGGCGAAATCTGCCCGGTGAACATAAAGACACTTTACAGGTGCCAGCTCGGGCGGATAAACAAGCGACTTTGTCCATCATTGTTTGTAATATCCAAACAATCGGCGAAAAGAGAGGACTTGGGATGGATCGTTTCGATGCGATGCGCGCCTTTGCTCGCGTGGTGGAGGCAGGCAGTTTCACCAGGGCTGCCCAAACGCTTCACATGAGCAAAACCACGGTGACGCAGCTTATTCAGCAGCTTGAAGCGCGCCTGCGCGTAAAGCTGCTCCATCGCACCACCCGCAGGCTCGGCGTCACTCCTGATGGTGCGGTCTACTACGAACGCGTCATCCGCCTGCTGGCGGACATGGAAGATGCTGAAAACAGCCTGTCCAGTTCGGCGAAAGCGCCCAGGGGACGGCTACGGGTAGATGTGCCCACTCCCCTCGCCCGCCTTGTGCTGGTGCCCGCGCTACCGGCTTTTCACGCGCGCTACCCTGATATCCAGTTCGACATGGGGGTGAGTGACCGGGTGGTGGATCTGATCGGCGATAACGTGGATTGCGTCGTGCGCGGCGGGGAAATCAACGATCAGTCCCTGATCGCACGCCATGTCGGCGATTTGCAAATCGGTGTTTACGTCGCGCCGAGCTATGTGGAACGCCTGGGAGTCCCTGCGCATCCGCGAGAGCTGGAGAACACGGACCATCGCATAGTGGGATTCTTGTCCTCACGCACCGGTAAGGTTGATCCTCTGGTACTGCGCTGTGAGAGTGAACATTTGGAAATCACGGGCAGCTACGTGCTTGCTGTGGATGATGGCAACGCCTACCTCGAAGCTGGGCTCGCGGGATTAGGCGTGATTGCGCTACCCGTTTATATGGCGGCAGCACATCAGGCTTGTGGCTCCTTGATTCCGCTATTTGAAGACTGGCGTATTGATCCAATGCCCCTGTATCTGGCCTTTCCGCCGAACCGCCACGTTAACGCCAAGCTGCGCGTTTTTATTGATTGGATCGTTGAATTGATGCGGCAGCATGTCCCCACTTCTACCCATAAGTAACTGCATCTATTCGCTCATCACCGCCGAGTGACGGTCATGCTGGTGGTTTTGAAGCAGGCTTTATGCTTTTCTGCCCTACAGCACAAACTCATAGTGCGAGCCATCCGGCAGCTCCACATCAAGCCGCAGCTTTCCGCCCGCAGCCTCAACGTAGCGCTTGAGAGAAGAGAGTTTCAAATCGCGCCCGGGCTTTTCCATTACCGCAACGGTAGGTTGCCTGATACCCAACGCCTGCGCCATTTCTACCTGCGTTTTTTGTACTTTCTCGCGTAACTCAGCAAGATGAATGTTGAGCAAAATATCCGTTGCTATCGCCTGAGCGCTGGCGACAACCTCCGGCTTTTCATCCGCTATAAGCTGCTCAAGGGTTCTTCCCATCGCGCTATTCCCTCTCTTTTAATGTATTCAGCCAGTGAGTGAATTCCCGGTCAGCAACGAGAAGCATCTCATCGTAGAATCGCCTTTCATTGCCGACCTTATTGCCCGCACAAAGCACGATCCCCATTCGGTTTGGATCAAAGGCGAAAAACGCCCGCAAGGGATCGCCCTTACTCTGAATACGTAGCTCTTTCATGTTGCTGTGACGAGAGCCTTTAAGCGTATCAGCGTAGGGTCTCGATAAACCCGGGCCCTTCTCTCGCAAAACCAGCAGCGCTGCAAGTACGCTGGCGCGTTCGGTATCGTCAAGCGAAGTGAACCAGCGATCAAACCTGTCCGTCGTGTTAATTGCCCACACAAGACCTCCCATTCAGTATAGATCAAAAGCTATATACATGCAAAGCTATAGCGATGATTATGCAGAGATGGAAAAGCGGAATCTTGTGGGGTTACGGAAATACTGAATGCGTGCCGGAGTAATTCGATGTATCCCTTATCTGAAATTCATTTTGTTACGAGCAGCATCGAAAAAAGTTCAGTAGCCCACCAACTGCCTCCAGGCCGCCACTTCCTCCTCCAGCCATGCCTTAAAGAGTGTCACCTCCGGCTTCGCCTCCATTGACTGCGCCGTTACCAACCAGTAAGGCCAGGGATATGGTGCGGTGATGGAGGTTAGCTGGACCAGTTCGCTCCGGGTGATGGCATCCTGAACCAGAGAGCGACGCTCCAGCGCGATACCTTTCCCGAGCCGAACGGCTTCGATAATGATATTGGAGTCGTTAATGCATAAACCGTCAGGCACGATCTCTTTCTCAAGACCCGCATTCATGCACCACGTTTTCCACGACTCCATAGAGAAAATAATATGACTCTTTGCAATCTCCGCTGGCGTAGCGGGCAGCACACCGTCGTTATAGCCAGGTGCGGCCACCACAGTGAGTTCGTCGGAGAAAAGGTAATGGCTTTCACTCCCTTCCCAGTTCCCCTGCCCCATCCGTATCGCGATGTCTATCCCTTCCTGCTGCAGGCTGGTGACCGTCAGGCTGGCCTGGATCCGCAGGGTAATAAGCGGATATTTCGCCCGAAAACGAGCCAGACGCGGTAATAACCAGTGGCATCCAAATGACGGCACCATCGCCAGCGTCAGCTCCTGCATTCTCGGCTTCACCTGTACGAGCCGGGTAGCATCCGCGATGTGGTTCAACGCTTCGCAAACTGGCGATGGGTGGAAAATCCGACATGAAAGCACTTCCTTATCTGCGCTGGATATACAGCCGCAACCTGACCATATGTCAGTAATACTAACCCTTACGGTAAGATACTGAAGATATTCGCCATGCAAATTGTATTGTAATGTCGGGTCATCCTTTTCAATGACGCGTTCTTTCACAGAGACAGGAAAACGGGAAAGATGATTAAGCTTGTTGGCATGATGGATTCACCTTATGTACGGCGCGTGGCGATCTCCCTTGAGCTTTATGGCGTTGAGTTTGAAAGCCAGCCGCTGTCAGTCTTTAGCACCTTCGACGCGTTCTCCCGGATCAACCCGGCGGTAAAAGCGCCAACGCTGATTCTGGATAACGGAATACGGCTGATGGACTCCTCGCTGATACTGAATTATTTTGAGGCTCAGGCTGCCCCCGAGCGGAAACTCCTGCCCGTCGCGCCGGATGCGCTGGCAAAGGATCTTCAGACGCTGGGCTTTATCCTCGCCGCCGCTGAAAAAGCGGTGCAAAATGTGATTGAGCACAACCAGCGTCCGGCGGAAAAGCAGCACGCCTTATGGGTCGAACGCATTACAATTCAGCTGCTGGCGGCCTGCAGGGAATGGAATACCTTACTGGAGACGCGTCCGGCGACCGCAACTCCCGATCAGGTTGCCGTCACGAGCACGGTTGTCTGGACGTTTATTCAGTCGATGATCCCGCACGTCGTTAACGTAGCGGATTTTAGAGAGATTCAGGCGTTTGCCGAATCATTCGAATCACAGGCAGTTTTTAAAAAATATCCGTTCAACTAAATGACGAGCCCGGTGAGTGCAGCGCTACCGGGCAAACCAGCGCCTAAATCTGATAATCAATCGCCACTTCTTCCGGTTCCATCACCTGGCGTTTAATCTCATCCACCGACAGCCCGGCGTTGCAGAGCTCGATAAAGCGCCACACGTAGTTGCGCTGCAACTGCCCGCGCTTCAGGCCAAGCCATACGGTGTTGGCGTCAAACAGGTGACGCGTATCAAGACGCACCAGGTTCCCGTCCTCGCGTTCTCCGCTGGACTGTTCCGCCACCAGGCCAATGCCGAGACCCAGCTCGACGTAGGTTTTGATCACGTCAGAATCCTGCGCGCTCAGCACCACGTCCGGCGTTAGCCCTTTGCGGTTGAAGGCTTCATCAATGCGTGAGCGTCCGGTGATCCCCTGGCGGTAGGTAATCAGCGGCCATTTCGCAATGTCTTCCAGCGCCAGAGGGGAAACCTGATTCAGCGGATGGTCAACCGGGAGTAATAAGCTGTGGTACCAGCGGAACCAGGGAAAAGCCACCAGCAGCGGATCGTTGCTCAGGCGTTCGCTGGCGATGCCGATATCCGCCCCACCGTTTTGCAGCAGCACTTCGATTTCCTGCGGCGTGCCCTGGATGAGCTCCAGACGGACGTCAGGGAAAAGTTCGCGGAACGCTTTGATCACCGGCGGCAGGCTGTAGCGCGCCTGGGTGTGGGTGGTGGCGATGGTGAGTACGCCCGAGGCGTCATTGGTGAAGAGATCCGCCAGACGACGCACGTTGCTGGCCTCGTTAAGGATCCGCTCTGCAATGGTGAGCAAAGCCTTACCCGGCTCCGTCATGCCGAGCAGCCGCTTGCCGCGACGGATAAAGATCTCTATGCCCAGCTCCTCTTCCAGCTCGCGGATGTGGCGGCTGACGCCGGACTGAGAGGTATAAAGCATATTGGCGACCTCGGTCAGGTTGTAGTCCCGCCTGGCCGCCTCACGGATAATTTTAAGTTGCTGGAAATTCACGATTCACTCCGGCGCATCTGACATAGCTCTATTGTTAGAGTCAGCCGCGCTGCAGAACAAATAATAAAAACCAGCATCTTATGCTTTTATGGAATATCAGCTCACGAGCTGAAGTTCACGATTCTCAAGTGACGGCTTGCTGACCAGCGACATCAAAATCTCTTTTACCGCCTGCGCCTGCGGCGTCAGCGAACCGCGTGCAGACATGTTCAGCGACAGCGGCAGGCTCATGGAAGGCGTGGTGATGCGTGCCATCCAGCCGTTCGCCGCGCTGCACAGCGAGCGGGCTGCAGATTCTGGCAGAACCGTCACGCCCATTCCGCTGGCAATGGCTGCGGTCAGCGTGGAGATCGAGTCGATTTCACCGATGATTTTGGCCGTCAGACGGCGCAGGGAGAACGCTTCGTCCACGCGCACCCGCACGGCGCTGTAGTCGCGCGGCAGATAAAGGTTCATCTCTGCCACGGCGGTAAGGTCTACGCTCTGGCCCGGACAGTCGCGGGTGCCCACGAGGTAGAGATCTTCTTTCAGCAGCGGCTGGCTGGTAATGCCGGCGACCGGGGAGCGATCGTAAAGGACCGCCATATCCAGCTGGCCGTTGAGCAGTTTGTCATTCAGCATGGAGCCGCTGTTTTCGTGCAGGTATACCAGCACCTCAGGCAGCTCGGCGCGGACGGCCTGCAGCAGCGGCATGGTAATAGAGGACGCGGCCGTTCCCGGCGCCAGGCCGATAGAAACGTGCCCGCTCAGGGTCTGGCCCACGTTATTCACCGCCAGCTGCGCCTGTTCACACTGGCGGAGGATGGTGCGCGCATGGGTGTACAGGATCTTACCTGCTTCCGTTGGCGTAACGCCGCGTTTGGTACGAATCAGTAACTGCTGATCCATCTCGCCTTCCAGAGTAGCCACCTGCTGGCTCAGCGCAGGCTGCGCGATATGCAGCACTTCTGCCGCTTGAGTCAGGCTGCCGATATCGACGATTTTTACGAAGTATTTCAGTCGTCTTAAGTTCATTTTGCCCCCTGTTCGAAATGCTGTGCCGGAACCGGCTGTCGTTGTTGAACAGGTTTTGCAATATGAATGCCACTTTTACCAGGCGGTCTGAATTGTTCGCTAAGCGCCTGAAAATAAGGAAACCTAATCATGGAGGGGGTATTATTACCGAAACAGCAGTTTATGATCTGCCCCATTAGGGGTATACCCGCACCATGACGGTGCATTCCGCTGCCAAAAACATCACTTTGCCGATTTTGTCAGCAAACGATCAAAAGGCGTTGATCCACCCTTTGACAAGGCGAACGCAGGTCGATAATATGCGCCCCGTTCACACGATTCCTCTGTAGTTCAGTCGGTAGAACGGCGGACTGTTAATCCGTATGTCACTGGTTCGAGTCCAGTCAGAGGAGCCAAATTTGAAAAGCCTGCTTTTAAAGCAGGCTTTTTGCTTTTCTGTGCCTGGAAAGATGGCCCTCACATGCCAATCTTAACCGGCATCCCCGACCGCCGTTCCAGTTCGGCTCCTGCCCCCTCATTTATCAGCTGCGTCCGCTGCGCGGCGGAGATGGGCAGCGGCACCTTGCGGGTTGATTCAAACTCCGCACGGTTACGTGATAATGGCTCGTGAACTTCCACCCATCGGCTGCCGTCCGGCTCGCTGGTGACTTTAACCGGCCTGTCGATAAGCTGCACGCGGGTGCCTACGGAAACATGATCGAAAAGATACTTGATGTCGTTATTGCGCAGACGGATACAGCCCTGGCTCACCCGCAGCCCGATGCCGAAATTCGAGTTGGTGCCGTGAATGGCATACAGCCTTCCGATATAAATCGCATACAGGCCCATCGGGTTATCCGGCCCGGCGGGCACGAATGCCGGCAGCGTTTTACCTTCCGCCGCATAGGCACGGCGCGTATTCGGCGTCGGAGACCAGGTTGGCCCCTCCTGCTTACGCTCAACGGCCGTCACCCAGTTACGCGGGGTTTCACGCCCGGCCTGACCGATGCCGATGGGCAGCACTTCAACGGTAGTGCCGCCAGGCGGGTAGTAGTAGAGGCGCATTTCCGCCGCATTCACGATAATGCCCTCGCGGACGGTGTCAGGCAAAATCAGCTGCTGGGGTATAACCAGCCGGGTGCCGGGTTTGGGTAAAAAAGGATCCACGCCCGGATTCGCTTCCAGCAGGTTGCTCAGCCCCTGCCCATACTGCGCGGCAAAGGCTTCCAGAGGCAGCGTATTGCCTTCGGGAACGGTGATGACAATCGGGGTTCCCACCAGACGACTGCCTTCCGGCGGGAGTGTATAGGTTACGGCAAACGCGCCGGGTACAGCGGCACACAGCGTAAGGACGAACCAGGTCAGTCGAATCATAGTTTTCTGCGCTCAAAAAAGAGAAAGCCCGGACTCAGGCAGGCTTTCTCAGTTTACGCTATCACGCCTCGGTTTTGCGCCACCTGCGGGTCAGCACTTTCTCCGCCTCGACAATAAGGAACATCACAAAACCAATCAGGAAGGTGATGACCCAGTAGCGGAACGGCAGCGCTTCGGTGCCAAACAGCATCTGCATGAACGGTGCGTAGATAATAAGAAGCTGTAACGCCAGCAGTACGCCGCTCACGATCCAAATTCCTTTGTTCGCCAGCAGGCCTTTGCTCAGCGAGAAGCCATCATTAACGCGGCAGTTGAGCATGTAGAACCACTGCGCGGTCACCAGGGTTTGCAGCAGCACGGTGCGGATAAATTCTGCCGAGTAGCCGCGCGGCTGTAGCCAGGCTTCCAGCACGAAGGCGCTAATGGCAATCATCAGACCGACAAACACCACGCGCCAGATGGCATAGCCGTCCATCACATGGAGATTCGCCTTGCGCGGTGGCCGGTTCATGATGTCCTTCTCACCCGCTTCAAATGCCAGGCCAAACGACAGGGTCGCCGACGTCGCCATGTTCATCCACAGGATCAGGACCGGCGTCAGCGGGATCAGGTTCCCCGCCAGCAGCGCGATGATGATCAGCAGAGCCTGCGCGATGTTGCTGGGGATAACGAACAGAATGGTCTTTTTCAGGTTGTCGTAAACCCGGCGTCCCTCGTGCACCGCGCTGGCAATGGTGGCAAAGTTGTCATCCGTTAACACCATGTCGGCGGCTTCCTTGGTCACTTCCGTCCCCTTAATTCCCATGGCGATACCCACATCCGCCCGCTTGAGCGCCGGGGCATCATTTACGCCATCCCCGGTCATGCCCACGACTTCCTGCTTACTTTGCAGGGCCTGCACGAGGCGGAATTTATCCTCCGGGCTGGTTCGGGCGAAAATATCGTACTGCTGGGCGGCGTCGCTCAGCTGACGATCGTCCATCGCCTCCAGCTCACGTCCGGTGATAGCGCTTGCGGCGTTACCAATCCCCAACATTTGCCCAATGCTCATGGCCGTTTGCGGGTGGTCGCCGGTGATCATTTTCACGCGGATCCCGGCCTGCAGACAGTCGGCAATGGCGGTAATGGCCTCCGGACGCGGTGGATCCATCATTCCGGCAATGCCCAGCAGGATCACGCCGTCATGCAGGTCCGGGTGATCCAGCTCGCGCTGTCCCTCGTGGGCAGGTTTCCAGGCCGCGGCCACCATGCGCAGACCTTCCCGGGCATACTCTTCAATCTTCCCTTCCCAATAGGGCTGATCGAACGGCTGCAGCCCGTCATTCGTCTGCTGGTACTGGCAGAGGCGGAACAGGACGTCCGGCGCGCCGGTGATTAAAATAACCTCTTCATCGCCCAGCCGGTAAAGCGTGGACATGTATTTATACTGCGAATCAAACGGGATTTTACTGCGCATTTCGGTATCGAGCGGTGGGAGCGGAATTTTCGCCGCCAGCACCTTCAGCGCGCCCTCGGTTGGGCCCCCGGTGATTTTCCACAGCCCCTGCTCGTCTTTGATCAGCTGGCTGTCATTACAGAGATCGATGGTGCGAAGATAGCGTTCCAGCAGGGAACCCTGCGTCACGCTGATAGGCGTCGGGTCATCTACGGGGTGAATATTCCCCACCGGTTCGTAGCTGTCACCCTCCACGCGATAGGTCGTGTCAGCGGTAATCACCGCTTTGACCGTCATTTCATTCATCGTCAGGGTGCCGGTTTTATCCGAGCAGATGACCGTCATCGCGCCCAGCGTTTCCACCGTAGGCAGCTTGCGAATGATGGCCTTGCGACGCGCCATGGCCTGTACGCCAAGCGAAAGGATGATGGAGATGATGGCCGGCAGGCCTTCCGGTACGGCGGCAACGGCGAGGCTAATAAGCGACAGTACCAGTTCAGAAACCGGCATATCCCGGAACAGGAGGCTAAAGACAAACAGCGCCACCATCATCACCAGGATAGTGATGAAGATGGTCTTACCGAGCTTATCCATCTGCACCATCAGCGGCGTGCGGTGCTTTTCAATGTCGGACATCATCTGATTGATGTGACCCAGCTCGGTCTCGCCCCCGGTAGCCACCACCACGCCTTTACCGCCGCCGGAGCTGACGGTGGTGCCTGAGTAGAGCAGATTATACCGGTCACCTAAAGGCAGTTCCCCGCTTAACGCATCGCTGTTTTTCTCAACAACGGTGGATTCGCCGGTCAGGATGGCCTCCTCCACGCGAAGGTTATGCGCTTCAATCACGCGCAGGTCCGCAGGGATACGATCCCCGGCGCGGATCACCACGATATCTCCCGGGACCAGCGCCGTAGTGGGGATCGTTTCATGATTCCCCTGTCGTACCACCACGGCTTCGCTGGAGAGCATATTGCGAATGCTCTGCAACGATTTTTCAGCATTGCTCTCCTGAATATGGCCAATCAGCGCGTTAATGATGGCAACCCCAAGGATCACAAACATGTCTACCCAGTGGCCCATAAAGAGCTTAAGCAACGCGGCCACCAGCAGAACGTAAATCAATACGTCGTTAAAATGCGCCAGGAAGCGCAGCCAGGCGGGTTTGCCCTTTTTTTGCGGTAACGCATTCTCACCGTGCTGCTGAAGTCGGGCTGATGCCTCTGTGCCGCTAAGGCCTTCCAGGGTGGAGTGGATATTCGACAGGGTTTCGTCAACGGTTTGTTGATAGTACGGACGTTCAGGTTTTCCTGTTTTCATCGTTCCTTCCTCAGGTTCTATTCAGAAATCACCTTGCTTCTCTGTAATTAACGAATAACGAAAACAGGAACATGTGCGTAACGAACAATACTTGCCGCCTCTGAACCTAACAAATGGGTTTGAATATTGGGATTGCGGGAGCCGACGATAATCGCGCCGACGGTAAGTTCATCCGCCAGCTTAATAACCTCATCACGAACATTTCCGCTACGGACGTGGAGATGAACCCGTTCTTCTGGCAGATTCAATTTTTTGACCAGGTCAGACAGCTTTTCTTTCGAATTATTAATCATATATTCATCCATTTTGCGCGCATCTGAAATAAAACCACGCGTCAGTTCGGCTGAAAATTTGGGCATGACGTGCAGCAGATGAATGTCACCCGATGCGCTTTGCGCCAGAAACTGTGCATGCTGCAACGCTTTATCCGCCAGGCTTGTCTCGTAGACATCCACCGGAACGAGAATGTTTTTATACATATCGAGCATCCTTTTTATAACCAACACGAGAGTGAATGAAGCAAAAAAACGCATTAAATGCAGGGACTTGCCCTTAATGCCAGTTACGGTAAAAAAAGATGATTAATATTAAACGTAGCACAGGAATATCAGGTTTAGCGCTTCCCCACAGATAATGGTTATTTAACATTTATCTTTTCGCCGACTATGCTCATAGTCAGCTACCGCTTCCGGCTCATGGAGGAATGTATGTATGGTTTAAGCCTGATCCGTCTGGGTATGTTTATTGCGCTTGCCATTATCGCCAGCACGGCGATTGGTTTATTTACCTATATGGTCGTCACTGTTCTGGCAGAATAGTGTCACCCCTGTCCAGGCTATGGAATAAATAAAACAGTTATTTATTAGGGGAATACAGTGAACCGCTACCTCTCTCTTTTACCGTTCGTTTTGTTAACGCTCACGGCGTGCGACCCGAAACCGAAGCAAGCCGCCCCCCTGCCCAGGATGGTAAAAGTGGCGGAGGTGACGGTTCCCGGTCACGCCCAGCAGCGAATTTTTCCCGCCCGCATTGAATCGGGCGATGCCACAGACCTTTCATTCAAGCGCGCAGGTCAAATTGAAGCGCTCGATGTGCGTCAGGGCGCAGCCATCAAGCAGGGGCAACAGCTAGCCAGGTTAAACGCCCGTGAAGCCCAGCAGCGGGTTAACGACAGACAAACGGCGGCGACGCTGGCTCAGAGGCAATTCGATCGATTCCAGACGCTGGCGGGCCGCCAGGCGATTTCGAAAGCAGAAATGGACGTGCAGCGCGCGAACCGCGATTCGGCGAATGCGGCGCTACAAATTGCCCGAGAAGAGCTGAATCAGATGACGCTCGTCGCCCCCTTCAGCGGGACGGCGGCCAGCGTGCATGTCCGAAACCATCAGGTGGTGTCTGCCGGTCAGCCCATCGCCACGTTAACCCGCACCGACCTGCTTGACGTGGTGTTCAGCATCCCTGAAAACCTGTTTAAGACCTTTGATATCCGTAACGCCCAGTATCGCCCGGTGGTGAAAATCAACGCCATGCCGGATCGGGAGTTTACCGCCGTCTACAAAGAGCATTCGGGCAGCAGCGACAGCAATACCCTGACCTGGCAGGTAATACTGACCATGCCGCGCCCGGATGATTTTCCCGCCGTCGGTGGCGTAAGCGGTACGGTGACCATCAATTTAAGCAACCTCCCGGCGGGCGCGGGCGATCAGGCGCTGGTCGTACCGGTTGAGGCAGTCTTTAACCCGGACAACAGCCCGCGCAATGAGCCGCACGTCTGGGTCGTAACGGGCGAAGGCGACGCGCTCCATCTTGAAGACCGCAAGGTCAGCGTGGGGCAAGTGAGTACCGAAGGCGTGATGATTACCAGCGGGCTTAAGGCGGGCGAGCGCGTGGTGGCCGCTGGCGTTGGGGAGCTTCATGCTAACCAGCCGGTGCGTATCTGGACGCGTGAACGGGGACTGTAATGGATATCTCTCGTCAATTTATTAATAACCCCGTTCGCGTCTGGCTAACGATCCTGCTGCTGGGCATCGGGGGTATTTTTGCCCTGTTGAATATCGGCAGGCTGGAAGATCCCGCCTTTACCATTAAAACCGCAGTGGTGGTCACCCACTACCCCGGAGCATCCGCTCAGCAGGTGGAAGAAGAGGTGACGCTTCCGCTGGAGAATGCCCTTCAGCAGCTGCCTTATCTGGATAACGTCAGCTCTATCTCCTCAAACGGCCTGTCGCAAATCACCGTGAACATTGCCTCGCGCTATCACTCGAACGAGCTGCCGCAGATCTGGGATGAACTGCGCCGCCGCGTGGGCGATGCCTCGCGTCTGTTCCCGCCCGGCGTCGTCACGCCCTTTGTAAATGACGATTTCGGCGACGTGTTCGGCTTCTTCTTCGCCATTTCCGGAGACGAATTCAGTAATCCTGAACTGGTGAGATATGCGGAGCAGCTGCGCCGCGAGTTAATTCTGGTCCCCGGGGTCGCGAAGGTCGCCATCGGCGGGGCCATTGGTCAACAGGTCAACATCGATATCTCCCTGACCAAAATGGCCGCGCGCGGCATTACGCTGAACCAGCTTTCCGCCCTGCTCAGCAGACTTAACGTCGTTTCCAGCGCCGGAGAAATCACCTCCGGCACCGAATCCATTCGCCTGCACCCGACCGGTGAGTTCGAAAATCTTGATGAACTGGCGGATCTCATCATCACGCCCTCCGGCACCGGGGCGGCGACGCGTCTGCGGGATATCGCCACGCTGTCGCGCGGGCTGAACGAATCGCCGGCCAGTATCTACCATGCCAACGGCAAAAAAGCCGTCACCATGGGCGTCTCGTTTATTCCCGGCGTGAACGTGATCGACGTGGGCCACGCGCTGGAGTCAAAGCTAAACCAGATGTCGGCGGAAAAACCGGCAGGCATACAGATAGACCTGTTTTACGATCAGGCAGCCGAAGTGGGCCATTCCGTTAACGGTTTTATTATTAACTTCCTGATGGCGCTGGCGATCGTCATCGGCGTGCTGCTGATCTTTATGGGCGTACGCAGCGGGATCATCATTGCGGTTTCTCTCGCCCTTAACGTGCTGGGCACGCTGCTGATTATGTACCTGTGTGGCATTGAGCTGCAGCGGATCTCGCTCGGGGCGCTGATTATCGCCCTCAGCATGCTGGTGGATAATGCCATCGTGATTGTCGAAGGAGTGTTGATTGCCCGACAGCAGGGCTCCCCGCTGTTAACCGCCGTGAACTACATCATCCGCCGCTCCGCCCTGCCGCTGCTGGGAGCGACGGTGATTGCCATCCTGGCGTTTGCCCCAATCGGGCTGTCGCAGGATTCCACCGGGGAATACTGTAAATCCCTGTTCCAGGTGCTGCTGATTTCCCTGATGCTGAGCTGGTTCTCTGCGCTCACCCTCACCCCGGTGCTGATTAAGTGGTGGTTGTTTAAAAACGACAGCGCGCCCGATAAAACCGACGAGTCAGATCCTTACGACAAACGACTCTACCGCGCCTACCAGCGCCTGCTTAACACGCTGTTGCACCATAAGGCACCGACGCTCATTGTGATGGCTGCGCTGCTGGCGGCGTCCATTTGGGGCTTCGGCGCCGTACGGCAAAATTTTTTCCCGTCGTCTAATACGCCGATTTTCTTTGTCGACCTGTGGCTACCCTACGGGACCGATATCAAGTGGACCGAGAAAATGACCGGCGATATCGAAAAAACCATTAACGGCCAGCCGGGGGTGGAGACCACCGTCTCGACCATTGGTCAGGGCAGTATGCGCTTTATTCTCACCTACAGCGGACAGCGGCAGTACGGCAACTATGCGCAGATCATGGTGCGCATGGACGACCAGCGCAACATCTCCGCCCTGACGCGCCACGTGGACGAGTACATCGCGCGAAACTATCCGCAGGTCAACGCCAGCACCAAACGGGTGATGTTTGGCCCCTCCGGCGACAGCGCCATTGAGGTGCGCATTAAAGGCCCCGACCCTGACCGGCTGCGCCTGATTGCCAGCCAGGTGGACGATATACTCACGCGCGATCCGGCCACGGGCAGCGTCAGGAACGACTGGCAAAACCGCAGCAAGGTGATCCGCCCACAGTACGTTGCCGCCCTGGGCCGCGAGCTTGGCGTGGATAAGCAGGACGTCGACAACGCGCTGGAGATGAATTTCTCCGGCAGCCGTGCGGGGCTGTATCGGGAAGGCAGTGACCTGCTGCCCGTGGTGGTGAGGCCCCCGGAAAGCGAAAGGCTGGATGCCAGTCACCTGAACAACGTGCTGGTGTGGAGCCAGACGCGGCAGCAGTATATCCCGCTGAGTAACGTCGTCAGCCGCTTCTCGCTGGAGTGGGAAGATCCGCTCATCCTTCGACGCGACCGCTCGCGGGTGCTGACGGTGCAGACGGACCCGGACCCGCTGAGCCAGCAAACCTCCGGAGACATTCTCGCCCGCGTGAAGCCGCAGATTGATGCCCTTAGCCTGCCACACGGCTACAGTATCGAGTGGGGGGGCGACGCAGAAAACTCCAGCGAAGCGCAGCAGGGGCTGTTCACTACGCTGCCTCTCGGGTATCTGGTGATGTTTGTCATTACGGTGCTGATGTTCAGCTCGGTGAAAAATGCCGTCGCCATCTGGCTGACCGTACCGCTGGCGCTGATTGGCGTCACGCCGGGATTTTTACTTACCGGCATTCCCTTTGGCTTTATGGCGCTGATTGGCCTGCTGAGCCTGAGCGGGATGCTCATCCGCAACGGCATCGTGCTGGTGGAAGAGATCGAACAGCAGAAAACGCAAAAGGATCAGCACAGCGCGATCGTGTACGCCGCCACCTCGCGCCTGCGCCCTATCCTGCTCACCGCGTTCACTACCGTACTTGGCCTGGCTCCGCTGCTGCTGGACGTTTTCTTCCAGAGCATGGCCGTTGTCATTATGTTTGGACTGGGGTTTGCTACAATCCTGACGCTACTGGTACTCCCCGTGATCTACGCGTGTTTCCATCGTAAGGACGAAGCCAAACAACAATGAATGCGACAGGGCTGAACATTATCAAAACGCTGGGCTGTATGACGGCGGTTACCTTCTTCACCATCTACAACACCTGGGATCATTATGATTATGACTATCACTGGATCCTGGGGTTTTTAACCTTTATCTCGACGATTGCCACACCGCTGTTTTTTGTGGTGTCGGGCTATCTCGACGGACAATCGCGGCACGGCACGCGCTGGCAGCTGGGTAAAATTAAAAGTCTGGTGATTGTTTTTCTGTTCTGGATAACGATCTACTACCTGTGGGAGCCTTATCAGCGCGGGTATTTAATCCAGCCCTGGTTCGTATTCGCCTTTGTGGTGATTTACACCTTCCACCCGGCGGTGGAGTGGCTTAGCCAGCGGCGAGCGCTGTTCTGCGGCGCGATTGCTGCCCTGCTGCTCTTTTCCTACGGATACGATCTGCTATCGGCGCTCTATCCTGAAACGCACGTCCTTTCGCTTTCACCGCAGTATCGGCTGTGGACGTGGCTGCTGTTTTATCTGACGGGGCAACTCTTTTGCGACCCGAAAATTGCCGAGTGGATTAGCCGTAAAAATGTCGTCAGGGCGGCGGTTGTCGCCATCCCGTTTATCTACCTCTTCACCTGGTTTTACGAGCGCCACTTCTTCTTCGCGCTGTTCAAGGCGGACAGAAACGCCTTTATCCTCACCGGCTCTCAAATTTACATTTTGATCATCGCGCTGGTGATTGCGGCGAACGGCGTGCGCTTTCGCCGCAATGCTGAATTTAAGGAGTCCATTCTGGCCGCCATCAGCAAAACGATGACCGGCGTGTATATTGTGCACTACTCGGTGTTTCATCTGCTGACGGCGCTGATACCGGTGACCTCTCTCGGTATGAAGCTGGCGTTGATTGTGCTCACCTTCGTCACCTCTGTTCTGTTCTCCATGCTGGTATTGTCTAACGCCGTGGCAAAAAAGGTGATCACCCTTTAAAAGCCTAAGCGCAGCCAGGCAAAGAGCACGTTGCCGTTATTATATGTCCCGGGAATATAGGTGAACTGGACGGTAACGCGCTTATACCCGGCTGAAAACAGCGGGAAGATGAAGGGGAGCGGGACATAGTTTGCAAAATCATCTCGCGCCGTGATGCCCGCTGCGGCACCGAGCCCAAGGCGGAAATCTTTGGCATTATCCAGGTACCAGCCCTTCTCCCAGCCATACCCCATCGCGGGCTGCCATTCGTTGTGCGAGTCCTTGAACATCATCGCGAAAAGCGCGCTCCAGTTGCCCTCTTCGTTATAGCGGGAAACGCCCAGACCACCGCCCCACGGCATTTCATTGTAATTGTCAGTTTTTTCTTTGTCGTACATAAAGCGAGCGTGCCAGCTCAGAAACGGCAGGTACAGGTCGTAACGTTGGGGCTCTTCCCAGGTTTGTGAAATATCATCCGTCAGCGCATTCCACCAGCCGCTGATACGCTGTTCACCATAGACATTGGGCTCCGCATGAAGCGGTGCGACGAATAAAAACAGAATCATCCAGAATGCCGAAAAGGTGCGTTGCATCATTATTCCCTCAGCTTAACTCACGCGGCGGTCACTATTACTGTAAACCATTCAGCCTTTAACGGAACCAGAAGACACAATTATCTCGCCGCAGGCGAAGATGAAATTTATTTATTCAGCACCTTCCGGAAAGATAAAAACGTTTTCTCAGGCGTTTTGTCGCGGTAGTCTCATAGGTTCCGTTTATATGACGGGCGCAATGTGAGTGACCTTTTCTTATACCAATAATTAAAAATTAGTACGGACAGGACAACTATGGACTCCACCCTCATCTCCGATCGTCCCAACGAGGAGACACCTTCGCTCAACCGTGCCCGCCGCGCAGCCTTAGGCAGCTTCGCGGGTGCCGTCGTCGACTGGTATGATTTTCTGCTTTACGGCATCACCGCCGCCCTGGTCTTTAACCGCGAGTTTTTTCCCCAGGTCAGCCCCGCGATGGGCACGCTCGCCGCGTTTGCCACCTTCGGCGTCGGCTTTCTGTTTCGCCCGCTGGGCGGGGTGATCTTCGGCCACTTCGGCGACCGTCTTGGCCGCAAGCGTATGCTGATGCTCACCGTCTGGATGATGGGGATCGCCACCGCGCTGATTGGCGTTCTCCCTTCGTTTTCCGCCATTGGCTGGTGGGCGCCGGTACTGCTGGTCACCCTGCGCGCCATCCAGGGCTTCGCCGTCGGCGGCGAATGGGGCGGCGCGGCGCTGCTGTCCGTTGAGAGCGCGCCGAAGCACAGGAAAGCGTTTTACAGCAGCGGCGTGCAGGTGGGGTACGGCGTAGGCCTGCTGCTTTCCACCGGGCTGGTATCGCTCATCAGCCAGCTTACCACCGACGAGCAGTTCCTGAGCTGGGGCTGGCGCATTCCGTTCATCTTCAGCATCGTGCTGGTCATCGCCGCACTGTGGATCCGTAACGGGATGGAGGAGTCGGCTGAGTTTGAAAAACAACAGCTGGAAAAACCGCTCGCCAAAAAGCGTCTGCCTGTGATGGAAGCGCTGGTTCAGCATCCTGGCGCTTTTCTGAAAATTATCGCCCTGCGCCTGTGCGAGCTGCTGACGATGTATATCGTCACCGCGTTTGCCCTGAACTACTCGACGCAGAACCTCGGTCTTCCCCGCGAGCTGTTCCTCAATATTGGCCTGCTGGTCGGCGGGATCAGCTGCCTGACTATCCCCTGCTTCGCCTGGCTGGCGGACAGGTTTGGCCGCCGTCGCGTTTACATCACCGGAGCGCTGATTGGCACCCTCAGCGCCTGGCCGTTCTTTATGGCGCTGGAGGCACAGTCGATCTTCTGGATTGTCTTCTTCGCCATCATGCTCGCCAACATCGCTCACGACATGGTGGTGTGCGTGCAGCAGCCGATGTTCACCGAGCTGTTTGGCGCAAGCTACCGCTACAGCGGCGCGGGCGTGGGATACCAGGTCGCAAGCGTGGTCGGCGGCGGATTTACGCCGTTTATTGCCGCCGCGCTGGTGACCTTCTCCGGCGGCAACTGGCACAGCGTGGCGATTTATCTGCTGGCCGGCTGCCTGCTGTCGGCGGCGACGGCGCTGCTGATGAAAGAGACGAGCCACGGCTGATCTCCCTTTTGTTTCACGGGCGTGTGACATACTATCGGGTAGAGTCGCACACCTGTGGAACAAGGAGACAGAGATGAATAATAAGGGCTCCAGCCTGACCCCGGCTCAGGCGCTGGAAAAACTCGACGCGCTGTATGAACAGTCCGTCAACGCGCTGCGCAGCGCCATTAGCGAATATATCGAAACAGGGAAACTCCCCGATCAAAAGGCCAGAACCGAGGGCCTTTTTGTTTATCCATCGCTCTCTGTGACCTGGGACGGCAGCGCCAGCAGTAATCCCAAAACCCGCGCCTACGCCCGTTTTACCCACTCCGGCTGCTACAGCACCACCGTCACCCGCCCTGCGCTGTTCCGCCCGTATCTAGAAGAACAGCTTACGCTGTTGTATCAGGATTACGGCGCGCACATTGCCGTTGAGCCCTCGCAGCATGAGATCCCGTATCCGTACGTGATTGACGGTTCGGCGTTAACCCTTGACCGCTCCATGAGCGCGGGGCTGACCCGCCACTTCCCGACCACCGAGCTTTCGCAGATTGGCGATGAGACGGCAGACGGGATTTATCACCCGGCCGAATTTTCTCCTCTGTCGCACTTTGATGCCCGCCGGGTCGATTTCTCCCTGGCACGTCTGCGCCACTACACCGGTACGCCAGTCGAACATTTCCAGCCGTTCGTGCTCTTTACCAACTACACCCGCTACGTTGATGAGTTTGTCCGCTGGGGCTGCAGCCAGATCCTCGACCCGGAGAGCCCGTATATCGCGCTCTCCTGCGCGGGCGGGATCTGGATCACCGCTGAAACCGAAGCGCCCGAGCAGGCCATTTCCGACCTGGCGTGGAAAAAGCACCAGATGCCCGCCTGGCACCTGATCACAGCCGACGGTCAGGGCATTACGCTGATCAACATCGGCGTGGGCCCGTCAAATGCCAAGACCATCTGCGACCATCTGGCGGTACTGCGCCCGGACGTGTGGCTGATGATTGGCCACTGCGGCGGCCTGCGCGAAAGCCAGCTGATTGGCGACTACGTGCTGGCCCATGCGTATCTGCGCGATGACCACGTGCTTGATGCGGTGCTGCCGCCGGATATCCCAATCCCGAGCATCGCCGAAGTACAGCGCGCGCTGTATGACGCTACCAAAGAGGTTAGCGGCATGCCGGGGGAAGAGGTTAAACAGCGCCTGCGCACCGGTACGGTCGTCACGACGGATGACCGCAACTGGGAGCTACGCTACTCCGCATCGGCGCTGCGCTTCAACCTGAGCCGCGCGGTGGCGATCGATATGGAGAGCGCCACCATCGCCGCGCAGGGGTATCGCTTCCGCGTTCCGTACGGCACGCTGCTGTGCGTCTCCGATAAGCCGCTGCATGGCGAAATTAAGCTGCCCGGCCAGGCCAACCGTTTCTACGAAGGGGCTATCTCAGAGCATCTGCAAATCGGCATTCGCGCCATCGACCTGCTTCGGGCGGAAGGTGACAGGCTGCATTCCCGCAAGCTGCGCACCTTCAACGAGCCGCCGTTCCGCTAATAACGTAAGGAAAAACAATGTCCAGCACATCACCGCTCTCTGCCCTACGCCACTGGCTTGAGGCCAGCCATCTCGACGGGATGATCGTCCCGCGCGCGGATGCCTGGCAGAGCGAATACTGCGCGCCGTACGACGAAAAGCTGGCCTGGCTGACGGGCTTTGACGGCTCTGCCGGCGTCGCGCTGGTACTGAAGGATAAAGCGCTGCTGTTCGTCGACGGGCGCTATCAGGTCCAGGCCCGCGTTCAGGTGAATCTGGGCGAGATTGAAATTCACCACCTGCACAACGAGCCGCTGGCTCAATGGCTGGCAGAAAACGTTGAGTCAGGCACGCGCATCGGTTTTGACCCGCTGCTGATGACCAACGCGGAGTTTGAGCAACTGTCTGCCACGCCGTGCGAGCTGGTGCCTCTGAAGGCCTCGCCGTTTGACACCTTATGGACCGATCGCCCTGCCGCGCCGGCGGGGCTTATCCGCGAAATGCCGGTTGACCACAGCGGAGAACGCAGCGCGGACAAACGTCAGCGCGTCGCCGCCGTGCTGGCCGCAAACAATGCGGATTATCTCGCCGTCACCCTGCCGGATAACATCGCCTGGCTGTTAAACGTGCGCGGTGCGGATATTCCTTACAGCCCGGTACCGCTCTCCTTTGCCCTTCTCGGTCGTGACGGTCACGTTGAGTGGTTTGTTAACGACAATAAGCTCAGCGCCCTGCCTGACGATGTGCGCAGTGCGTTCACCATTGCGCCGCAGGATAACTTTATTGAACGCTGCCAGCAGATTGCTGAAGGCAAACGGGTGATGGTTGATGCAGATTCCGCGCCGGTTGCCCTGCGCTTCGCCATTGAACCACGCGGAGAAATTGTCTGGCGGACCGATCCTATCACCCTGATGAAAGCCACCAAAAACCCGGTCGAGCTGGCAGGCTATCGCGAGTGTCATCACCGGGACGGTGCCGCGTGGGTCAACTTCCTCGCCTGGCTGAGCCGCGAAGTGCCGCTGCGCGAGGCGGCAGGAAATCCGCTCACCGAGCTGGAAGTGCAGGCGCAGCAGCTTGCGTTCCGTCAACAGCAGCCCGGGTTCATCGAGCAGAGTTTTGCGACCATCTCAGCCTCTTCGAGCAATGCGGCGATGTGCCACTATCATTCGAGCGAGGCCAGCAATAAGCCCATCGGCCATGACCATTTTTACCTGAACGATTCCGGCGGCCAGTATGCTAACGGCACCACCGACGCCACGCGCACGCTGGCGTGGGGTAAGGTCGATCCGCAGCAGCGCCTGCACTACACCGCCGTGCTGAGAGGCTTTCTGTCGCTCATTACCCTGCAGTTCCCTTCCGGGACTCAGGGGCATCAGCTGGATGCGTTTGCGCGTCGCCCGCTGTGGGAGATGGGGCTGGATTACGATCACGGCACGGGGCACGGCGTGGGGCACCAGTTGCTGATCCACGAGAACCCGCATCGCATCGCCAAAAAGGTCAATCCGTGGCCGCTGGTGGCGGGCAGTATCATGACTATCGAGCCGGGCTACTATCTGGGCGATAGCCACGGTATTCGTATTGAAAACCAGGTGGAGATTGTGGAGAGCCGTCCGGGGTTCTGCAAATTTGCCTCGCTGACGCTGATCCCGATCGACTTAAGTCAGGTTGAGCTGCATCTGCTGAGCGAGCAGGAAAAGCAGTGGCTGGATGAATATCATCAGCAGGTACGGAAGGCATTGTCACCGCTGGTGGATAGCGATGCGCGTGAGTGGCTGGTTGAGGCGACGGCGCCGATTGGTGTGTAATTTCGTGCGGTCTGGTGCCCTCACCCCAACCCTCTCCCACGGGAGAGGGTGCAAACACTAAAAACGGCAACAAGGTTGCCGTTTTGCATTTTGCCTTGCGCAGAAAAGCAAAAAGCCTGCTTTAAAAGCAGGCTTTTTAAATTTGGCTCCTCTGACTGGACTCGAACCAGTGACATACGGATTAACAGTCCGCCGTTCTACCGACTGAACTACAGAGGAATCGTGTGAACGGGGCGCATATTATCGATGCTCCCCCGGGATGTCAAAGGCAGAATGCACATTTCCGATCGTTTGCCGAATTATTCTCCACTTCGCGCAATTGTCAGGCACTCTTTCGCGGATATTTCCACAGCCAGCGCCCGCTGACCATCCGCCAGTAGAACAGCGCGCCCCGCACGGCCCAGTCGAGGAACATCCCCAGCCAGACGCCGACCACACCCCATCCGAGCATCACCCCGAGCGTATACCCTGCGACAACGCGACATCCCCACATGCCGAGCATTGATACCCACATCGCAAAGCGGGCGTCGCGCGCCCCCTTCAGCCCGGCAGGCAGTACCCATGAGGCTGCCCAGATGGGCATAAAGGCCGCGTTGAGCCAGATGAGGATCTTAACGACCTCTTTAACGTCGTCTTCGTGGGTATAGAACGAAGCCATCAGCCCGGCAAACGGCGCAGTTCCCCAGGCGATCAGCGTTAGCCCAATGGTCGACAGCCAGAACACGTGCCGCAGCTGCCGCTCCGCCTGGCCTATCTGCCCTTTCCCGAGCCGCTTACCCGTAATAATGGTGGATGCTGAACCCAGCGCGTTACCCGGCAGGTTAATCAGCGAGGCAATAGAGAAGGCGATAAAGTTACCGGCGATAACGTCGGTCCCCATCCCGGCGACAAACATCTGCGTGAGCAACTTCCCGCCGTTGAATAACACCGATTCTATGCTCGCGGGAATGCCAATCCCCATCACTTCCCAGATAATGGCGAAATTAAAGGGACGGAAATAGCTTTTCAGCGTCAGACGCAGCGAGGGGGTAATCCCGGCCATCAGCACCCCGATGATGGCTGCCGCACCGATATAGCGTGAAATGGTTAAGCCCAGCCCGGCACCGACGAACCCCAGCCCCTCCCACGAGAACACGCCGTAGATCAGCACGCTGCTGATAATAATATTCAGGATATTCATCCCGCCGTTGATCAGCAGCGGAATTTTGGTGTTGCCAGCCCCGCGCAACGCGCCGCTGCCAATCAGCGCAATGGCTGCCGCCGGATAGCTTATGACGGTCATCTCGAGGTAGGTCAGCGCCAGGTCTTTTACCTCGTTCGTGGCCTCCCCGGCGACAAAATCGATAATCTCTTTACCGAAATAGTGGATCACCGCCGCCAGAACGATCGAAAAAATGGTCATGATCATCAGCGACTGGCGGGCCGCCTCGCGTGCACGTTTGGGATCCAGCTTGCCGAGGCTAAAGGCCACCACCACCGTCGTCCCGAGGTCTATGGCGGCAAAGAACGAGATCACCACCATGTTAAAGCTGTCCGCCAGCCCAACCCCAGCCATCGCCTCTTTCCCCAGCCAGCTCACCAGGAAAGTGCTCAGAACCCCCATCAGCAGAACGCAGGTATTTTCCAGGAAGATAGGCACGGCAAGAGGGGTGATTTCACGCCAGAACAGGACACGATAGCTTTTACGTTTTGCATACCATGGCGTGCGCGCGATCGCCTGGCGTAAGGAGGCAGTGACGTTCAAAATGGACCTTAGCGAGAAAAGTTGAAACTCCATTTCAAATGATGGGGGACAAATGCTAATCCTGCAAAGTATTTTCCTGAAAAAGATGTGTGGATTTACAACAAACTGACGACAGAATCAGCAATCAGTCGATTTTCCCTAAGATCAGGTTTGACAAAACTTTTTTCGCCGCTAAGATAAGCCTCCACAACGATTCCTCTGTAGTTCAGTCGGTAGAACGGCGGACTGTTAATCCGTATGTCACTGGTTCGAGTCCAGTCAGAGGAGCCAATTTCCTGTTTTCATGCCTCCTTACGAAGCTTTATCTGATATTGATTCAAGAGGTTAGCGTGAAATCTCTTCCCGGTGCATTTTGATTTTACCCTCCGCATCGGGAAAAATTGGTGGTCAAATCTGGGGTCAGGTTAGTTCGATAATGGAGTGACCCCCATATGTCCCTTACCGACGCGAAAATCCGTAGTCTCAAGCCTTCTGATAAACCCTTTAAAGTCTCCGATTCCCACGGTCTGTATCTGCTGGTCAAGCCGGGTGGCTCACGTCACTGGTATCTCAAGTACCGTATTAACGGTAAAGAATCCCGCATTGCGCTGGGTGCCTATCCTGCCGTCTCCCTCTCTGATGCGCGACAGCAGCGTGAAGGTGTCCGTAAAATGCTGGCGCTGAATATCAACCCGGTACAGCAGCGGGCTGCTGAACGTGGCTCACGAACACCGGATAAAGCTTTTAAAAACGTGGCGCTGGCGTGGCATAAAAGTAACCGGAAATGGTCGCAGAACACCGCTGACCGTCTGCTTGCCAGCCTGAACAATCACATCTTTCCGGTTATCGGGAACCTGCCTGTATCAGAACTTAAACCCCGTCATTTCATTGACCTGCTGAAAGGGATCGAGGAAAAAGGTCTGCTGGAAGTTTCGTCCCGCACGCGGCAGCACTTGAGTAACATAATGCGCCATGCGGTCCATCAGGGGTTAATCGATACTAACCCGGCAGCAAACCTTGGCGGCGTGACCACACCTCCTGTCAGACGGCACTATCCTGCCCTGCCACTGGAGCGGCTGCCTGAACTGCTTGAACGTATTGAGGCATATCATCAGGGCCGCGAACTTACCCGGCTTGCCGTCCTGCTGATGCTGCATGTGTTCATTCGCTCCAGTGAACTGCGTTTCGCCCGCTGGTCAGAGATTGATTTCAAAAACCGGGTCTGGACGATACCCGCGACGCGAGAACCCATTATTGGCGTGCGTTATTCCGGGCGCGGGGCCAAAATGCGAATGCCGCATATCGTCCCCCTCTCAGAACATGTCATCGCCATTCTGAAACAGATTAAAGATATCACCGGTAATAATGAACTGGTCTTCCCCGGCGACCATAACCCGTATAAGCCAATGTGTGAAAACACGGTCAACAAGGCATTGCGGGTGATGGGCTACGACACAAAAAAGGATATCTGTGGCCACGGCTTTCGGGCGATGGCATGCAGTGCGCTGATGGAATCGGGTTTATGGGCAAAGGACGCAGTAGAACGCCAGATGAGTCATCAGGAGCGTAATACCGTGCGCATGGCTTATATTCACAAGGCAGAGCACCTGGAAGCCCGCAAGGCGATGATGCAGTGGTGGTCCGATTATCTGGATATGTGTCGCAAACTTTATGTACCACCTTTCATTCTGAAGAGATAAAAACGATATTGTTGTGCGAGTCGAAATAAACCATATCGTATACCAAAGCCGTATCCACTCTCATAGGTACGGCTTTTTTATAAGGAGCAACTAGATGAAATCTAACGTTGAGTCGTTTGCAGTAGCACTGGCCTGCTAATTCATAAATGGGAACCTTTCTTTAAGTACATTATGATCCCAAGTATAGGTATACTAATGGTAATCTGACATCAAGGTTTTCGATGAAAATGAAGGAAAACACCAATCTCCATTGTATCGTGAAGGTTTTATGAGGATTTAACCCAACTAATATTTTAGATCTGGAGTAGTGAAAGTGATTCTAGTCAAAATATATGCCTGCCTAATAACAACCAATAATAATATTTATTTCCACTGAAATTACTAAATGCTTATAATTTACTATTTATAAACCACCACTGACCACTCTGGAATCAGACCAATTGACATCAAATAATACCGCAATATAATCGAAGTGTTTTATTATAATTAATCCATTATTAATTCTTTTATTTAGAGGACAGTTCGCATCCATTTGCATAAATTTACAAGCATCACCATACAGAGTTCTACTTGTTCAATAGCGATAAACTCATCCGGCTTGTGCCCCTGCTCCATACTGCCCGGCCCGCAGATCAGGGTGGCAACCCCCGCTTCATCAAACAACCCCCCTTCAGTGCCAAACGCCACGGTAGAGAAATCGTCGCTTCCGCTCCATTGCGCCAGCCATTGGGCAAATTGTGATTGAGGATCGGTGAGCAGGCCTGGGTAGTGGCTGAGCGGCAGAAAATGAATCGTGCTTTCAGCCGCCACCGCCTGCATTTGCGGTAACAGCTGCTGTTGCGCGTACTGCTCAACCTGGGTAATGACCCCCTGAACATGCGCCTCCGGCAGATAGCGGATTTCGAAATCAAACTGACAATCCTGCGGCACGATGTTCAGCGCGCTGCCGCCCTGAATCACACCGGTCTGGAGCGTGCTATAGGGGGGATCAAAACGCGCATCCTCTATCTGCTTCAGTTGCTGCGCCGCTTCGCCGAGCTGATTGATAAGCCTTGCCGCGTATTCGATGGCATTGACGCCAGAAGGTGCGTAGGCCGAGTGGCAGGCGCGACCATGCACCTGACAACGCATCGCCACCTTGCCTTTATGTCCATATACCGGGCGCATTTCTGTCGGTTCGCCGATGATACACATGGCGGGCTTTTCTGCTGACGCACGCAAAAACTCCACCATGCTCCGCACCCCGAGGCAGCCCACTTCCTCATCATAGGAAAAAGCCAGATGCAGCGGCAGACGCAACGGCTGGGCCAGAAAGCTATCCAGCGATGCCAGCACGCAGGCCAGAAAGCCTTTCATGTCCGCACTGCCACGACCATAGTAGCGCCCTTCCTGTTGTGTCAGGGCAAACGGCGGCAGCGTCCATTGCTGACCATCGACCGGCACCACATCGGTGTGACCGGATAACATCACCCCGCCATCACCACCCGGCCCCAGCCGGGCATACAGATTGGCTTTGCGCCCGCTGTCATCCATGATGCGTTGCGATGCGATCCCGCGCTGCGCCAGAAAATCCTCAATCCAGGTAATCAAGGCCAGATTGGATTCGCGGCTGGTGGTATCAAACGCCAGCAACGCCGCAAGGATATCGCGCACCGCACTACTCATCGCCGGGTACGCCATAGCTCGGAGCATCACGTGGATCCAGTGCCCGGGTGACGTAAGCCTGCATTTGAGGTTCATACGCCAGCCACAACTTGTGCAGTTCTGCCAATGGGTTTTCTTCTGCCCAGTCAACGCGCAGATCCACCAGCGGCCAGGTGTAATCATCCACCACCTTCACAGCAGCTGAATGCACCGGCCCCGCCTCACCACCGGCATCGATCCCTGCCTGCAACGCCGTGAGCAGGCGACCAGTAAGCTCACCAGTGGCAGCGTCAAAAGCCGCCGCCATCTCGGCGATCACCTCTTGTTCCGCCAGCATATTCCCTGCTGCCACGCACTCTTTGCCCTGCACCACATGATAAATACCCAGCGTCTTGTCACCGCTAAAGGCGGCGCTGCGACCGCTGGCGTCAATGACCGTCACCTGGCGATATTCGCTAAAGCGATCTTCTGCCAGTGCGCTTTTCAGCGCCTGTTCCGGCGTTAAGCCCTCTTCCAGACGCGCCAGAATCTGCTGCCCCAGCGCCGGTAATGTGATGTTCTGGCTGGATACCGCACCCACTCCGGCCACCAGCCACGGGCAACGCGCACCTACGGCAATGCTCGACGAACTAATGGCGATACCGAGCTGGCCGGACTCCGCACAGCGTGCCGCAATCGAAAGCGTCATTTCCCCTCCCAGTCATCCGGGATCACCGCAATCACATCAATTTCCATCAGCCACTGCGGCTGTGCCAGCGCCGAAACCACCAGGCCAGTTGAAATCGGAAACACCCCTTTCAGCCATTTCCCCACCTCCTGGTAAACCGGCTCGCGATAACGCGGATCGGTAAGATAGGTGGTGGTTTTCACGATATGGCTCAGGTCGCTACCGGCTTCTTCCAGCAGCTGTTTAAGGTTTTTCATCGCCTGTTCGGTTTGAGCGCGTGGATCGCCCAGCCCGACCAGATTCCCTGCAAAATCAGTACCCACCTGGCCGCGCACGTAGACGGTATTACCGGCGCGTACCGCCTGGCAGAGATCGTTGTCCAGTGTCTGATTCGGATAGGTTTCTTTGGTGTTGAACATACGAATACGTTGATGTGTAGGCATAACAGTTCCTTAAAGCGAGTCAGAGGGTGCGCGATACTGCTGGTACTGGCGCTGGATAGCGATCTGGTCAGCAATGAATTTGGCATCGTGCCAGACGCCCCAGATAAAGGTGGAACCACGACGTGACAACCACGGCAAGCCAAGAAAATAAACGCCCGGCTCACTGGACACGCCACGATGATGCTGCGGTCTGCCCTGTTCATTGAAGGCATTGACCTTTAACCAGCTGTAATCGGTGACGTAGCCCGTCGCCCAGATAATGCTGGTGATTCCGGCCTCTGCCAGATTCAATGAGAGCTGCGGATGGGTGACACAAGCGGGGTCTGGCAGGAATTCACGTGCCTGTGGTTCTGGCGGTAAATCGAGGCCGTTGCGCTCGATATACGCATCGGCAGCATCCAGCAACGCGAGATAATTCGCATCGCCACGCGCAATATTCTCCGCCAGGTCATCCTGAAAACGTACTGTGTTATCGGTGAAACTTTCCGTCAAGCCAACGAGGTTTACGCCCTGCGCCGCCAGACGACGAAAATCGACGGTATGTCCACCGCGTGCACCGCTCACGGCGATGGTGACATGCTCTTTGCCCGGTTGACTGGCCGCAGCATCCCACAATCCGAGCACCCCAAGCCACCAGCAGAAGTCCCGGCCACGGTAAGAACGTGGCGGGCGATCGTGCGGCCCCACCGATAACCACACTGGCTTACCGGATCGTTGCAATTCATCGGCAATCTGCACCCCGGAAGAACCGGCACCAACCACCAGTACGCCACCCTGCGGCAACTGCTGTGGATTTTTATAGTCTGCCGAATGTAACTGCTGTACATAGCTATGTTGAGGAGCAATCGCCGGGATCACCGGGCGCTGGAAAGGACCGGTAGCGGCCACGATACGCTGCACATTGATCACGCCTGCGGAGGTGGTGACGGTAAAACCACTGCGCCCCTGATTGCGTTCAGCGCTTAACACTTCGACGCCGGTATGAATCGGTGACTGGTTCATGGCGGCGTAACTGACAAAATAATCAGCAACCTGTTCTTTTGCCACAAAGCTGTCTGGTGAGCAGCCAGGAAATTCCATGCCCGGAAAGCGGTCATGCCAGGCCGGGCCATTGGCAACCAACGAATCCCAGCGACGACTACGCCAGGATTCGGCAATACGGTTTTTCTCCACGACCAGATGCGGAATGCCCAGACGCGTCAGGTGTTCGCTCATGGCAACCCCCGCCTGACCTGCGCCAATAATCAGCGTATCTGTTTCAGTTTTTAATGATGTCATTTCAACGTCCTTCATCCCGCATCACGCAGGGGATTAACCACTTAAGAAGGACCCAAGACTATTGGAGCGCATGCAGACGGTAAAATATTATAAAGTGAGCGTCTGGATAGAAAATATTTAACCTGCCGGCAACCTTCATCGCCGAAATAAAATACAAAGCCCTGTTAAAGCCGCATCCGCACTGCACAGGCAAGATAAAAGGGTGCTGAGATAAATCAAATTCACGCGATTCACAGGCAACATTTTTACTTATTAATTTGCAGAGTTAACGATATCTTATATTGCCAATGATGCTTCATCGATGTGCAGGCGCGCACCAAGATGAAGCATTAAGCCAGAGACTTTTATTTTAGATGTTAATAATCATAAGGTTAATTAGATTCAAAAAGATCTCACCTGTCATTCTTTAACGTCTCAATTTGGGGCGACCAATCCATAAGCGAGATTGCATCTTTTTTTTATATTAGCTGGCTATATTTTTCTTCATTTCTCTCTATAGCCAACTGTTGCAACATCCCATCAACGTTATTTTCACCCCTCCCAATTTTTTGGGTGGTTATAACCGCAGCCATGCGGCAAGCCTGCAAATGACTTTGTTGAGATAACTATGATGACAAACAACCCAAAAGATAATGCTGTTGCAACCACAATAGAGTTGAGCACCATCCAGCCTATTCCCGCGCATGAACGTCATGGCAAGCCACGGGATCTTTTTACCATCTGGTTTGGTTCAAACATCATGTTGCTTACCGTGATTACCGGCGCGCTGGCGGTAAGTATTTTCCACTTATCTTTTATGTGGGCCACCATTGCCGTATTGATTGGTAACCTTGCCGGTGGGCTGTTTATGGCATTGCATTCCGCGCAGGGACCACAATTAGGTGTGCCGCAGATGGTTCAAACCCGCGGCCAGTTTGGTTCTTATGGTTCCGTGCTGGTGGTGGCGTTAGTCGTCATCATGTATATCGGCTTTCTGGCATCAAACCTGGTGCTGGGCGGTCAGTCACTGCACGCCATCTACGCACCGGTTTCTACGGATACCGGCATCCTGGTTTCTGCGGTACTCAGCCTGGTGGCCTGTGCCTTCGGCTATAACCTGATTCATGCCTACACCAAGGTGATGTCGTGGGTATCCGGTATTATTTTGCTCGCGGCCTTTGCGTGGATTGTTTTCGTGCATGGTCTGCCGACTGATTTTCTCGCGCGTAATGGCTTTAATCTCAGCGGATTCCTCGGTGCCATTTCCATCGCCGCATTATGGCAGCTGGCCTACGCGCCTTATGTATCCGATTATTCCCGCTACATGCCAAAAGATATCAGCGAAAAAAGCGTCTTCTGGTGTAGTTACCTGGGATGCGTACTGGGTTCATTGTTCCCGATGATTCTTGGCATTCTGGTTTCTATTTGCATCGTGGATGGTGATTTAATCACCGGTATTGTTAATATGACCGGCGGATTATCCTCCACCGTCATTATTGTGTTTGCCTTAGGCATTGCCGCGACCAATGCAATGAACCTCTATTGCGGTGTGCTCTGCACCCTGACGCTTGGCCAGACATTCCTGCCTAAGTGGTCGCCGCTTTCTGGCGCTCGCATTGTGGTATCAATTGTCACCATCCTTATCGAAGTGCTGATTGCGATTTATGGTCAGGAAAACTTCCTGGTGAATTACACCAACTTTATTCTGATGTTGCTGTATGTGCTGGTGCCGTGGACGGCAATTAACCTGGTTGATTACTATCTGGTGGCCCACGGTAATTATGATGTCGCTTCATTCTTCCGTCGTGACGGTGGCATATACGGTTACTTCAATTCAAAAGCCATTTTCTGTTATCTGCTGGGGATCGTGGTCGAGATTCCTTTTATGTCTACCGCCATTTACACCGGTCCGGCAGCGAATATGTTAGGTGGTGCCGATATCTCCTGGATTATTGGTTTAGCCATCGTCTCGCCTGTTTATTATTTCCTCTGCCGTACTCAGGCAGTGGCGCAAACCTCTGTTGCTAAATAATTACCGGAATGACTATGAACAATAGTAATACCTACGACTACATCATTATTGGTGGGGGTTCCGCAGGTTCCGTGCTGGCCGCCCGGCTGGCTGAACAGGCAGATCTGAAGATCTGCCTGATTGAGGCTGGAAGTCGCGATGAGACCCCACGCATCCAGACTCCTGCGGGAACCATTACCCTGTATAAAAGCAAAAAGTTCAGCTGGAACTTTTATTCAACGCCACAAAAAAGCTTAGGGGGGCGACAACTCCACGTCCCGCGCGGCAAGGCGCTGGGGGGTTCCTCATCCATGAACAGTATGATTTATATTCGCGGATTACCTTCTGATTATGACCGCTGGGAACAGCAAGGTTGTGAGGGCTGGGGCTGGAATAATGTCCTGCCCTGGTTCAAACGCTCGGAAAAGAATCTGTTGTCTCAGGATCCGGCATATCATGGTTTTAGCGGCGAATTACTGGTCGATAAACCGCGCGATCCCAATCCAGTATCAGCGCTGTTTGTCGCGGCGGGCAAGCGAGTCGGATTAGCGGAGAACACCGACTTTAACGGTAAATCGATGGCAGGCGTCGGGATTTATAACGTTACGCAAAAAGATGGCAAACGGTTATCAAGCTATCGCGCATTTTTGCATCCCCATCTTGGTCAAAGCAATTTGACGGTCATGACCGACTGCACCGTGCAAACGCTGATCATTGAAGACAAAGTGGTCAAAGGCGTGCGTATTAATGAGCATGGCCGCGATCAACCCACGTCAATTTTGTGCCGCCAGGAAGTCATCCTGTCAGCAGGCTCCATTGGCTCACCACATATTCTGTTGAAGTCAGGCATCGGGCCTGCCGCCGAACTTGAAGCCGCAGGTATCCCGCTGGTGCACCCTCTCCCCGGCGTGGGTAAAAATCTTCAGGATCATCTGGATGGTCTGGTCACCGTGCGGTCCGGTAACCCGCTAACGCTGGGTTTTTCCCTCGCCGCCTGGAAACCGATCCTGACCTCACCCTTCAACTATCTGTTTCGCCGCAAAGGTTGGTTAACCACCAATTATGTAGAAGCGGGTGGTTTTGCCGCGACGAAACTCAGCAGCGATGAACCCGATATTCAGTTCCATTTTGTGCCGGGTTATCGCAGCCACCGGGGGCGCTTATTTGAATGGGGCCACGGCTACGCGATTCACACCTGCGTGTTACGCCCGAAATCGATCGGCGCGTTGCAGTTAACGCGCGATGGACAAATCGCAATTGATTTTAATTTCCTCGCCGACCCTTATGACGCCAGCGTGCTGGTTGAGGGGATAAAAGTGGCAAGGAACATTCTTGTTCAGCCGGAATTCGCCGCATTGCGGGGTGAAGAGATGCTGCCGGGCGAACATATTCAGACCGACGAACAGCTGCATCAATACGTCAGAGAATATTGCGCCACCGTTTTCCATCCGGTGGGCACCTGCAAGATGGGCCGGGATGAAATGAGCGTTGTCGCACCGGAATCCCTCAAAGTGTATGGCGTGGAAAATTTGCGCGTGGCTGACGCATCAATCATGCCATCGCTTATCAGCGGCAACACCAATGCCCCTTCAATAATGATTGGCGAACGTGCGGCAAGCATGATCCTGCAAGGAACGCCGGTAGCTGAGACCGAGACGAATAAGGAGAACGCGTATGCATAATCGTGATTACTGGCAAGGTCTGCTGAACCAACAACGCTTTAGCACGCATGCCCTTATCGGGGGTAAACCTTACTTCGCCAAAGCGGAGAAAACCTGGGCGGTAGTGAATCCCGCCACCAATGCGGTGTTAGCGGAAGTCACCGCTTGTCAGGCTGAGGATATTGACGCTGCGGTGGATTCCGCCCGCCAGGCGTTTACCTCTGGCATCTGGTCCGGGTGCCCGTTAGCGCAACGCAAAGCGGTGCTGCGCAGGCTGGCGGATCTGATGCTGGAGCATCGGGAAGAACTGGCGCTGCTGGAAAGCGTCAGCATGGGAAAACCGGTACTCGATGCGTATAACGTTGATGTGCCGGGGGCTGCCCATGTGATTGCCTGGTACGCAGAAAGTATCGATAAGATTTATGACGAAGTCGCCCCGACCCGTCCAGGCACGCTGGCAACCATAACTCGTGAGCCTGTCGGCGTTGTAGCCGCCATTGTACCGTGGAATTTCCCCCTCGATATTGCTGCCTGGAAAATCGGACCGGCCCTGGCCGCCGGAAATAGTGTGATCCTGAAACCCTCGGAGAATTCGCCTTTCACCGCACTGAAACTGGCAGAACTGGCGCTGGAGGCCGGATTGCCCGCCGGGGTGTTAAACGTTGTTACCGGGCTGGGGATCGAAGCCGGTGCCGCGCTGGGCCTGCATAACGATGTTGATGTGCTGACTTTTACCGGTTCAACCGCAGTGGGCAAAGCCTTTATGGCCTATTCCGGCCAATCCAATTTGAAGCAGGTGTGGTTGGAATGTGGTGGCAAAAGCGCCAACATTATTTTTGCCAATTGCCAGGATCTCGATTTAGCCGCCGAAAAAGCCGCCTTCGGTATCTGTTTCAACCAGGGTGAAGTTTGTTCAGCCAACTCCAGATTATTAGTTGAACGTAAGATCTATCCCGACTTTATGGCGAAGTTGATCACGAAGTTGCACGGCTGGCAACCTGACCATCCGCTTAACCCCAATGCGAGGATGGGCGCGATGGTTTCGACTGCGCATAAAGATAAGGTGATGGATTTTATTCAGACCGCAGTGACTCAGGGCGGTATTGTGCGCGCGGGTGGCGAGCAACGCGAAATCGAGACAGTCGCTAACTACATCCTGCCGACGGTGATTGAGATTGAAAGCGAAAACGTTAACTTATGGCGTGATGAAGTATTCGGTCCGGTGCTCGCGGTAAAAGTCTTTGATGATGAGTCGGAAGCCATCGAACTGGCGAATAATCATATTTACGCCCTTGCCGCATCAGTATGGTCGGACGACCTGAATCAGGCACATCGTGTGGCGCGCAAACTGAACGCCGGAACGGTGTCGGTCAACACCGTTGATGCGCTGGATGTGACCGTTCCTTTTGGTGGCAATCAGCAATCGGGTTTTGGCCGCGACCTGTCTTTACATGCCTTTGATAAATTCACCAAATTAAAAACCACCTGGATTGAATTACGTTAAATACAACTGACGTTTGCTCTACCCGCAACGGGTAGAGCAACAATTTAATGGCTGCTGACGGCCGGAGTTAATTCAACACTGCGGCAATAATCCATAAATAACCGCGTCGGCCGTGTTGGTTCATTATTTTGCAGATAAGCCATAATCAGCGTCGATGCCGCCATTTCATCGACTATATCCAGTTGCACCAGGCGCTGCCCATCGTATGTCATATCCGAACAGGGCCGGGTCACCAGCACCGAAAAGCCCAGCCCCTGCCCGACCATGCACCGCACCATTTCAATTGACGGCGAGCTATAGGCAACTTCAGGGTAATAACCATTCTCTTTGAAAATACTGATAAAGTAATTTTTGCTGGGCACCGCATCCAACAGGATCATCGGTTCGCTTGCCAGTTCCTGTAATGTCACCGCACTTTTTTTCGCCAGCGGATGAGCCGCCGGTAGCAGCGCATAGGGTTTATGCGGCGCATTCAGCGGTTCTTTCTGAATCGCGTTGTCCAGGTCAAGATCGTAGAGAAATGCCATGTCAAAACGGCCACGATGTAAACCGTGCATCAGCTCATGCTGTTCACCGTCGTACAACTGAATATTGATTTCTGGATAGAGTTTTTTGAAACCTGCAATCAGCTTGGGCATATACAGCGGAGCCGCCGATTCAAAACAACCCACGGCGATGGTGCCGCAAACCAGCTCATTTTCTGCGCGTGAACTTTGCTCAAACTCATAGGACAACCGCAGCAACTCCTTTGCTTTTTCGTAGAACCGTCTCCCACTGGAGGTGAGCGATACGCCCTGTGCATGATGGCGAATGAACAACTGCTGTTCAAAAGCGTCCTCAAGGTTTTTGATGGCGACCGAAATCGAAGGCTGGGCGATGTGCAGCTGACGTGACGCTTCGGCGATGCTTTCGGTCTCAACCACAGTGACGAAATATTTAAGCTGCTTGAGTGTGAAATGCGTCATGATAAACCTTATAAAATATCTTAACGTTAATGTTCAAAATAGTTTCAACCTACCCAATTTATTTATGCAATATTTACGCCATGTTTTCTAATTGTATGACTATTCTTAATTTAAGCTTAAGGAGAAAGATCTTTTCTCAAGGGTTTAAAAGGCTAGGTTTGTAAAAAGAGTAACTTCATGCTCTGAAATTTGGCTGAGGAAAATGCCATAAGTAGAGAAGCTATTGACTACGGTATTTATGACCGACACTGACCCAACTGGAGACCCATGCTTCTTGTATATTCCAGATTCGAATGTAAAGTCTCACACCGCTTCAAATGTGGAAGCATAAGTGTCAATTGATGACTCATAAAGGAGCACGGCTTGAACAGCATGACACTTTAGCCCGCCCCCCAAGATTAGATATAACAGCCAGTCATTCATATTCGTTTGATAAGAAGATACCTTAGATTCAGTTTACTTACGAACCTCTTGCTGACAAAAGCGATCCAGTCAGAGGAGCCAAATTCTTGTTTTCATGCCTCTTTGCGAATCCTTATGTGATTTAGATTCAATAATTTAGCGTGAAAAGTCTTCTCGATGCATTTTCATTTCCCCCTACGCATCGGGCAAGATTGGTGGTCTGATTTGGGGTCATTTCAGTTCGATTATGGAGTGACCACCATATGTCTCTGAACGACGCTAAAATCCGTAGCTTAAAACCATCCGCAAAACCCTTCAAAGTTTCTGATTCTCATGGACTGTACCTTTTAGTCAATCCAGGCGGTTCACGTCTCTGGTATCTCAAATATCGTATCAATGGTAAAGAATCTCGCCTCGGCTTAGGTGCCTATCCCGATGTTTCTCTGGCTTACGCTCGTCAGCAACGTGATGGTATACGCAAGCTGCTAACGCAGAATATCAATCCATCACAACAACGTATCGCAGAGAAAGCTGCCCGCTCACCGGAAAAAACATTTAAGCACGTTGCATTGAGCTGGCATAAAAGCAACAGAACATGGTCTGAGAACCACGCCTCCCGTCTGCTTGCCAGCATGAACAATCATATATTTCCTGTGATTGGACACTTGCCAGTAGCTGAACTGAAACCTCGTCACTTTATCGACCTGCTGAAAGGCATTGAGCAAAAAGGTCTGCTTGAAGTCGCAGCACGTACCCGGCAGCATATGTGCAACATCATGCAGCATGCGGTGCATCAGGGGATGATTGAGAGCAATCCAGCATCGAATCTCGAAGGTATCATCGCAGCACCGGTTAAACGACACTACCCCGCCCTTCCCCTTGAACGACTACCCGAATTGTTGAGTCGCATTGATGGCTATCATCAGGGACGGGAATTAACCCGGCTGGCTGTTTCTCTTACCCTGCATGTCTTTATTCGCTCCAGCGAACTGCGGTTTGCCCGCTGGACGGAGATAAGTTTCACAAATAAAATCTGGACGATCCCCGCCACACGAGAACCGCTCCCAGGCGTCCGCTATTCCAGCAGGGGGGCGAAAATGCGCACGCCGCACATTGTGCCGCTGTCACAACAGACCATCGACATACTGAAGCAGATAAGAGAAATCTCCGGTGATCAGGAGTTGCTGTTCCCCAGCATCCATAATCCATCCAGACCAATGAGTGAAAATACGGTTAATAAGGCGCTGCGGCTGATGGAATATAATACTAAAGAGGATGTCTGCGGCCACGGATTCCGGGCAATGGCCTGTAGTGCCCTGATAGAATCAGGTCTCTGGTCACAGGATGCAGTTGAGCGTCAGATGAGCCATCAGGAGCGCAATAGCGTTCGAGCAGCCTACATCCACAAGGCGGAGCATCTGGAAGCCCGCAAGGCGATGATGCAGTGGTGGTCAGATTATCTGGACAGGTGCAGAGAGGAATTCGTGCCATCCTATATTTTGGGCCATCAGCAGTCCAAAGTCTGAACTACGGTATATACCGATTGATAAGCTTGAAAAAGGGCTCAGCTAATGAGCCCCGTTTAAGACTAAATACTTCGCATATATACTTAAAACACCATCAGCTTCATACAAAGCTTGGTTTTTAGTCACAGAATTGAGCAGGATGTTGAATTTGGCCCCTCACAAATCAAGCACAATTGCATCTGTGTTGGGGGTCAAGTATTTATTCCTAACGCTGCCAGCAATGTACTGATTTTAGGCGAACGATGGCGCGATTTTGCATAAATTAATGAAAGCGGAATCGAAGCCTCGGAGTATTCATGTAGTAGCTCGACAAGTTTACCGTTTTCCAGATATTTACCGACCGCAAAGTCCATTATCTGAACAACTCCCATCCCGCTGAGTGCCGCCTCTAACAGTACATCCGCAGTATCGACGACCAGATTACCCTTAATATCAAAAGCCTGCTGTTCTCCCGCTATAGAATAAAACCACTTTGTGCTACGCCCAGTTCTCTGTGCTTTAACAGCCAGACAGTTATGCTGTACCAGTTCCGCTGGCTCTTTTGGAATTCCGTGGCTGTTTAAATATTCCGGTGACGCAACGGTGACAAAACGTAAATGCTTAATAGTTCTGGCGATAAGCCGTGAGTCCTGTACGCTGCCAATTCTAATCGCCGCGTCAAAGCCTTCTTCCACCAAATCAACCAATCGGTCAGTCATAACCGCGTCAATTGTTAATGCCGGATATCTGTCCAGAATCTCTTTGAGCATAGGAATAATTACCAATCGGCCATAGGCAGAAGGTGTCGTTATTTTTAGTTCGCCTTCAGGGAATACCGTTCTGCCGGTAATCGAATGCCCAACCTCATCCATTTCATGAATCAGGCTTTTTGAGGATTCATATAAAAAAACGCCATCGGTAGTCAGACTTACAGAGTGGGTATTGCGGTTAAGCAAGGTAACACGAAGGTCGAGCTCAAGCCTGGTAATTGCACGTGAGACCCCTGATTGGGTGAGGCCCAATGCCTGCGCAGCTTTGGTAAAACTCTGCGTTTCCCCTACCTTAATAAAGATTTTAAGCGCGTTTAAATCCATAAGTCTTCTCTTACATCTCTTACACGAACATCTATGCCTCGTGGAGGTATCAAGATACAAAAAAAAACTGACAGAAGTTAAATATCAATGTGTTATTAGTTAAAAGATAACGCTATGTCGCCACAATTATTGCAATATCCTTGCGTGGCGACAGCATAGAGGACTATGTACGAGTTGAGCTTAGTCCTGAGGTACGTTGAGCGTGACTTTGCCTGGAGCGAGAAGATGCATGAAATCCTGTTTAATGACTTTATCCCAACTACCAATATTATCCGCGTATACTTTAATGATCTTCTCGTCAACGAGAGTGAGCAAGGTGTTTAAATCTTCTCCGGCCGGGGAATAATCCTTATAAGAAATCAGATCGATTCCTCGTGATACCAAAATTGTGGTGTCTATGCTCGCCACCTGTCCCGAGGCAACGCCCAGAATGAGAACTGTGCCATTAGGGACAACATTGTCTAATAGATGAGCCAGTAAATCGCCACCGACGGTATCGACCAGTGCATCAAAGGTTCCCTCAAAAGGGTATTCTTTAGCCAATAGTACCTCGTTGGGTTTAACGTCGCTGGCTTGCAGCCAATCGAATCCACGCTGACTGTGCACCACCGCCGAAACTTTAATACCGGCATGCATTGCCAACTGAACCAACAAATGCCCGACTCCGCCCGTTGCACCGGTAACGGCCAGAGACTGGCCCGGCTGCAAATGAAGGGATCGCAGAGAACGCAGCGCCGTTAATCCTGCCACCGGCAACGCTGCTGCAACCGCTGCTGATACACTCTCTGGCACGATAGCGACATTGGCACGATCGACAACGCGATATTGGCTCCAGGCACCCGAAAAGCTCCATGTTAATACCCGCTCCCCAATTTTTGGTCCCTGACCGTCGGTGCTGGTCTCGATCACAATACCAAATGCATCCCATCCGGCAGGCTTATCCGATTCCCAGGGAAAGTCTAATTCTCCCCGATTAAGTGATATATTGGAAACTCTGATTAAAATATCACTTTCCGTCCTTCTGACTGGCCGCTGTACATCGGTAAATCTAAAACCACCAGTATCTGATTTCACAATTGCTTGCACGTATTCACTCATTGTTATTTTCCTTTTCGATATTCACACATTCAGAAAAATCAATTAAATAAATAACATTATCTATTTTTAAGATAAGCCGATGACAATTTAATTACCTAAATTCGATATCTTAACCTCCTAACCTAACACGACAACTCGATAAACCAGCAGATTATATTGGTGAAAAATGTCATAACAATTATGATTCATATTCTGTTTACAAAAACTGATGATCGAGGGTATTAGTTTCATTACTGTTAATCACATTGAGTGAATTTTTATGAATAAACCACTTCCAGCGGCAATATATGTTTTAGGTTTTACTCTATTTGCCATGACAACATCTGAATACATGGTCGCAGGATTAATCACATCCATGTCATCTGATTTAGGTGTTTCCATTCCTAAAGTTGGATATTTAATTACCATTTATTCATTAGGTATGGTTTTCGGTGGTCCCTTGCTTGCTACATTTTTAGTTAAACTTAGCAATAAAGCAGCATTATTGACTATTACTGGCATATTTCTTGTCGCCCAAGTAGTCGCAACCGTTTCTGCAACTTATGATCTTTTAGCAGTAGCGAGGTTTGCGACCGGATTATCTTCGGCAGCCTTCTTCGGTTTTGCGCTGTTGACAGCGGCAAAAATGGTTCCACCGGAACGCTTTGGCGTTGCAGCCTCCATCGTATTGGGCGGGATGATGATAGCGACGGTGGCGGGACTGCCACTATCAGCAATACTTGACCAGTATTATGGCTGGAGAGTTTCCTTCGCATTAATTATTGTCCTTACATCTTTAGCTGGAATAGGTATTATACTGATTGTTCCTAAATTCAAGGCGGAGGTTAAGGGTAGTATTAAGGCTGAATTTGGTTCAATTATAAACAGATCAATCTGGGGGGCTTTTATTACAAGTTTCTTTATTATTGCTGCTACATTCGCGACATTCAGTTACTTCGTTCCCTATTTTGAAAACACTGTCGGTTTCGATATTCCATATATCCCGGCTATTCTTTTCGCTTACGGTGTATTCACGGTAATTGGTAACTTTCTTGTAGGTCGACTAGCAGATAAATCGCCGATTAAAGTTGTTTTCACCGGAAGCGTCGTGCTAGTACTTGCACTGTTTGGGCTTTATACCTTCTACGATAATAAAATATTAGTGCTGATATCTGTAATGATTTTAGGACTTACTGGTATTACTCTCACTCCTGCCATGTCCTCACGCGTGTTTAAAGCAGCCCCTAATACTTCATTAATTAACACTATGCATACCTCCGTTATTTGTCTTGGAGTAGTTATTGGTTCATGGGCCGGTGGCTATGCAATCGACCAAGGTTATGGCTACCGTGCACCAACTCTCATCGGTATTTTTTTAGCAGGATTGGCGATTGTCACCCTACTCCCTGTTTTGAGAAACAACCGTTACGATACTCCTGCTGTTAATCCTCAGACAAATATCTGACTGTACCAATAGGAATAGACCATGAACAGTGAAACTAATTCATTAGGCTATGAAAATAACATTCAAACTATTCCGGAATCGCACTCATTTCCCGAAAAAAAATACAAGCATGAGATCCCAATCATTTACCATAGCGAGAGTGATAAAATTATCGACCAAAGTTGCGAGGCAAGGTTATTAAATGACACGCCCAATAAAAAATCATGCACACATAAAATATTTGTTATACGAAAATGCAAGCCGGAGCATATAGGAGACATTTTCTTGCGGCCATCAGAAAATGATTATAGCAGCATAATTCTAGACATTAACATTCATACGCCATTAGGAGAAAAAATAAAAACCGGACTATTCCGTAAACTTTCATTTTTTTTATTTGAAAAATATAAGACACTGAGAGTTGAGACTCACATTCTGATTGATCATCATAAAATCATTAATAGCCTTATATTGAGCGGGTATACTTTTGAAGGTATTACACAAAAATTTAATGTAAATTCAGAGCTAGAGGAATTTGCAGTATTTTCATTATTGAAGGATCAAACTAACACGGGAAAAAGCCTATTATTCCCTGCAGTGGATAGTAATATTTATCGCGATGAAAAAATTGCACTACGTTTAGCCGAAACAAAAGACACATTTTGTATATGGTTAGAGCAATCAAATCCTGAATCATCGAAGTGGGGTTTATTCGAAACAGCATCACTTGATGAAATAAAACAAAAAGTCAGGCGTTGCGGGCTTAATTCAGCCGTAGGTCCTAATATATTACTAACTATTATAGAATGCTCAACTGGTAATGCTGTAGGAAAAATTGTTATCCGCAATGTTGTACCACCTCATGTAGGTGATGTGGGTTACGGGATATTGCCGGAATATCGTGGTTTAGGCTACGCCGTAAGGGCACTGAATCTTTTGAAAAAATGGGCCTTTAATGAAGCTGGTTATGTACGTTTAGAACTTGGTGTCAAAGAAGGCAATATCGCGTCAGAAAGAGTCGCGCAAAAGGGAGGGTTTGAATTTGAGGGGATGCGTCCGGGACGATTGAAAAATCACGATGGTTCATACAGTAATGAAATGCACTATTTCTTTCTGAACCCGAATATTAGCTATCGCAAAATAGAGGATTGATTAAATGAGCAAAAAGTTCATCTCCTTTCTCGAACAGCATTTAGATCATAAAAACGTCGTCGCCTATGTAAAAACACCGAATGATGTTGGTGAATATACTTCCCCATCGGTTTCTGGCCGAGTGGATGTTTCCAGTATTGAACAAGTAATTCGTATTGTTAAGCTAGCAGATCAATTTGACGGAGAAACAGCGCTTTATCCCTACTCAACTGGATACAATTGGGGGCTAGGTTCAACAAAACCTCCGTCAGACAACGCCGTGCAGTTGAAGCTGACCGGATTAAATAAAATTCGCGAGATTAATATCGCAGAGGGTTATGCTGTCATTGAGCCAGGTGTGACGCAGGGAATATTATCGCAAAAATTACTGAACACCCATCGCTTTATTAATGTGACAGCCTCATCTGCAGAAACGAGTTTTTTAGGTAATGCTCTCGATCGGGGCGTCGGGTTGAGGCACCAGCGTACAGAAGATCTTCTCGGCCTGGAAATTGTTCTCGCCAACGGGACACTGCACCGAGTGGGCTGGTGGCCGGAACAGGGAAAACATAGCGCATTATACTCCCACGGGATTGGCCCTTCACTGGTGCAATTATTCACCCAATCGAATCTCGGAATTATAACCGGTGGCGTTGTACGTCTACTTAATCGACCAGAAAAATCTCGCGTCGCCTATATTTCCTTTTCTCCCGAAAACTTAGAGTATGCTATCAATACTTTCCAGCGTTGGTCAGCACAAGGGTTAATTCACGGTGTACTTAAGGTTTATGATGAAACCTCAACACTGACGTATGGTGCGAATAAGGGCGAGTTTCTCGTTCATTTGCCTCTTTCGGGAGCTGCCTCAGTAGTATCGGCACTTTCCACCGCGCTGGAAACCGAGTTTGTAAAAGCTGGCGAGAAATTCATCTCTTTGATCTGGAACGACAGCCCTACGAATCCTTATCAAGATGATATCGTCGCCAATCTAGTCAACGCTGCTTATCAAGGGGATACTAAATATCATGATATCCTTCTGGAGAAGACGCTCGGTACTACACCGGCTGAAATAGATGCCGAAGGCAAAGGCTGGATATTTTTCTTGCCTCTGCTTCCTTTTACCGGTCAGGCTATTAAACAGGCTTATCTACATTTCGACGATATCTTCGAGTCTACTGGCGTGCGCTGCGGCGCCACAATTAATACGCTGAGTGATCAGATTATTGATCTCGTTGTATCCATTCGTTTTGAACGCGTAGAAGAGGAAATAAGAAAAGCTCATCGTGCTCTGAAACTTCTTCATGAAAAATTTAGTGCTTCCGGTTTTTATCCTTATCGTTTGGACGTCGAACATCCTCTCGCCAATAGTCGTAATGCCAGAACGCTTCGTGAAGGTGAAATCATTAGAAGCTTGCAAAAAACTTTAGACCCAAAGGGAATTTTCGCATCCGGGCGATATAGTTATTAATAATAACCAATATGTACTTTTAAGATTTAATCATATAGGTTCATTTATTGAGGCACATCCATGATAACTCATGAAGAAAATACATTTAGCAATATATTAGTTAATCTAAGAGATTTACGTGGCAAATTACGTAACTCCGCTCGTGAAATAGAAGAGCATCGCAGGATACCACTCAATATTATTGAAAGGCTACGTGGCATTGGGATATTTGGAATGTGTTTCCCGCAATCATGGGGCGGTGCCGGACTGACGTCGATTGAGCAAATCCTTGTGCTGGAAGAACTCGCCCGGGGCGATACGGCTACCGCCTGGTGCGCCATGATTGGTTGTGACTCAGGTATTTATTCAGGTTTCTTGGAAGAAAAAAGCGCCAAAGAGATCTTTCCACACGCCAATCTGGCCGTGGCGGGTTGGATACACCCGCAGGGAAAAGCCGAGATAGTTGATGGCGGCTACATTGTCACTGGCAAATGGCGTTTTGCCAGCGGATCGCCTCATGGCGATGTCATCTCGGCAGGTTGCTTCCTCTACCGTAACGGCAATCTTATACTGGATGATAACGGCAAGCCCCTTTGGCGAGTCATGCTGGCGCGTCCTGCCGACTACCTTTTTTCCGACACCTGGTTCACCACCGGCCTGCGGGGAAGCGGCAGTCAGGACTACTCCACGCAAGGATTGTTCATTCCCGAACAGCACGCGTTCAATTTCTCGGAACCAAAACGTCAAGGGCCACTGCACAAAACGCCGGATGCAATTTTACGCAAAATGGCCGGTATCCCGCTGGGGCTTGCGAGAGCCTGTCTGGACTATATCTACGACGTCGCCGACGACCGCACAGACAGAATCAATGATGTGAAATGGCGAAACTCAAAGCGCGTACAGACGGCGGTGGCTAACGCAGAGAATCAGTTATTTATCACTAGAAACGCGGCGCTCACCAGCGTAAGTACATTATGGCAGGCGCTCGAAGCCGATGCCGCTCATGACGATATTACTCATTGGCGCGTGCAGTCAGCTTTGAGTCGAAGAAATGCCTTTCAAACCGCACGAACCATCGTTTCAAGCTTGTATGACCTACAGGGTGGGGGTTCTATCTACACCCATGAAACACCTTTTGATCGCGCATTACGTGATATCAACACTATTTGCCAGCACGCTGTCGCGCAGGAAAAAGTCCTGCAGGTGTGCGGCGATATTCTCCTTGGTGGCAAAGTCGAAGATTACTTTATATAAGGAAGAGAACCGATGAGTGGTATTTTTTCGCAAAAGAAAATTCTTGTAACCGGCGCAGGCAGTGGACTTGGCAGAGAAATAGCCTTGGCATTTTCACGACTTGGCGGAACCGTTATTCTTGCAGGTCGAAATAAGCAGAAACTAGAAGAGACAGCGCAAGCGATCTCCGAGACTCCTGGCAAATCATGGGTTATTCCTTTCGACGTAAATAATAATCAATCAATAGATAACCTGTTTGATGAAATTAAAAATAGAGTCGGTACTCTTGATATTGCCGTTAATAACGCCGGAGTATTTTCTTTTGGTTTTGTCGATGAAACCTCCAGTAAAGACTTTAATCACGTATTCACTACTAATGTCATTGGTTTGTTTGAAAGTCTGAAGCGCGAACTTCAGTCGATGAAAGAAAACCGGGCCGGGACTATCGTTAATATTTCATCAAATATGTCTATCGGGCTGAATATTCCGGGCACGGCAGCCTACACCGCTTCAAAGGCTGCCGTCGATGCATTGACCCGCGTCTCGGCAAAAGAGGCTATCACGCACGGCGTGCGAGTTTTCTCAATAAACCCAGGTCCATTGGCCACCGAAATGACCCAACTTCCCGGCGAATCGGCGGCAGACCGTGACAAAAGATGGCGCGATTTGATCCCCATTGGGCGTATTGGCGATGTTAAAGAGATCGCTCAAGCCATTATTTGGTCCTGCTCAGGCCAGTCTGACTACTTAGTGGGTACACGAATAGTTATCGATGGCGGCCACTCTCTTTAAATTCATAACCGTGAGGTACAAATAATGCAACCATTTATTATTAGAGATAATGAAGGCGTTCCGCTTTGGTTAAATAATGACACCTATACTATCAAGCTTGACAAAGAAAATACCGGCGGCAGCATTTCTATTATTCAGGGATTTGTTGGGCCTGGTGGTGGTCCGATCTGGCATCTTCATGAAGACGCTGATGAGATATTTTATGTACTAGACGGCCAATTAACCGTAAGAGCCGGAGAAAATATCTTTCAGGCAAACCCTGGCGATTTTGTTTATGTACCAAAGGGCATTTATCACCAATTTAGAAATAACAGCATTAAACCTATCAAGATATTGTTGATGTTCTCTCCCGCAGGTTTCGAAGGGTTCTTTAGAGAAACAGGCATTGTAGCGAAAGAGGGTGTTCCCCCACCGTTACACATTCATGATGCAGAAGCAAACAGACGGGCTATAAAGATTGGTGGAAAATATCTTTCTTTTGTTCCTGATTTTGAAAATCCCGACATCAATCCAAATTTAAAATAAACCAAAATGCCGCGAATTTTTTGCGGCATTCTTATATTGCAAATCAATACGAATGGATAATACTGAAAAAAATATCCAACCTTCCATCAACAGTCATTCTTTATTCACCTTATGAGAGGGCATTATATTTATCAGCACGGATATGTAAAAGGAGATATGTTATGTCAGACAGACTCGCTTTTCTTAAGAATAAAAATGTAAACTCAGACTGGTTAACTATCAAAGAAGCAGTTAAAGCATCAAAGAAAAACGGCATTAGAAAAATACAAGAAAGTGATATCTATCGATATGCTCTGCAGGGAAAAATCCTCCTTTCGATATACTTTCAGTCTCCAATTACCTTGAGGAAAATAAAATCCTATAACCATAAATTAAAGCTAAAACCTAAAGATAATAATTTACCTGACGGCAAAATTACGTCGGATGAAATCGTTTTTTTTAGCGAGAGTAATTTAACTTTCAGCACCGAAGGTAAATATTTTCACACTGCTCATGGCGTCATTGATACAAGTCTTTTTGGATATGAATATTTTCTCATACAATGCCTACTTGCTCACAATCTAAAAATACCATCACCTGTACTTAGAGGGAACAATAACTATGGCATCACTGTTTCCTTATCAGGGGAAAACTTTCTAGTTCACAATAGAATTTCATTACGCAATGGAATCTCATTAAATGGCATAGATTTAAGTTTTAATGATGCCTACTTACCTATTTATAACTTACCGAAGGATGCATGTTTTGTTATCAGGCAAACTGAGTTAAATAAAATAGTCAACTGGCTGGCTGGAAAAAAAATCACTCTCGGACTCTTCCACACGCATATCATCCCCTCTATCAAGACTATTTTGGCTTGCCTGTAGAAATAATGAAACTATCAGCCCGTTGATAGGAAAACCTTACAAGTTGCTATCCATTTTTGAGCAATGGGCATCAGAGGAAGGCATTACCGATCGATTCAGTGGCGACACGCTCAAAACTGCGCTTGAGCGCGGCTCGCCCCCTTCCCTACCAACACAAAAGTAAGATGATGCCCTTCGCTATGAAAACCCGTATTAAGGATTGGATTTTCCGTAATACGGGTTCATCAACTTTCTCCGCACCACGACTTTGTGTTGTCGTGTTATCTCCCGGCTAGCGCAACATCTGCCACAGGAGAATACCGTGACATCTCATCAGTTATTACGTCTGAAACAGGTTGAAGAAAAAACGGGCCTGAAGCGCTCTCAAATCTATCTGTATATGAAAGACGGCACCTTCCCTCGCTCAATCAAGATTGGCCCAGCCAGTGTCGCCTGGCTCGAATCGGAAATTGACGAATGGATCAATATTAAATTAGCCCGCCGCTCAATAAGCTGAAGGGAGAAAACACCATGATAATCCCGTCACTGAATTACGCCGTTTTAACCGATGCCTTGCATGCATTGAAGGATGGCAACATTCGCTACTGTGAATCGCTCGGATTCACTTTCGACGAAATGAATGCCCTCAACCAATTATCACTAGACGAGCTGTTTATCATCAGTCGGGAGTCTGCGCAGTTTTTGGCTGTGACGGTTCATCACGACGCATTACACCTGCTTCTGGCTAAATCCCGTAAGGAGGTTCTGCAGCAGCAACGTATTAATCATGCCATCCGGCTCGGCGGGTCAATTGCGCTACTCAACAAATATTTTGGCCTCACCTCCAACGAAGTTTGCCTTCGCCGCCGGTTACTGGGCGTCCGTGTGCCTTATGGCCGGACGCCAGAGCCGAACGAAGAGACGGATGCGGCCATCTGGCGGCAATGGCAACAATGCCGGGTGGCCAACCTGGACTCGGCCGATGCGCTGGCCGCCATGATGCAGGTAACGCAAACCCTGCTGCCGAAAGTCGAAGGGTTGTCACTGACCATCGTTTGGAAGCGGATCGCACTTTGTGAACAGGAGACGTCAGACCGGAGGGCCGCACATGCCAGATGAGATCGACCGCGATCAGGAATTTAATGAGCAACGACTGGAGGATATGATTGAACAGAGTCGTTTTAAGCCAGGGTCTACGCCATCATTATTCCATTGTCGTCTATGCGGTAAGCCCATTCCTGAAAAGCGACGGCAGGCACTCCCGGGCATAACCACCTGCACAGAATGCCAGAAAAAACTTGAACGTCGAACACGTTAATAATGGTCATAAAGACATGCAGGAATATTTCCCCTGCATGTCTTTATCATTAACTATGAATATACAGTCGTCTTTATTAACTATTTCACTTACTTTTATTTTTCGCAGAGCTTACCCCCTCCACCACTAATTTATCTCTCTCATTTTAACTTTGAATTTATAGTTTATATACCGCCCCGGATATCTGATCCTGAAAACCTCATTACATAATAGCCACCCGAATGGACGTTAATTCCCCCGGGTCGGGTACTGCTCTTTAAAAATAAGTTTCGGGCTGTCACGAAACCACAATTCAGGGTGCCGCTGAATGTTCTCGCTGACCCGTTAAAACCGGAATGCAGAATTGGGATGTGACATTCATTTAACTCATTGTTGTTTTTATTAGAGGAGGCGTCATGCGAAAACCCATTTATCACGTATTTGTCACCCAGGAAAGTCAGCCCGACCCACAGGGTGAAAAAAACACCTGGTGGACGAAAGTCGGCGTCGCTTTCGCCCATCACGATAAACCCGGACTGAACGTGGTACTGACACCCGGCATTGCCGTTTCCGGAAAGCTGGTGCTCCTTGAGCCCCGGGATGACGGCGACACAACACAGGATACTCATCCCGTTTAACCACCCTTACCCTTTTTCCGGCCCTGTGCCGTCTGATGGCGGTACGCGTTGCCCGGTTTATCATTCCGAGGCCATCATGCTTTCCACCACCGTATTTCTGGCGGCGGCTATGCAGTGCGCCCCCAGCATTCACCCGTCTACGGTACTTGATGTGGCGCGGGTCGAATCCGGTTTGAATCCGTATGCCATCGCTGAAATTCTGCCCGGTGGCAAAGGCGTGATTTCACATTTCCCCACGAGCAGGGATGAGGCCGTCAGCCTCACCGGACGGTTGGCAGCACAGGGCCGACGCTATTCGGTCGGGCTGATGCAAATCACCAGCACCAATTTCCGTCATTACCGCGCGAGCGCCCGTGACCTTCTTAACCCCTGTACCAACCTGTCCGTGTTTGAGCACATCCTCACCGACTGCTACCGCCGCGGCGGTTCCCTCAAACGTGCGCTCAGTTGCTACTACTCAGGAAATTTCACGACCGGCCAACAGCCGGAATCTGCGTTTAACCAGACCAGCTACATCCAGCGCATCGGCTACGCCGTGCCGTCAACGCGGGAAGACCGGCAGCGACTTCCCGCCGAAAAGCTCGTGCCGACAATCCGTTACCCCGCCGCCGTCATGCGTGGCGAGCTTACCGATAACGCCACGCCAGTTCTGACATCCCTGCACTACCCCAACGCCTTGATACGCGGCGCGTTACCCATTCCCGACCCCAGGAGGAACAATGATGAAACGAAAACAGACTGACTGGCCCGCCCTCTCTTCCTTGTTAATGGCAAGCCCGGTGCTGGCAGCAGACAGCGGATTTAATAAAGCCAATGAGACGCTGAGTAACACCTCCACTGGCCTGCTCGGGCTGGCCGCCGTCACCATCACGCTGGCCACCATGTGGGTGGGATACAAAGTCTTGTTTGACGGCAAGAGCCTGCACGACATGCGCAACGTCATCATTGGCGCCATCCTTATCGTCGGTGCGTCAGGTTTCGGTGCCTACTGGGCGTCATAAGGGAGGTAACGATGGCTACGCTGAACAAAGCGCTGACGCGGCCTGCCGCCATAGCCGGTATTCCCCTCGTGCCGTTCGTGATGGTCAGCGGGGCTATCGTCCTGCTGGCGGTTTATGTCAGCTATTACCTGGTATTACTGCTTATTCCCGCCTGGCTGGAGATGAAGGCAAAAGCCAGAACCGATATTCACTATTTCGGGCTGCTCTGGCTGGCCTTTAAAACCCGTGGCCGGTTTGGCACCAATAAACATTTTGGTGCCAATGCCCTGCTGGCAAATCGCTATGACGCTGTCGACGTCTCGGAGTTTATTGAAAAAATGAAGTTAAACGAGCGCGTTACGCTGGAGAAATACATTCCGTATTCCTCCCATATTCACCCGTACGTCATCAGAAACCGCCAGGGTGATTTGGTTGCCAGCTGGGAGCTGGAGGGCACCATTTTTGAATGCGAGGACGAACACCATCTGACGTTAATGGCGACGCATCTCAATAACGTTATTCGTTCATATGAAGGCCTGCCGGTCACTTTCTATCTTCACCGTATCCGGGAAAAATACCACGATGCCTTTGACGCGAATTCAGGTATTCCCTTTTCTGATGAAGTGACCCGGCGGTATTACCAGCCGATCAACGAAAAGCCGTTCTGGCGGCACCGGCTGTTTTTCACCGTCTGCTACGCGCCCTTCTCTCCGCTGGGGAAAAAGGCCATGAAGGCGCAACCGTACGGTAAACGCAAAGCGGCGCTGGATGATGCCCTGAAAGTGATGCTGGAACACCGGGATGCGCTGGCTTCGACGCTGTCCCGCTATACGACGACGCCGCTGGGGATGTATGAAGAAAACGGGCGGGTATATTCCGCCCAGTTGTCCTTTTACCACCGTCTGCTCACCGGCCAGTGGCAAAAGGTGGCGGTCACGCCTGCGGCGTTTTATGAAACGTTAAGCACGCCGGATGTCTTTTTTACCACCGACACCGCCGAGTGCCAGACCGTCGGCGGCTCCCGCTTTTTTCGAAGTCTGGAAATCAAAGACTACTCGCCGGAGACCGCGACCGGCCTGCTGGACGCACTGCTGTATGCCGAAAGCGAGTATGTGCTGACGCAGTCCTTCACCTGCATGGCCCGCGATGAGGTGCAGAAGCATATTCGCCTGGCGGAAAAGCGCCTAACTTCGGCAGATGACGACGCCATTTCACAGCGCGAAGAGCTGATTGTGTTGCGTGACCTGCTCCAGTCCGGGCATGTCTCCTGCGGAAAATACCACTTTTCCCTGCTGGTATCTTCAGACAGCGCCGACCAGGTGGTCAAGGACACCAACGCGCTGGCGCAACCCTTCGCCGACCTCGGCATCATGACGACGCTGTCCACGCTGTCGCTGCCCGCCGCGTACCTGGCGCAACTGCCGGGGGTGTATACGTTGCGCCCCCGTCTGGTGGCCGTCAGCAGCCAGAACTTTGCCGACCTGGCGAGCCTGCACAATTTTCATCCTCATAAACGAAACGGCAATCCCTGGGGCGATGCCATCGCGATACTTAAATCCCCTGGCAGTGGCGGGTATTACCTGAACCTGCACGACAGCCAGAGCGGGCGGGATGACTTCAACGAAAAAACGCCGGGTAATACGGCGATTATCGGTAAAACCGGCTCAGGGAAAACGATGCTGATGACCATGATGCAGCAACTAATGCAGAAGTACCGCAATCCGGCGACGTTCTCTGAATCAGCCCCCCTTAAGCAGCTAACCACCGTGTATTTCGACAAGGACCGGGCGGCGGAGATGGCGATACGCCAGATGGGCGGACGCTACTTCCGTATCCGCACCGGCACGCCCACCGGGTTTAACCCGTTTAAGCTTGCGCCGACCCGGCGGAATATCAGCTTTATCAAACGACTGGTGCGCATGCTGTGCGGCCGCAACGGCAAGCCGCTCGATCCGCGCGATGAGGAGCGGATCAGTGCCGCCGTAGATACCATTATGCTCGACTACCCGCCGGAATACCGCAAGTTCGGTATCACCCGGCTGCTGGAAGTCCTGCCGGAGCCGCCAACCCCCGACGCCCGCATCAACGGGCTACGTATTCGCCTTAAACAGTGGGCGCAGGGCGGCGAGTTCGGCTGGGTATTCGACAATGAGGAGGACACCTTCAATATCAGCGACGTCGAAAATTTTGGTATCGACGGTACGGAATTTCTCGATGATGACGACATTCGCGGCCCCATTACGTTTTATCTGCTTTACCGCGTCACCAGCCTGCTGGACGGTCGCCGGCTGGTGATGTTCATGGACGAGTTCTGGAAATGGCTGGCCGATGTCGAATTCTCCCGCTTCTCGCTCAATATGCTGAAAGTGATCCGCAAACTGAACGGCATCTTCGTCCCCGCCACGCAGTCGCCTGACGAAATCGTCAAGCACCCGATTGCCCCGGCGATTATCGAGCAGTGCAGCACGCAGATTTTTCTCGCCAACCCGAAGGCCAGCAGGGCGGATTACGTGGAAAAGATGAAAGTGCCGGAAAGCGTGTACGACATCGTCAGAAACCTCGATCCGGGTGAGCGATCTATGGTGGTCCTGAAAACGCCGTTACGCGCGGGTGAAACCCGGCCTTTTGTGGCGATGGCGAAAATGGATTTATCGGGCCTCGGGAAACTTACCAAAATGCTCAGCGGCAGCGAAGACAACCTGAAGCTGTTCGACACCCTGTATCTGGAAGGAATGCAGCCTGATGACTGGAAAGCCGCCTTCCTTGAACAAGCCCTGTAATATTCATGACGGAGGTAATAAAAATGCGGTTCAGAGATACCATACTGGCATTATCACTGTTTATTTCCACCCAGGCGATGAGCGCCGGAATACCGGTATTCGACGCCGTACAGAATACCGAATCCATGAATCAGTGGATCCAGAAACTCCAGCAGTGGCAGGAAACCGTTACCCATTACAGAAGTGAACTTGATGCCTACAAGCAGCAATTAGCCACGGCAACGGGCGTGCGTGACGTTCAGGCATTTCTCCGCGAGGCCAAAAGTCTGAAAACCGATATTGATAATCTTCGTCAGCACGGTATTTCACTGGATGACCTGCTGAGCAACCAAAGCGGGTCATATTCGTCTGAACTTAATAGCTTGTATAACAAATATAAAACGTTCGATACCTGTAACCCGTCCAGCGCTTCACCACGCTATCTGGACAGCTGCAAACAGATGATCCTGAATCAGGCCGTAGCGATAGAAAATACGTCCGAGGTTGAAAACAAGATCACGGGCACGCTCGGCGATATATCAGATTTATCAGACCGTATTGCTAATGCGCAGGATTCGAAAGAGTCGCAGGACCTGGCTAACGCCATCGCGGCCAAAAGCGTACAATTAAATGCGCTGACCAGCCAGTGGGAAATGTCAGTCAAACAGGCTGAACAGCGAACAACGCTGCTGGAACAGCAAAAACAGAAAGCCTTTGAGCAACAGCAATTAACTGCGCCCGTTGCCGATCTGAACTCTCTATAGGGAGGTTAACATGTTAAAACCCGTATTAACCTTATGCATCACGTCAGGCATTCTCGTCTTATCCGGTTGTAAAGAGACGAAATCAGAAGCCTGGTATAAAGAACATCCCGATGAAACCTATAAAGTCTATACGCAATGCCTCATGGATGGTGAGGCAAGCGACAACTGCGAGTTTGCGCACCGGGCAGCACTCATGTTTGCCCAGACAGGCAAACCCGGCATCAGGGAAAAATTCGAGACACTGTTTCAGCAGGAAGCCCAAAAAAGAAAATCCGTCACTCAGTAAGATCCCCACCAACAAAAACAGGGGTACTTCCCTGTTTTTATCCCCTGTCTGTTCCTGACTAATGAGAGGCACCATGTCCGGTGGTATTTTTGTTGGTATGGACAAAAACATCATGGATGGATTCAATGCCGTGTTAGAAGGTCAGTCTTCTACCTACGGCACCCTAATCAGTGTGATTATCGTCAGTTCCTTTACCCTATTTATTACGTATCGCGGGTATCAGACCCTTGGCGGCAAACTCCAGACACCTGTTGAAGATGTTGTCTGGGATGTGGGCCGCATGTTGCTGATCACCACCTTTGTTTTAAACCGCGATGGCTGGCTGGATGCCATCATTGCGGCCATTGAAGGGCTTAAGGACGGCATCAGTGGCGATGATAATGTCTGGGCGCTGCTCGACACGGTGTGGGAAAAGGCACAAGCGCTGGGGCAAACGCTGTTCAATTTGGACACTTCTACCTACGTTAAAATGAATGGCGGCTTTGCCGAGGTGCTGGTCTGGGGCGGTGCAATCGTTCTGTTACTGGCTGCAACCTTTGTCAACCTGCTCGCCGAAATCACCATTCTGTTAATGACCACCACCGCCCCACTCTTTATTTTCTGCCTGCTGTACGGTTTTCTTAAACCCATGTTTGATAACTGGCTGAAAACACTATTTACCGCAATCTTAACGATCATGTTCTCTGCCCTGTCTGTCCGGATCGCCATCAACTACCTGAATAAAATACTGGATGCCGCCACAGCAACGTCTGCAGAAAGCAATATGGTGACCCTGGCGGCGCAATGTTTGCTGGCCGGGATTGCCGCAGGCGTCTTGGTGTATTTTTCAGCGAAAATAGCCACTGCGCTGAGCGGTGCCGCCGTGCAGGCCGTGTTACAGGGTGCAGCTATGAGCGGACTGAGCGGGCTGGCGAGCAAATCTGCCGACGTCTCCAAACCCGGCATAAAGACCGGGGGCCGACTGACCGCCAAAGGTGGCATGGCCGCAGCAGCGACAACCGGCAGGTTCATTGCCGCAGGGGCGGGCAAAACCGTGAGCACCTGGCAGAAACGTGCCACCGCCATTGAAAGCATGAAACGCCAGAATCAGCAGCGTCATCGTTAATCCTCCCGACCGCTAATTTCTTTTCTCCGTCACGCCGTGGCCTCTGCCAGCGGTGAGGCCTTCCTGCATTTATCCGATAAGAGGCTTCCATGAAATTCAGCATCTTGCTTCTGGTGCTGTGCGCGCTTACGGGCTGCGCGCAGCATCAGGGCGACCTCCCACCGGTGTCCGGCGATCCCCAGCCGGTTAATTCCCCCGCCATAATTCAGGAGCTGACTCACCATGTCTGATATTCAGCGCATCATCGATGTCTCGCGCTCTTTTGAATCCATCCTGCTGGAAAAGGAAGAGCGCTCCCGCAAAACTGCCTGGCGGGTGGCCGCTGCCGGGCTGATTCTGGCTGCACTGGCGGTCGCAGCCATTATTATTCTGCTGCCGCTGAAAACCACTGACATTGAATTGTGGTCGGTGGACAAACAGACCGGTCGTTATGAGTATATGACCCGCCTTAAAGTGCGGGATATTGCGTCTGAAAAAGCACTGGCCCACTCACTGGCGGCACACTATGTCAGTCTTCGCGAAGGGTATAATTACTTCTCCCTCCAGCGTGATTACGACGACGTACAGTTATTTAACAGCGACACTGTGAACCGGGATTATCTGGACAGGTTTAACGGCGACCAGGCTCCGGACGTTATTTTTAATAAAGCCGAATATGTCGTCTATATCGACATTATTTCTAATGTGCATGCACCTGCCACCGGACCCGATAACCTGGCAACACTGCGTATTAAGCGCACCCTCCGTCGTATTTCTGATAATTCAGTGAAAACGGACTTCTGGAATATCCGCCTCACTTACCGCTATGTCCCGCATCAGCAACTGACGGACAGCCAGCGGGAAGTGAACCCGCTGGGCTTTATCGTCACCAGCTACCAGCGCGATAAAGAACTGAGGAGCGAATGATGCTGAAAAACATCCTGCTCCTGACGGGCTTAATGGTGTCATGCGCGACATGGAGCGCCGCCACCCCGCGCGGCAGCGGCTATGACAGCCGGATGCAGAACGTATCGTATAACAGCCAGAACGCCACCGTGGTGAATACCCGTCCCGGCTACGTCACCACGCTGCTGTTTGACGACGATGAAACTGTGATTGATGCACAAGCGGGTTTTCCAAAAGGCTGGACGGTCACGAAAAGTGATAACCGGGTCGGCGTCAGCCCGAACCCCATAACCCAGCCGGTGACGGACGCCAGCGGCAACAACGTCAGCCAGGTGTTCCTGCCCACGGCAAAGGACTGGAAGACCAACCTCTTCGTGGTGACCTCAAAGCGTGATTACAGCCTGGAGCTGAACGTGCTGGACCACGATTCCCACGCGCAGGCGTTCGTTATCCGTTACCACTATCCGGCCGAGGTTCGCCAGCAATCCGCCGCCGCCAGCGCCGAGCGTCAGACGCAGCAGCGTGAAAGACAGGAGAAGCAGCAGATAGCGGCGGCATTCGGACAGGCCAGCACGCCGCGCAACTGGCGCTACACCAAACGGGTCGCCGCCGGTTCGGTCTCCATCGCACCGGATTTTGCCTGGGATGATGGTCGTTTTGCTTATATCGGTTTTTCCCCCATCAAAACCCTGCCGTCTGTTTTCCGGGTGGTTAACGGACGGGAGCAGGCGCTCACGCCCCGGACAGTTAAGCAGGGTAATTACATTGTGATGGTGGTGCCGGCAGCGCCACAACTGGTGTTGCGTTACGGCACCTCAGTGGTAGGGATCGAAAACGACGGGTTCGGGCGCATCGCGATAACCCGCAGCGACACCGTTTCACCGTCCGTTACGCTGGAGGCCAGATGACCGATAAACCTGTCCCGGACAAGCCGGAAAAAACTACCGCAGAGCGGGAAGCGGAAGCCCGCGAACGCGCCCGTGCGGCAATGGCGTATCAGGAGCCGGAGCAAAGAACACCGCCCGGCCAGCCGGAAGTGACCCGTTTTCGTAAGGCATCCGGTCGCCGCACGCTGACCGTCAGCCTGCTGAGTCTGGCGCTGGTGATCGCCCTGGCATCCGGCGGCGATCATCTTTTCAGTGCATTGAAAGAGGGTAATGAGAAAGAAGCCGACACCTCGCCGCCGACCTCCGCCGGGAAGACGCTGCATGAGCGTCAAAATCTGGGCATGGACAGTAACCCGTTTGGCCTGTTCGGGCCGCACACACAGGACGAAACAGACCCTGCCCGCCAAGCCGTCACTCCCGCACCCACCCTGCCACCAGCCCCACCCGCTCTGAACAAGGCAGCCGCACTGGCTGACGGGCTGAACAACGCCCGAACAATGCCGGGTGATAATGCACGCACGTCCCCGGGTGAAATGCGTAGCAACGCAGAAACGTCCAACAGTCCGTCATCATCCACGACGTACACATCCTGTCCGTCAGTACTGACCAGGGGTAAAGATGGCCGCCTGCGCTGCCCGGAGACTGCCTCGCCGGAAACGGGTAATAACGACAATCCGGGCGTCGCCCGTGTCACCGGCGTCAGACGGCTGGGCCTCGATCCTGATCTCTATATCCCGGTGGACCGCTATATCCCGTGTTCGATGATGTGGCGCTTCGTGTCCGATGTCGCGGGGCATATTTCCTGCCTGGTCAGTGAAGATGTTTACAGCGCCAGCAACCATGTGACGCTGATCCCGGCGGGAACGGTCGCCCGTGGCATCTACCGCACCGGGGCGCTGCAACACGGACGCAGCAGGATGTTTGTGCTGTGGACGGAGCTGCGTACGCCTGAGCCCGGCAGCCTGCAAATCCCGCTAACTGATACGCAGGCCAGCGGCCCGCTCGGCGAGGCGGGGATCTCAGGTTGGATCGACAATCACTTCTGGGAGCGCTTCGGCAATGCCCTGATGCTCAGTACCGTGCAGGACGTGGCTGCGGCGGCGTCGGATGCTGCCCCGGGGAAAGACCGCAATACCGACTACACCGAAAACACCCGCGCCGCCACGGCGGAAATGGCGAAAACGACGCTGGACAACAGCATCAATATCCCGCCCACCCTTTACCTGAATCAGGGTGATGTCATCGGGATCATGACCGGCACCGACATTGATTTCTCATCCGTCTGGCAGCTACGACTGAAAAAGAGGTGGTATGAACGCTGAAAACCTGTCGCTGGATTTTATGAAAAAACAGCTGTTTGGTGAGTTTATTGCGCAGGACGGCCTGACGGAAATTGCCGTTAACCGGCCGGGTGAACTGCATACCAAAATTCGGGGGAAATGGCGAAGACATGAAGCCCCCATTACGCTGCGCCAGTGTTACGCCTTTGCCAGAGCGCTGGCGTCGTGGCAGGACGATAATATCGACGACACCTCGCCGATCCTTTCCGCCACGCTTGAATCAGGCGAGCGCATTCAGGCCATTATTCCCCCGGCCTGTGAGCGTAATACCGTGTCTATTACCCTGCGCAAACCCTCATTCGGGCAGAAAACGCATCAGTCATGGATTGATGCGGGATTTTATAACCGGGTGACCGGTAGGGAGCGAACGGAAGGCAAAGATGTTGAACTGACCCGCTACTATCAGAGTGAGGATATTCCCCGCTTTATGGAAAAAGCGGTGGAATACGGCAAGACGATTTTTATCGTCGGTGAAACCGGGTCCGGTAAAACCACCTATATGAAAACGCTGCTGCACTCGATTCCCCGGCACCTCAGGCTGACCACCATTGAGGATAATCCCGAAATCCGGCTCTATCACCACACCAATTATGTCCATCTCTTTTATCCAGCGGACGCCGGGGATAATGCCATTATCACGCCCGGCAGACTGATACGCGCCAATTATCGTATGAACCCTGACCGGATATTACTGGCTGAAATTCGCGGTCGGGAAGCCTGGGATGCCCTGAAAATCGTCGGTTCAGGGCATGAGGGATTGATAACCTCCCTGCATGCGGGCAGCCCGGAAGAATGTATCGAAGGGTTAATTGACCGCTGCTATGAAAACCCCGACTGCCGGAACATGCCTTTCGAAGTGCTGTTACGCAAGTTGCTTAAGAGCATTGATGTGATAGTCAGCATTGATATTCACGGTGACATACGCCGGATGAGTGATGTTTATTTTAAACCCCTTCATCTCAATGACATGAGAGGTGTATTCAGCAAAGGACTCCAGTAAATAACATATCCAAATACGCTACCCTAGTTTAAATGTGAAGGTGACCGAAATGAAAAAAGTAATATCCTCCGCTTTATTACTCAGCGCTATGGCGTCATATTCCACCTCCGTCATGGCCGCTGACGCCTGTGAAGTGGTGTTATGCATGTACGGTAAAGCCACCGGGAACGGCGGCGGCAATGAATGCCATTCGGCCGAACGAGCATTCTTTAACATAGTCAAAAAGAACAGGCACGGTTTTCTGCCGGACCATACTGCCGATGCCAGAAAATCGTTTTTACTTGAATGTGATTCGGCAGACCCCGCCATTATCAGCCAGATTATCAATAAATTTGGCCGCATTCGTGGTTAATTAGCGGAGGTTATCTTTATGACGAAACCGGGTTTTATTCAGCATCCCTGGACACATCAGCGCGGAGATTCCATGCGCGCAGCCTGTGTTATTGAGCACATTGAAAATGAGTCGATGCACGGATGCGGCCTTTATTATGAAATATATCACTACCGGGTTATATGCCGGTTATTGCAATTACTGCAAACGCTGAACGGCACCGACAGAATAACGCTGACAGAAGAAGCTAACCGTCGAGGGTTTACGCTTGATGAAACCAGCATTAAAGAAAGTCGTCAGTGTTATTCCGACATCATCAGGGAAATCCGCGAGAACCAATATTAACCCCTGCTATTATTTTATTCTCAGTTCTCAAACGACAGCGGAATATTTCAGCCGAATCAGGCTTAAGGCGTGGCGGTTTTCAGGTTTTTACGGTCTAGCACATTTTTCGCGAATTAAGGAGTGAAGAAATGCGGGCCGTAAAAATGAGGCAGCGGACAGAATTATTTTCGCGGGTTAAGGAGCGAAAATAGTTCAGGCACCGCGCCTCACCGGCAAACAGCCGCGCCCACGCGGATTTTGCCGGCCGGGGGGAGCCGAATAAATTTCGCCGCCCCAGCGAGCGAAAAGCTGTCGCCCACGACAGCGATTTATTTGGGGGGCACAGCCCCGCACACCGTCGCGGCTAAGTCTCCGGCCAAAAGCCGGTAGCGTGGCGCGACCACCCTCTTTAAAGGTCAGCTTCCCTTTTATTCCCGCTGCGAGGCACGAGCAAAGGGAAGAAAAAGGCGAAAGCGACCGTCTTAAAGGGGGTGGTCGCGCGTAGCGTGCGACGGTGTGCCGCCTTTGACCTCGGGGGTTTTGACGCGGCGTCCAGCCACGACATTACCCCCATGCGACAGGCAATAAGGGCGTCCAGCCCGCATGTACTGGCGCACGCCGTTTGGTGCAGGGAAGCATGCTTTCCTGCACATGGTCGCACAGCGGCCACCTTCTTTACCCCATACACTCGCCCCGCCTTTTCGCCCGACACCGTGGGGCGAATTGACGGGGAGATGTCATGGGGCGAATAGCTGACGAAGGAGGCACGATGATTTTAAATAAGCTTGCCGCTTCACTGTCGCCGATAGTGAACGGGATGCTGGCGCTGCTCGCTTTTGTACAACAGCAACAACTGATACTGGCGTTATTAGCGGGGCTGACGATGCCGTTTTTTGCGTCGATGAAAAGCGATGAACGGCAGAAAGCGCCGCTCTGGAAAAAGCTGATTATTGCTTTTTCCCTGCTGTGTTTTCTCTATGGCACACTGGCCCCGATAGTTATCGGATCCTTTCAGTGGCTGTATAAAATAAAACTCACCAGTGATAATACAGTACTGGCCTGGTCAGTACGGATTGTATTCACTGTAACCGGGATTATTTTTCATATTATGCTTCGTCGGGTATTCACGCCGGAACTGGATAGAATTAAGAAACGCCTTGTTAAAAAGACCACCCTTGAACGGGAATTACGTACTGATGTCCGCACCGTGAAATCCCTGCTACCGGAAACTCTGCATTATAACCCACTGGATTATATCGACCTGAATAAAGGAATCTTTACTGGCATGGACAGGGAGAATGAACCGATGTATCTCCCGTTAAAGGACTGGCAGAAACAACACGCGGACATTATTGGCACCACCGGAGCCGGTAAAGGGGTCGCAGCTGGGATATTGCTCTACCAGAGCATTCTGGCCGGTGAAGGTGTCTTTGTTATGGACCCCAAGGATGATGAATGGGCTCCACACCTTTACCGCAAAGCCTGTGAGGATGCAGGCAAGCCTTTTGCCTTAATTGACCTGCGAAAACAGCAATACCAGTTAAACCTGATTGAAGATATTACGCCCGATGAACTGGAAGAACTGTTTGTTGCAGGGTTCAGCCTTGCGGAAAAAGGACAGGAATCTGACTTTTATCGCATTGATGACCGAAAAGCCGCGCGTATCGCCGCGCATTTTGTCAGCGATAATCCATCGGCAACACTCCGGGATGTTTATAACGGTGATTATGTTCAGGGTATTGCTGAAAGAATCAAAGCATTTTTCGGCAAGATTGAGGAACTGGCATTACTCAATGCCGTTAATTCACCGAAAGGTTTTTCACTCAGGAAAATATTTGATGAAGGTGGTTGCTGTTATGTTGTCGGTTCCATGCGAAACAGCAAAATTATAACCGCACAGCGGATGCTGCTGGTTCGCCTTTACCAGTTAGCAGAAAGGCGCGACCGTGTAACAGACGTCCCCCGCCCCATTGCTGTTTATCTTTCCGAACTGAAATACCATTTATCCAGACCAGCGCTGGAAGGTCTAGGTGCGGCGCGGGATAAAGGTGTGCATATTATTATGGACCACCAGTCCATCGCCGATTTAAAAGACTGCCCGGCAGATTTGAAAGGTGACGCAGTTGTCGGCGCTGTGGTAGAAAATGCAAAATTCAAGCTGGTATACCGGGTTATGGACCCGGATACAGCGGAATGGGTGGCAAGAATGTCAGGCACGATTCTGGTGGATGACGAACTCCGTAAGGCTAAGACGGATAATATGCTGACGGAAACCATCGACAGTGAGCGCACAATCCGCCAGGCCGAACGTTTCTTTATTGACAGCAATATGATCCTGAACCTGCCCGATTTTGTCAGCTTTATCTTTACGACAAAAACGCTACCTTCTGCTTCACTGATCTCGCCGATAAAGGTCAGAAAGCGTCAGCTAAAAATCTTTTCGGTTTCCCCTGATATTGCCGCAGGGGCAGCCCCGGTGAAGATCATGCTGGATTTTGGCGAGGATGATAAACCAGCCATGCGGGATGTGATGACAACGCACCCGGCTCTTTTCTTCGACGAAATAGAAGTAAAACCGGTAAAGCCGAAACCTGATGATGAAGAACACCTGTCCCCGCAGGATTTTTAAGGAGCGGTTATGCTGATTTCGTCCTTTCACGAGCGCCAGACGCGTAACAACGAAAAAATAAAACAACTGCTGAACTTCCTGAAAGAAGAAACTTACAGTGATTTTAAAACGCTGATGCTGTTATTTGGTTTCCGGGATCATAAGTCGCTTTATTCGCTGTTGGCAAAAACGGAGCGAATGGGGTTAATCCAGAAGCATATGCTTGAATCACGGACAATCAAGATTTCATTATGGGGGATCACCAGCGACGGGCTAGCGGTGGTGTTAACCCCGAATGATAAAATCTTTCCTGCGCGGTTTGAACCATCAAAAATCACCGGCTGGACGCTGGAGCACCATCTTGATAATCAGGCCGCCAGGCTTATTCTGGAGAAGAAAGGCGCTTCGGGATGGATTAACGGCGACCGGGCCACCTTTCTCAGCCAGTATCAGGTAAAACATCGCCCGGACGGATTACTGACGCTGCCCGACGGTAACGTTATTGCCATTGAAACCGAGCGCCGCCTGAAAACCCGAGCCCGCTACCAGTCGATTATTGCCAGCCACCTGCTGGCCCGTACCCGCAAGCAGTGGATTTACGTTTTTTATGTTGTGCCTGACCCACAGAAAAAACGGGCACTTGAACTGCTGTTTGACAGCATCAAACATGTCATCATCAACCATCAGCACGTCCCGCTGGAAGAACGTCACCGCCGGGTATTTCGCATTTATACCCTTGATGAACTGAAGCGCCTGTCATTAGACAGTTATACGTAAGCTTTGACTCAGGCCATCGTGATGGCCTCACCGGGCTGGCGGCGATACCGCCAGGCCGGAAATTTTTTATTCCACTGCGAGGCGCAGACTGTTCGGTACTCGCGGTGCTGCGTTCCGCCTCAGTCTGCGCCTTGCAGCGTTGCCGGTTAAAAACCATGTAACCGCACTCCCTTGCGGTTGTCCGGCTCCGGACTCAGAGTTTATTCATCAGATAACAATGCGCTTTAGAGGCGGCGCTGGCCGCTTTGAAAATATAGCGCTTGTCGTTTTTCAGCGCTTTCAGCCAGGAAGCAATATAGCTTTCATGTTGTACTTCGCCATCAATCCCCAGATCCGCCATCAGAAAGGCACTTCCCAGCTCCGCCACCAGTTCTTCCTCTGCATAATCCGCACTGCCAAACTTCCCTTTCATTTCACGGTTCAGGCGTTTTTTGCCACCACTCCAGTGGACAAGCTCATGCAGACCGGTAGCGTAGAAGTTAGCCGCATCAGCGAATAGATGGCGCTCCGGTAACCAGACTTCATCAGTTGATGGGCTGAAAAAGGCGTTTTGTCCTTTCTCAATGATTTTTGCGCCGCTCTTCCTGAACAGGTTTTCAGCATCGGGCAACGAGTCAAAGGTTGCTTCCGGACTGCCCGTTTCAGTTGTCAGGGGCAAACCGTCGATTTGCTGAACGTTAAATACGGTAAAGGTTTTCAGCATCGGGATATGTTCAACGTCTCCGGCGTCGTTTTCCTTTTCGAGTGTGGTGTAGAAAATGGCTGTTGTGCCACGTTCACCCTTACGAACCTGTCCACCTGCTGCCTGTGCCTGTTTGTAGGTCATCCAGCGGTAATCGCTGAAACTCTGTTTAGATGCGCTGCACCACAGCAACATGATATTCATGCCACTATAAGCCGCACCAGTGGCGTAATTGGAAGGTAGACCAGACATGCCATCTACACGCTGCCACGGGCAGGACCACGGTTTTACACCGGCTTCCAGCGCTGTAATGATGTTGTCAGTAACAGTCTGGTAAATGTCGGTTCTGGTTTTAGAAAATTTCGTTTTTGAGGAGCCTGACGGGTCCAGCGGGGATACGCTGGTCGCCGCTGCGGTGTTAGGGGCGCTCGTCCGGGAGGTATGCAGGGAAATCGTCATGTTTTTTTCTCCGTCAGTGTGTGATTTTCGTCTTCGTATCGCCTGACGGTTCGCTTTCCCGACATCGTTCTGTCCTGCAAGGGCGCAGCATGCGTGCCATTTACCCTTGCAGGACGGGTTGTGTTGGGAAACGATTAACCAGAAGCTGATATGAAGAACGAAAAGCTCACAGGAGAAAAACTTGCCCCTATATAGCCGGGCTTAGCGCCCCTCAGTTGCAGCGGTGAAAGGGGTTTGGGGTTTGGGGTTTGGGGTTTGGGGTTTGGGATTTGGGATTTGGGATTTGGGATTTGGGATTTGGGATTTGGGATTTGGGATTTGGGATTTTAGATATAGTATAAGCATAACTGGCAGAGATTAATATATTGTTCCTAAGGAGGAAATAATGAACTGTAGGTGATTATTTTACAACCAGCCTTTAAAAGGTATTCTAAATATGTGAAAATCTTTTAGTTGATCGCAAATTCACTTGAAATTCCAATTTTTCAGTTAGAATAATCAATTTAAAACCACCACTATAGTTATATGGTGTTATTATAAATTGACTCTGATCTTATAATTAATTGCATTCCATTAAAAATAATTCCGTTCCGCATGAAAGCGTGTGGCTTGAGTCTTCGCTATATGCCACCTTCCCTTTGCATTTGCCTCACCGAGGCGACTCCACACTGCCGTTTAACTATCTAATAAACTAGGATTTTTACTGGAATACCAATCTTCGCCATCATCACTTTTTAGAGCATGACTTAATTTAAAAATGGTGTTATAATCTTCCGTTAAAAGATTACAAATAATTGAGAGAAAGGGGTGTGAAAATCGTGGTTGACTACAGAGATCTGAATCTTAACCGAGAAAACCTTGATCTCAATATCCAGAACTTTCTGGAATCTCACGGCTATCAGCTTGATGGAGATATACAAACATTTCCCAAAAGGAAAAGGGTGGTTTTTGGCTCTACTGGGTCGGAATTCTCAACTGTTGATTTTCACCTCAACCATACAGGTACAACTACGATTCAGTGGAAACTAGGTAAAAATCAACCAGTTGGTGAAACACTTGCTTCATATTTAAGGGATACAATCGACCCAGCAGAATTTGAAAACGTCAATTATTCATTGAAAGGAATAACTACAGAATCATTCGATCCTATATTAGAATGCGTTTTGGAGGCTGGTGATATTGAACTCAATCTCTTACGTGATGAGGACAACTGTAAGCAGGTAACGCTGAAAAGTATTGCACATCAAGACCACTTAACTCTCACTCACCATCGACGCACAAGAGTTTTACAAATACAGGGTAAACCTTTGTCATGTTATCGTCGTGTTATTTTCATGCTTACAGATTTACTGGATCTCAAAGGATTAGAACAAGTCTTATATCGTAAAGATGATAGTAGCGCTGAGATAGTTAGAAAGGAGATGGCCGATGACTATATAAAAACGGCATTTCCTAGAAGCTATGAACTCTTACCTGAATCAGTAAAAAAACTGCTAATCTCTAGCTGTTGTGTGAAATTAGCCTCACCACAGTTACCAGATTATTGCCTATTACTCTATCCGGACCTACGGGCTCTCGAAGGAGTGCTGAAAGAGCAGATGTGCATTTACAATATGTCTGTTGAAGATGCAGAACATGGTTTTGGCGACTTTTTTGATATCAATCGTGGGTTATGTACTTTAAAACCTCAATACAGTGCAATGGTTAGAAATATAGGGATGCAGGATGCTTTGAATAACGGCTATACATTCTATAGGAAACATCGTCATACACTTTTCCATATGGAAGAGTTTGCAGATGGCAGTCGCATGATAGATACCCTTGAAAAGGCAATAAGTTTATCTAAAAACACATATTCTGCGATCGATAGCTTATATACAGCGAGAATGTGAAAATTATGATTCAAAAAATACGCATTATTGGTGAAATAGCTGTTATAACTGCCACAGCGGATTTTCACCCTTTGCGTCAATTAAAAGGTCTGGCAATTGAACTCGATCAACTTGGTTTTGAGGGTGTAGTGCTGTTTGACCTATTAGCTGTAAATGGCTTAGCAGAGAACCGCTTTGCATCTATGAAATTTACCAATAGAAAATTTGTTCGTTCCTCGTTCGTGCTAGAATCCAATGTAAATCCAAGTATCAAAAATGAACAGGATGCTTTTGCTAAACAAGATCAGACATTTCTACTTGGGAGCGTACTCTCATCCACTGAGATTGAAAAGTTCACACACTAATCCAGCCGTTTTTTCCTGATCACCTCACATAGATTCTTCAATACTTACAAAAATAAAAACATATCATTTTCAATACAATAGAGAAACACAGATTATCAAATCTTTTATGTTAGACCGCTAATCAATGCCCCACACCAGAAGACCAATGTTAAAACTATGGAAGTAAGAAAAATTTTATGTCCATTGTGATGAAAGTAACCTGCAAGTATTATAAACTGTACATTAACTAACTGAATTAGAAGATTAAGGTAAGGCATTGAAATCAGTTAAGTGTAAGAGCAATGGAGAGAAAGCCCCAGTAGCACAAGCCTTTACCCCAGAGGCTAGCTTAAAACGCAAAATACGCTCACATTTTACACAACTGGGGTTTCAAAAAGGGCCGGATGGAACACTAGTTCGTCCTGAGTCAGGAAAAGAATCTATCCGTCAACTGCACAGCGCTCAACGTGAAGAACGTCTACGCTCCTCTGAGCAATTTATATCTGAATTCTTGCCAAGTGCCATACCATATTTTGCCAACGGAAATGAGATTGATCCAACTAAGATTCGCTTATCATTGATAAAAGTTTCTGCGAATTCGTTCGAATCCAAACTCTTTAGGGCAGCATCTTTAACCTGGTCTGTTCCAGTATCAAATGGTTACGGTCGCCGCATGCGGTACCTCGTGTGGGACAGAGGGCATGACCGACTTGCTGGAATATTTGCATTAGGAGATCCAGTTTTTAACTTATCTGTACGTGATAATTTAATCGGATGGACATCTAATGATCGATCAAGTCGGCTAGTTAACATACTTGATGCTTACGTTCTTGGAGCGGTTCCCCCCTACAATATGCTTTTAGGCGGTAAAGCGATTGCCTGTTTAATCCGCTCACGAGAAGTTTATGACGATTTCCTACGAAATTATGGTTCAACGACGGGCATTATTTCTGGTAAAGATAAATACGCTCACTTACTCGCAGTAACAACAAGTTCTTCCATGGGGCGTTCATCACTTTATAATCGACTGAAGCTAGATAGCATAAGTTATTTTGAACCAATCGGTTATACCGTCGGCTGGGGGCATTTTCATATTACCGATGAGTTATTTGGGGAGATGCGTGAATATCTTCGACTCGCAGAGCACCCGTATGCCGATCAACATTGCTTTGGCGAAGGCTCAAATTGGCGGCTCAGAACTATCAAAGCTGCCCTGAAACAACTCGGGATTAACCAAGCGGTTTTACGTCATGGAATCCAAAGAGAGGTATTTTTCTGCCAGCTCGCTGAAAATGCAAAAGAAATTCTCGCGACTGGTAGGGGTACACCCGACCTTTCAACCTTAAAAACTATTGATGAAATATCTGAACTTGCGCGTAAGAGATGGATTGAACCGCGAGCTCTAAGGCAGGGTTATTATAAGAACTGGAGACGGGACGATATATCCTTACTAATTAAAGGATTAAAACTGGACGTAATAACTAGTAAAATTGCCTAAAGGAGTTGGGAGGAGGAGAAGTGAATCTAGCAGAACTTCAAGAGAGGCTATACCAGCATTATTCTCGACTACGTGATCTGCGGACTACCGAAAATTATCCCGTTTATGCGATCGAGCATGGTCTGAGCGAAGCAGAGATTTCTACTGCTCAATCGCTTCTCAATGCCAACTTGAATACAACAAAACGTGCTACTCGCACTTTTTGGCTGGTATGGATCGCTGCCGCTGCTGAGATAGGTTACACATATGACGGAACCGAATATTGGGATTCCTTTGCTATAGCCTTTCCCTCCTGGCCTAAGTTTGGAGACCGTGATCAAATCCGTATATGGTATAGACGATTTACTACTGATTTTAATAGTGTCACCCCCTCCGGGTCATGGGCACAGCAGTTCCCTATTATTTCTTGGCCAATCACGCAAGCCATTCTGCCAAGATATCTACAACGTTTTTTTGCCGATCACCTATACAATCTTCGCCATTTACTGACTAGAAGTGGTGAGCTTACATTAGAAGAAATAGGTGAACTACTAAGCGATGAATATCATGGTGGTTCATCTCGGTTCGAGGGTTTCTTACAACAAAAAACTCTAACAGCACGAATTGTAATGGCGATGCGTCTTGAAGATGTCGTTGATGCTATCTCCCCCATTGAGAAAAGCACATTGCGCCGCATCATAGACGACTTCGATAAGCTTGGTTCATTTGGTACTCGCCTAAAGGAAGTAAGACGAGTACTCCGTGAGGCTCGTTTCGTCAATTTGTATAGTACAAGCTTTATATCTTCTTCAATAAGTATCCAAGAAAATGTAACTATCTCGAAAACTTGTACAGTAAAACCTCGGCTAATTGCACGGCAAAGAGGTTTAACAGAGTGGAACCTAAGGCTCGTAATTCCCGACATTGCAACATCTCTTCGTCAGGCCGGACTATCCCCGCTTGATTTAGAACACTCTCATATGCGCTTTCGTTATTATGGTGGAGGCAATGCATGGATGCCGGGCCGGGCATTATTTTCTTACACCGGAGGAACAGAAGAACCACTCTCGGCATACCCAACTGATAATCGTTCTGTTTTCGAATTCGATCGCCCTTTTGAAAAAGTTACAGCCTCTTTGCAGGAAAGGCTGCTTTTCCCTGCAACGACTTTACGGCTACTAAAGGTACGTTCAGATGGTACGGCTGTTGAAGTCACGGGACGGCATGTAAAAGCTAACCAAGCTTATTTACTTGTCTGTTCGAATACAGTGCCCACTGAAGTTATCGATAGTCTATCGCTTACTCCTGTTCAGTCACAGACAACTGGAGCCGACGTTTGGCAATTTTCAATTCCTACGAAAGTAGATGCTAGAAAAATAGCAGCATTATCGTCGATTGGGCTTGGATATAAGTTAGGCATACGAGCCGAATCAATAGGTATGACTGCCCGATGGAACAATGTAGATGACGCGCTGGAGTTTCTTGACACAGAAGTTGTCATGTTTTACCTAGCATCGGATGTTGAAGCCGACGAATTACAGATCATTATTAATAAACATCCTCCTGTACATCTGCGTCCGGAACCCAACGGAAAAACGTTTATTTCGCTCGGTAAGCTTCCAATAGGTTTGTATTATGTATCTTTATCTGCACTCGGCGTAGCTACCGGCAGCAACATAATAAGCGAAGAAATCCTCATTAGGGTGCGTTTAGCAGCACCTTGGCAAAAGACTGTCTCCGGAAAAGCAGGGGTTAGCCTCAAGCTTGAACCGCAGGGAGCCACATTAGAGCAGTTTCTTGACCACGCAGCCACCCTGAGGTTTATGGCTCCTGCCGGGCGTATTGTTAAACTGGAAATCCGTTTCTTCAACGCAGACGGCACGCTTTTTCATATAGAGCCGATTGGCAATTACAAGGCTCCTGTTGACGATGAGAGAATATCTAAACTTATCGTACAGAAACTGACAGCAGACAACTACATTGAACATGTTGATCGTTCCGCGTGTATAGAATTGCTCATATCGTTGGACGAATATGGCCTAGAGAGCGTGCGATTCGACAAGAAAGCAGAACCTTTACGGTGGCTACGTTTAGACAAACGTACTATCCGACTCACCGATGATACAGAGGAAACAAGTCTGCCTTCTGTAAAGAGATATGATTTGAACGCTGTTGAAATTGGTCACGAAGTGGACTATGAACAGGCTCTGTCCGGACTAGAGCTTCGTGGTAAGGGCGGTTTGTTTGTTGCAAGCATCAATGATCAAACTTACGAAGTGATCGCTATGGCTTCGCAGCGCCAAATTTCTGATTTTCGAGATCTGAATATTCTGACTCATGTGTCCGCAGAAGAACCACAGCCGCTAACCATTATCAATGCTCTGCGGTATTGGCAGGGAGCTCGGAGGCTGATAGGACCAATGGCTTTTTTGGCTCGGCGCAACGCTATTCTCACACTTGAAAAAGAACTTGAACGATATCTATGCGGTAATGACTGGGCAGAAGATATAAACAAGGTTCAAACTGGTAAAAGGGACATTGGATTTCTTTATAGGCGAGTTTATTATTCACAAGGATTCGCTTCAGGCTTATTGAGCGCACAAGATTGGCAATATGATCATGATGCAGAAACTGCTGAACTAGAATTCTTTCGACTGGCTCATGCTTATAAAATTCCGGAAACAGACATCCTCTATCGTCTTGCACTGAAATTGGCATTTCAACCGCATACTGTGAAACCCTCGGACCTCGCATCACCAAATGCATTCGATATGCTACGGAAAAACTCTGCGCTAATCCGCGGAGCGTATTTTGCGCGTCTAGTGGCACACTGCCAGAAAACGAGCTCTAAGACGGAGGTCTTATGAACAATATTAAAATACTTAGCCGGGCTGATTGCCTAAAGTATTCATCTCGCTCATTAGGACTTCCTGACTTGCAAAAACTTGATAATGCATTAATCGCTCAAGCGTTGCGGAGAACCGTTTTCATTGAAGCTCCTTGTTCGATTCGGACAGTATGCTCACTCGTAATGAATTCCCTAGGTCCATTAACTGACGAGCCTGAGAACTTAAAGACACTCATCTACGATATTATTGACGACCTTGTCAACTTGGGTGATCTTCTTGAAATGCGGGACGAAATCGCGGGGGAAACGAACCTCATTTTGCGCCCTGCTCCACCGGCGTTTGTGCTTCGAAGAGATGGGACATTCATTATAGTGGGAGTGGCTGGTGATGATGTCACTCCGCCACAGGTAAATGACTTTAATCTCGTTTATTACCCGAGTGGTTTAAGAATACTCACACCAAGCAATACGCAATCATGTCGGCAAACACTTATCGATCTAGGACTTATTGAGTTACCTATGATTACATGGCTACGTGCACCAGTTTCGATTACAGCCGACAAACTTGTAAAATCGTGGATCAGCAGACTCCCCAACGATATACACCCGGAAAAAATAGAGAATTTTGAGATAATTGATATTAGCAATACAACTTCATACTATAAAGGCAGATGGCAGTCACTAAACGAACAACATGCTGGAATTTATTTTGCCCGACGCCCACAACGCTACGGGGCAAGACTGTGGTGCCTTGCCGAAATTCGGGACGGATTAGTCCAACGCTTCGTTGATATTCATTCAGGAGATGCGCGCTTTCGAGATTGTGATGAAGCCTGGCGATTACTCGCTGCGATGGATGCACTTACTGGCTCTCCGCAACAGGTCAGAGTTGTTTATGAAAAGGAGATAACTGTGCTGTCCTTTACATCTCCTCTTCCTTCTTGGGCGATTAGGCGTCTTAGTCTGGTCGGTGAACGTTTAAAGCCTCATCGCGCCTTGCTGCAATTTTCACTGCCTTTACATAATAGTGAAGAAGAACTTCATTGGCTAGAGGAATCCCTCTGGCTAACTCGGGATTAGTATGGGAGCACTAAATGAAAACAGCCACAATACAACAAACAATTGACGAATTACGGCAGAGCCTGACGCATTATATCGAGGCGACATATCACATCGGCCACCCTTCCATAGTCAAACAGCGTCGTGAACTATTGAATCAGATCGGTGGCATCTATCAGGCTCCATATCTGGAATCGACTCCCCGCTATAAGAGCGCCAGTCCTTATAATGAGATTGATAGTTTGCCACCAGCGGCACTTGAAGCATTGAGAGTTCTTTCTGACACAAAATCAGGAAAACCAGTAATTTACCCTTCCCCCTATACCCATCAATTGGAGGCCCTACAAGAGATTCTCAACAATAATCGAAACCTTATGATTATGACGGGAACAGGTTCTGGCAAAACTGAATCATTCCTCTTACCGATATTAGGCAAGTTCGCAATTGAAGCCTGCGAGAACCCAGAGCGCTTTAAAAAATATAATGCTGTTCGCGCATTAGTGCTTTATCCTATGAACGCCCTCGTGAACGACCAATTAAGTCGATTGCGAACAATGTTCGGTTCCCCTCAAACCGTTGCTCTATTCGAAAAATGGGCTAAGCGTCCCGTCCTCTTCGCGCGTTATACCAGCCGTACCCCATATGCGGGCCTGCGCACACCTAATAAAGATAGTAAACGACTAGCATCTATTGGTGAATTTTTCGGGGAGATCGAGGATGCGAAACGACGCTATGAACATTCCCCTTCCGACGGGGAAGAATACCGCGCGGCTAAACTCTTTGATACCTTAAAGGTACGGGGAAAATGGCCATCCAAAGAAAGTGTTTCCGACTGGTTGGGTAAAGCTCCTGTGCCTTGGGCGAAGCGAGCAATCTGCCGTCCACACGATTCTGAACTAATTACACGCCATGAAGTTCATGCATCTCCACCCGATCTTCTCATTACAAACTATTCGATGCTTGAATATATGATGATGCGTCCCATTGAGCGTGGCATATTTGACGCAACAAAAGAATGGTTGGACGCTTGCCCGGACGAGAAATTTCTTATCGTTCTTGATGAAGCTCATCTTTACAGAGGAGCACAAGGTGCTGAAGTCGGATTATTGATACGTAGACTAAGAGAACGTCTTGGTATACCAGCCGAGAGGTTCCAAGTCATATGCTCGACCGCAAGCTTCAGTGATGAGGGTAAGAAAAATGCTGGTGTATTCGGCGCACAGCTTTCCGGAGTATCGGCCGAATCATTCGTGTCAATAGTAGGAGAACTACAGTTACGTTCTCCTGAGGACCGTGGATCAATGGTCGATATAAACACCCTTGCTGCTGTTAATCTTAAACAGTTCTATTCAGCAGACCATAGTCAACAATTGGCAGCGATTGAGAACTTTCTAAAGTTTCGAGGGGTATCAGTCAAAGATGTAAGTGATGTGGACGCTAAACTTTATCTGGCGCTGTACGATTACGCGCCATTTAATCGACTTGTAAATGAGACTATGACTGCTGCGGTATCGCTCTCCAAACTACCAGAAATAATCTTTGACGATACAATACCATCGAATCTTTTGGAAAAAGCCACAACGGTATTACTCGCGTTTGGGAGCCGCGCGAAAAAAACACCAAACGAAGCTAGCCTTCTTCCATGCAGAATACATTCATTCTTCCGTGGACTTCCTGGCTTATGGATATGCATGGATCCCAATTGCCCCGATGCCCTCAGAGACAGGCGAAGCCCTGCCGGAAGATTGTTCTCGCAACCACACGAGCGATGCAGTTGCGGCGCTCCGGTTTTGGAATATTATACTTGCCGTCATTGTGGCACTTCATATGCCAGGGCCTATACAAATGATGTTGCGCAGCCACGCTATTTATGGTCCAAAGAAGGTGAAAGAATTGAGACTGCTTCAGGGCTTATAGAGGCTCTTCATCCTCTTGATCTTCTTATTGAAGAACCGCCATCGGATGATAAAGCCAAAGCCGCTTACTATGATCTTGTATCGGGGCAGCTTAATCCAGATGTACTAGGAGAGAAATATCGAACCGTCTTCCTTGCTCCTGCAAAGCCCGTAACAGATGGCTCGAAAGATACAACCCGTGGAGCAGGTCCAGGGCAATTCGCTCCTTGTGCATGTTGCAACCAGATGGCAGGTCATGGACAATCTAGCGTTCAAGATCATCAGACCAAGGGCGATCAACCGTTTCAGGCTTTATTGGGATCACAGCTAAGAATACAGCCCCCTGGTCCACAGCAACAAACTTCTTTTGCGCCACTTCGTGGGCGTAAGGTTCTAATCTTCTCTGATTCTCGCCAAGTAGCCGCTCGTCTGGCTGGCACACTTCAGAACTATTCCTTACGTGATGCTGTGCGGGCACTCCTTCCGTTGGGTTATAAGATTCTTAGCCGCGATCCGGACTTCTCCAAAACTCTTGTGCTCAACCATGCGTACTTATCAGTTTTAGTGGCTGCCCATAAGTTAGGCGTTCGACTAAGGCCCCAACTTGGTGATGCAGAAACACTTTCAGAGGTAGAAGGACCAAGTCCAGGCCCATCTCCCGCAGGTATACAGCTCTTTCAACTCCTCAGTTCGTTGTCCCGATGCCCGCAGCGTCTTATGCAGGCAATCTCCGATACGTTTAAACATACGAACATGGGACTTGATCTGGAGGCCTTGGCGATCGCCACGATTGGCGAGCCTCCACAAATCTCGTCCAAGATTGTAAAACTTCCCGATCTACCAGGAGTCGCCGAAACCGAGGAGGCTAAATTGACAGTCTGTCGAGCTTGGCTGCGATGCTGGACGCTTGATCCGGGAATCTGGTTTTCAGACATGCCTGACTCTTGGTGGAATGAACGAGTGAGATCCCATCAAGGGGTATTTACTGCCATGAACCGAGTTCTTGTATCGAAGCAATCGAAATCAATATTCAAAAAGAATTGGCTTCCAACTCTTCTGACCATTTTTACCGAGCAAACAATGGGAGGGGGACATCGTTTAGTTGCTTCGAAGCTTTCTCTTTATTTAAATGGTCAGTGGCAGCGATGCAATAGTTGCAAATCTGTTCATCGCCCAGTCGGAACTCTCAGTAGATGTATTGACTGTGAAAGTTCTGATGTGAGCAACTTTGATCCCGCTTTAGATGAGGTTTACAAGGCACGTCGTGGTTTTTATCGCGACCCTATCGCTTCAGCACTTGATGTTGAAGATCCCCAACTAATGACCATTATTGCAGCAGAGCACACAGCTCAACTTGGAGCGGCACAGCCGGATGAAGCCTTCTCTCACTCTGAGCGACACGAAATAAGATTTCAGGATATCGATGTCGCCTGGAGAGATAAGGACCGCCCTGGTGAACCCGCTATTGATGTGCTTTCAAGCACCACGACTATGGAAGTAGGTATTGATATCGGTGATCTTTCAGGCGTGGCACTTCGTAATATGCCTCCAACCCGCGCCAATTATCAGCAGCGTGCTGGCCGAGCAGGCCGACGTGCTAATGCAGTTGCGACTGTTGTAGCATTTGGCAGCTCGGACAGCCATGACGACCATTATTTTACGGATCCAGAGGAAATGATACGGGGTAATGTCATTGATCCACGCCTCACGTTAGAAAATCCGGAAATAACGCGACGCCATCTTCGCGCCTACCTGCTTCAGCGCTATCATGAAGACCGTATTCCTGGATTAATCCCAGGTGCCGATCCTAATTTGTTTTCCGTTTTGGGCAAAGTCGGTGATTTCAAAACTCGGGGACCTTTGCTCAATCGTTATGATTTTGCTAAATGGCTAGAAGATAATGCACAAGACCTCGCTAACGCGGCTGATCGCTGGCTACCCACTGAGTTGTCACCAGATGATCGCCATAGGTTGATTGCTGAAATGATGGTTGACGCGACAGATACGATTGACGAAGCCATAGATTTTATTCAATCAGAGAACCAAGATGTCAACGCCGCCCTAGAAAAAAGTAAGGACGACTCTGGTGATCAAACCGAGAATGAGATAATGACCGAGTCAGAGGATAACGTACATATTGTTGATCCCGCCACGGATAAACTACTTGACCGTCTCCTTTACCGGGGAGTAGTTCCACGGTATGCGTTTCCAACCGATGTTGTGGCATTTCACGTTTTCAATCAAGAGAGATCAACCCCGTTCACATCGGTTATAGATTATGCTCCCGCTCAGGGGCTTGCACTGGCTCTATCTCAATACGCACCAAACAAGCAACTCTGGATAAACGGCAAACAGTATACATCCAAAGCTATATATTCTCCTTATCCAGCCGAACGACGGGACGCTTGGGGAAAACGAAAACTCTACTTCGAGTGCAGCACTTGCTCCCATGCAAGGACTGACGATTACTTAAAAGAGAGGGAGAACACGACAGAGACTTGTCCAGCCTGCAACACACCCAACTCTTTCGGCCCGGCAAGGGTCTGGTTCCGTCCTGTCGGCTTTGCGCACCCAATCGATACACCGCCGGAAACTGAGCCAGACTCACCAAACGAGACCGCAAGAGCGACGCGTGCCAAGTTAGTCATGCAAACGCCTAATCCTGACAAGAACTGGATTCAGGTATCCGAGCGGGTGCGTGCTTTCAAAGCGAGAGAATTTCTCTTAGTATCAAATACTGGTGTCGATAAAGATGGCTACGATTATTGTCTCGCCTGTGGTCGAATCGAGTCATCGGCGGCTCCTGAGGAACTACTCTCACAACCACACGCTACGCCATTCCGCAGTGAAGAAGGCTCCATCTGCCCAGGAGGAGCGGCAAAACGTCACGTAATTCTTGGGACTGATTTCAAAACTGACATTGCATTATTTTCATTCCCGCTAACAGAGCCGTTCCAACTCTTGCCCGGCAGTATAGAAGCTGATTCTGTACTTAGAACTCTATGCGAAGCTATGGCCAAGGCTGCGTGTCAAACACTAGATATTGAACCGGGAGAAGTTCTAGCCGAATACCGCCCAGCTTTGACAGAAAAAGGCGCAAGCGGTAACGAAGTTGAAATTTTCCTATATGACACATTGGCAGGAGGTGCAGGGTTTTCGACCGAACTTGTGAATCGGGCAAGAGAATTGTTTGAGCACACGCGAAATCTTCTAGCAAGTTGTCCAGAAAACTGCGACACATCCTGCTATCGCTGCCTGCAAAGTTTCCGCAATCGAATGGACCACTCGCTCCTAGATCGCAAACTCGGCATTCAGTTTATTGAACATGCGTTTGATGGTGGATATCCGCCTTATCCTGCCGAGCGTACTCGACGATCGCTTGATCTTCTCGCCCGTGATCTGATTCGGCAGTATGGAACCGAATTTTCTTTCTCTCGTGAAGTTCAACGATATGACAATGAAGCTGGAGAAATAGTAATTCCAATTGTTGCTACACGCCTGGCTACGGGTGCAGAAACTTGGATATCACTCAGTTCTCCACTAGCCCCGGCGATTCCGACAGATCATAAACTCCAGAAACTTAGTCCTCAAGGGTCAGAAAAAATGGAGTGCGCAGATGACCTTATTATTCGTAGACATTTACCAGAGGCAAGTTTGCAACTTCGAGGAAAACTGAGATAAGACCATAGTGAATTTACACTTGGCGGCGACGGAGTCCTCGCCGCCCCCTTACGAAATGGTTCATTAAAAGAAAATATTGATGATGTACTAGTCATTTATTCTAATTACTGGCTATTCAAGCCAGTAATTATTGTTAATACATATCAATTAACTATTGCTGATCCCTCCAGTCTTTCGTATAGAGCAGATCGTTATCGCTCAACTTGAGAACGGTATGAATCCGCAGCAATCGTTCAACTTTGGCACCGAATTTTGCGGCTTCATCAAATGAAAGGAATATCTGCTTACGTTTAACAGATGCTAGAATTCGGATTATATTCCCTGTGGCAGGAACCTCAATATTCTTGTAGATAACTGAATCATGGATTATGAACGGCAGGTTAGTTAGTGAAAGCATAGCAAGATCGAATGCAACTAAGCCTGCATAAGACTTTCCAGTTCCAGTATCCTCGGGCGAGATGAAGTTGTATGAATTTGCATTTTTTATCCTAAGCTGAGATGCATTTCTGCTCGGCCCGTAAACTACTTTATTGAAGTTTTTTAATTTTATATTTAGTGCATTTTCTATATTAAGGAATATACCAAAGTATATCGCTTCCAAACGTTCTTTGGATAGTAACGCGTCCCTGCCGATAGCTACCTTTTTATCATAAAAGCTATTCTCTTCAGCAGCTTTATCTGCAAGTTCTTTTAGTTCGAACACTCGCATGAACAAATCATCTGGCGTTCCTTTTGCTGCCAAACCAGTTCGTATTTTATTCTCCAAAGCAACGATCTTAGTATTGATTTGCAATAAGTTTTCAGAATACAATGCAAGACCTTTTTTAAGTTCTTTTTGCACTATTTTAGTGATATTTTGATGAAAAGACTCAACCTGCTCAAGACGTTCTGAATCTACATTAGGGAAAAACTCCTTAATAAGAGCAATATTAGCAGTTAATCTCGGTGTTACCCCTGAGATATCTCGATTAATTCGTTCTATTTTTATTAGCACATCATTTTTTTGGCTACCTAATTCATTTTTTTGCTGATGAAGTTTACGCAGTTCTTCGTCAAAGAGAGCTTCATAGGCGCTTAGAGCTCCCGTAAACCCCTGTTTCAAGGCTTTAATAGCATCATTGTTGTCAGTTATTATTTTCTGATTGGTCTTGTATTGAGCCTTGTTGATCTTGGGAATGATTTGAGCATTCATCGACTTGGATATGAGTTTTTTCCTTTCATTATATTCATCTAAAGTAGACTTCTCTTCAGCGATATCTTCCGTATATTCAAAGAGATCGATGAGTCGTCCAATAGCTACTCCTGCTGATTCTTTCACATCGCCAGAAAATGGTTGCTCAGGGTCTAAAGCACCTTTATTCCATATTCGACTGAAAGGACTAACAAGTGAACGAAAACTACTTTTTAGATGCTCTAAGTTATAGAGTATTTTGAGTTTATCTGTATAATCACCAATGCTAATTTCATCAATTACTTTATAATGCATATTGCACACATGAACCACATTGGATTCACTTGTTGACCGTTTAAAATAATATACAACATCGTCAAAAATAAATTCAAAGATATAACTATGGTGCCCCATAGACTTGATAATACCAGCCTTATCATCCAAAAGAGACATACCACCCATAGCAAAATCAATGACCATCAAAGCAGAGGATTTTCCAATTGAGTTTTTAGCATTATCATCGCCAAGAATTACATTCAAGCCATAATTGAATGATATTCCACCATGATTGAAAAGTGAGCAGATTATTTTACTTAGCATATTTTATCGTTTCCATCGAAACATCAACATCAATCAAACCAAGAACATATAGGATATCTAAAGCATGTAAAAATTCCGAAGCATCTTGAAAGCTCGCCGAAGTTCTTGTCAATAAATCCGACAATTTTTCGTCGTCTACTTTGTTTTTTAAAATGACTAGCATTTTAAAAATGGTCGACTCTTCAAGACTCGTGAATTTAGTTGGAACTAGCATCGAATACCTCGCAATTTTGGATAAAAAAAGATGTAAGGATCTTGGATGCAATAATGGATTTACCAGACTTCAAGCTTATCCATTGTGAAACATAGTTAAAAACTAAATCCTTATTCTTAGGGTTTTGCTTTTCCATTATCAGATAATAGGTATTTACTTGATTCTGTAGTATTCGTATGGCGGCTTGATCCAACTGTTCGAGAAGTCGGATATGATTCCTAATAGGTACAAAATAGTCGATAACATTTGAACGAATTTCTCGCTTCTGCAAAGGACTCATATCGGTCTTGAGTTTTTCATTAAGCGAACTGACATCTAGTTTAGTCTCAGAAAAATTTGCAAAATTATCATCACCAAGCACAATGAGATCTAATATTTCGCACACTTCATCTTGCAGAGCATATTGAGAAGCTGTTTGTTTTGCCTTTGTCTCACTAAGATAGCCATATTTAATATTATAAAGCCTAAGATATTCTTCGATTTTGAAATCTTTGTCATACTTTGTATGGCAATTTGGGCATAAGAGAATTACATTTTCAAGGGAATTGATGTCATCAGGTACTGAATATTGCTCAAGAGCCTTTGCCTGCGATTTATTCGGATTTAATGGATAAATATGAGCAATCTCATATCCTATACTAGGATGTCTAGAACTTGCTTTCTTGAACATCATAGGTGATGTACAGAGCGGGCAACAGCCTCCAGTCTCCGCATATAGAATGCTGTGTTCATTAGCATGGTATTTAATCCTTATATTTGCCATATGTCTGAATCCTGCTCGATTTTTTTTGCCAATGGACTCAAAAGCATGGTGAGCAGAAGGGATCCCTCAGAACTGACGGCTACGGCTGTTTACAATCCCTTAGCCTAGTGTCAGTACAACCTAAGGATAGCTCACCGAATTCATTTGAAGTCATCAAATGTTAAAACGATCTCAGATTTTGTAGTTAAGTGCAATTACCAGAATGTATGATTAAAGATGCAATCAACCATGAGAGTTGCATATGATCACTTTTAAGCATTCCATACAACTAGTTACACCCTATCTGGTGTAAACCAAGCCTATACCTTAATGGTTTACTAGCTCATTAGTTTGGTGATTATTCTGGTTGGCTTGAGCAAATAAGAATCCTCTTTTTGCTTAATTTTTCGCCAGTCACTGGCAAATGAGATCCAAGTTAGGGTGCCATGTTTTTTCATGATTACCCGCGAATCCTTAACTAATTTTTATATAAATGATTAAAGTGTAATTATCCCCCAGTGATTCTATCGGCGTATAGGGGAGAAAAATGGTGGTCATTCTGGTGGTCTTGACAACAAGTGAATTCAAGTTTAGCTTATGTATTAGCCTGTTACTGGCAAAGGCGATCCCAGTCAGAGGAGCCAAATTTAAAAAGCCTGCTTTTAAAGCAGGCTTTTTGCTTTGCGGATGAGGGAAAATGAACGCTCTGTTTGTCTACGGCACGCTGCGCCCGGGCCACTGTAATGCGCATATTCTTGAAAACATCGGCGGCGAATGGCTGGCCGGTTCCGTATCCGGCACGTTTTACGAACGCGGCTGGGGCGCTGCGGCGGACTTCCCGGGAATTGTGCTCCACCCTGACGGCCCCCGCGTCGAAGGCTATCTGTTTATCTCGGATAACCTTGCCGCACACTGGCAGATGCTGGATGAGTTTGAAGACGGCTACGATCGGGTTGAGGTCACGGTGACCACCCTTGAAGGCAAGCAGGTTAAGGCCTGGATTTATCAGCTACAGCCGCGTTCTGAATCATAAAAAAAGGCTCTCTGTCACCAGAGAGCCTTTTTCACCATTCGCTGCGATTACTCGCTTTTTGCTTCGCCGTTTTTGATTTCGCCCATCACTTTCAGCTTTTTAGAGATGTCACGGCGCTCTTTGGACAGCTCAGCATTTTTGATGATGTAGTCATCAACGCGGTCTTCGTAGTCGCTCTTCATGCTGGCGATGATGCCCTGAATAGCTTCAACGCTCATGCCTGGCTTGATGTAGTCGCTCAGGTTGTCGAGCAGCAGAACACGTTTCTGGTTGTCACGGATCTTCTTCTCAACGTCCTGGATTTCACGCTGCAGCTTGTTTTTGCGGCGGAACAGGCGGACGAATTCCAGAACATCCTGGAACGAAGGCTTGGTAGTTTCCATTTTTACACCCCTGATAATGTGAGATTCGGATTCGTTAAGGCAACCGTTGTAACAATAACCTTACTGACAGCGGCTGCGAATGACAATGAGTATATCGTTTAAAGCTATCATAACCCCAATTGCTGCTGAATCGAAGCAGCAGGCGTCACATACGCCTTTTATTTGCGCAGCGCCCGGCAAATAAGGTGCGATAACAGCTCAAGCTGCCGCGCCAGTTCCATGCTCAGCCAGACGTAGCCATGAATAGGCGTTTCCGCCACGTTATCGCTCTGGCGTTCATTGATTAACTGCTTCAGCTCCGCGACGATCTCATTCAGTCGTTCGCTGTTGGCCAGTATCGGCTGCGGGTTCCCTTCATAGAGCGCATGGGCAATGGTCAACAGCGTTTGCTGCGTCATCTGCTGGGTCTCTTTGAGAGTCTGCGCATTAAGCATCAACAGATGGCTGGGACGCGAGGCCCAGTGGGCGTTGATTTGCAGTTCAAGCATGCAGACCAGATTGCGGCTTACCGTCTGGATGGCTTCGAAAATCGCTTTCTGAATATGGGTCTCTTTGCTGGCGGGCGTGATCAGGCCGCGCATTTTGACCACGTCGTTGAGGATGGTTTGCAGATGCTTTTCCAGCCGCGGGCGCTCGACCAGATTAGGGGAAAAACCGGCCTGATAGACGCGGTTAAAGGCGGTGACGTAGTTCGCCATCTGAATACGCCAGTGCAGAAAAGCGCGCTGCGGCCAGATACCGGTAAAAAGCATGGCCAGCAGTGACCCCAGGATGACATCCCCGCTTCGCCACAGCGCGGTGGTCATATCCCCGGCGGGTGCGCCAACCACCACCGCAAGCGTGATACCAATCAGCAGCGCCTGATAAGGACGCTTACCCAACGCCAGCCAGCCGCACAGGAACATGGCGGCACCGCACCATGCCAGCATCACCGGAAATGAGATGAGTTCCAGCTTGAGGGCAATAAGCCCAAGGGCCGAGCCTAAAACCGTCCCGCCAATTCGCTCAAAGGCGCGCGGAACAACGTTCCCCCAAAACGAGATGGGCCCCATCACCACCACCAGGGTGATCAGCGGCCACGTCCCTTCCGGAACATCAAGCAAACGGACCAGTACAAACGTCAATACGAACGCCAGCGCGATGCGACACCCGTGCACCACGCGGTAATGTTTGTACAACCGAATTTCAAAAGGGGTTAATGATTTGTCGGGACGCACACCCGCTCTCCAGCTACACGGCAAATCACAATTGTACTGTGTTTTCAGCCGGGCGGATCGCCCCCGGCTGAAAAACCCTTCGTTTAGCAGGCTTAAGCCGTTTTACGCTCTACCGCGATATACATTTCGATATCCCAGTAGCCGTCTGCATTGCCGTCATTGAGATAGCGTTCGAAGCAGGGTTTAAGCGCCATCTGGTACTTATTGTCCTGCAGCAGAGAGTTGAAGAACTGATACCACGGCGTGGCGAAGTCGTAGTTTTCCACGCGCGCCGTCGCCACGGCATAATCCCCGGCCGCGATTTCCGTCATCATGACGCCTTCGCTGTTTTCCGGGATAACGAAATCGTCCGGCACCGTAACGGCCGTATCGCAGCGCAGTTTTTCTGCCGGGACCTCGTCGGGGTTATCATAGTAGACCGCAACCCATTCCAGCGGCTCAATGTGGCGCCCGTCCACCCACATGACCAGCTGTTCAAAGCCCTGTTTTACCGTTTGTTCCCACGGTCCGACCAAATGAAAACCGGCAATCTTACGTTTCTGTTGCTGCTTGATGCTGTAGTCCATGCTGCCTCCATTTATTACTGTATATTTATACACTATAAAGCTGGATTACTATTATCGGCAAACGAGGAGTGTTTATTATGTGAGCAGACTCGCAACCCTGCCAGTCTGCCCATCAGCGGTTAAAGCGTGTGGTGGAGATAATCGCTCATGCGTGAGAACAGGCCGCCCTTATCAACGGCTTCCAGCGTCACCAGCGGCCAGTGTGCCACCACTTTGTCGCGATCGTAGAGCTGGATCTCCCCGACCCGCTGGTGCGCAGCAATCGGCGCTTCCAGCTCTTTTTTATCCAGCACGTATTTGGCTTTGATGTTCGGCACTTCCGCTTTCGGCAGGGCCAGCCAGAAGTCCTGGTCGGTGCCCAGTTTCACCTGCTCCTTATCGCCGTACCAGATACGCTCTGTCCCCACTTTTTTACCGCTATGCAGGATTTGCACCGTATCGAAATTCTGCTGCCCCCAGTGCAGCAGTTTCCGGGCCTGGTCCTCACGCCCTTTCGGGCTGTCCGCCCCCATCACCACCGCGATTAAACGGCGCTGCCCGTCAACGGCGGACGCAATCAGATTAAAGCCCGCCCCCGAGGTGTGCCCCGTTTTAAGCCCGTCCACGTTCATGGTTTTATCCCATAGCAGGCCGTTACGGTTTTGCTGGGTGATCCCGTTCCAGGTCAGGCTCTTTTCGCTGTACATATGATAAAACTCAGGCTCGCCGTGAATGATGGCCCGGGAGAGTACGGCCAGGTCATAGGCCGAGCTGTGCTGGCCCGGCGCATCCAGCCCGTGGACGGTTTCAAAGTGCGTATCGCGCAGGTTAAGCTTCTGCACGTAGTCGTTCATCATCTTCACAAACTGCGGCTGACCGCCCGCCACGTGATCGGCCAGCGCCACGCAGGCGTCGTTGCCGGAATCGACAATCAGACCGCGGCTTAAATCGCGCACGCTGACGCGATCGCCCTCTTTCAGGAACATCAGAGACGAGCCGTCAAAAACCGGGTTACCTTTTGCCCAGGCGTCACGCCCTACTGTGACAATGTCGTCCGGCGTAATGCGATGGCTATCAATGGCCCGATCAACCACATACCCCGTCATCAGCTTGGTCAGGCTCGCCGGATTACGTTGTTGATGTTCGTTGCCCGCCGTTAAGATCTGACCAGTCGTGTAGTCCATCAGCACCCAGGAGCCAGCCTGAATGGCCGGAGGCTGCGGCGAAAAATCCAGCGGTTCGGCCGCAAAAGCAGATGAGACACTCGAAGCGAGTAAAGAAACAGCAATAAACAGACGGCGTTTCAACGGTATATCCTCAGGTCATTAAAAATCGATGACCTTTTTACGGGAGTTCTGATGTCGTTACCTGGCTTAATTGCAAAAAAATGTGACAGAGCACAGGTTTTTCTCTGAAGCTGACGCGCAAATTTGCTCGACGGCGGTGCTTTTTATTCGGTCTGAACCGCACGATCGTTTACCATAGTGACGTCATTTTTTAACAGGATGGTATTACTGGTGTCTGACTCTGCCGCTCGCCCGACTTTTTTATTTCATGACTACGAAACCTTTGGCACGCACCCGGCGCTGGACCGACCGGCGCAGTTTGCCGCCATCCGTACCGACGACGAATTCAACATTATTGGCGAGCCTGAGGTCTTTTACTGCAAACCGGCTGATGACTACCTGCCGCAGCCCGGGGCGGTCATGGTCACCGGGATCACTCCTCAGGAAGCGCGCGAGAAAGGCGTTAACGAGGCAGAATTCGCCCGACGCATCCACGATCTGTTTACCGTCCCCAATACCTGCGTGGTCGGTTACAACAACATCCGCTTCGATGACGAAGTCACGCGCAACATCTTCTATCGCAACTTCTACGATCCCTATGCCTGGAGCTGGCAGAACCGCAATTCACGCTGGGATTTGCTCGACATCATGCGCGCCTGCTACGCCCTGCGTCCTGAGGGCATTAACTGGCCGGAAAATGAGGAAGGGCTGACCAGCTTCCGGCTGGAACACCTGACGCGCGCCAACGGCATCGAGCACAGCAATGCCCACGACGCGATGGCGGACGTCTATGCCACCATTGCCATGGCGAAGCTGGTGAAAAACGCGCAGCCCCGGCTGTTTGAGTATCTGCTGAGCCACCGCAGCAAGCAGAAGCTCATGACCCTTATCGACGTACCGCAGATGAAACCCCTGGTGCATATTTCCGGCATGTTTGGCGCCTGGCGCGGTAATACCAGCTGGGTTGCCCCGCTGGCCTGGCATCCGGACAACCGTAATGCGGTCATCATGGTGGATTTAGCTGGCGATATTTCGCCGCTGCTTGAGCTCGACAGCGATACACTGCGCGAACGGCTTTATACCCCGAAAAATGAGCTCGGCGATCTGCCTGCGGTGCCGGTCAAACTGGTGCATATCAATAAATGTCCGGTACTCGCGCAGGCGAATACGCTGCGCCCGGAAGATGCGGACAGACTGGGCATTAACCGTCAGCACTGCCTCGATAACCTGAAAGTGCTGCGCGAAAACCCGCAGGTGCGCGAGAAAGTGGTTGCCATCTTTGCCGAGGCGGAGCCGTTCGTGCCGTCTGAAAACGTGGATGCCCAGCTCTATAACGGTTTCTTCAGCGATGCCGATCGCGCGGCGATGAATATCGTTCTGCAAACCGAGCCGCGTAACTTACCGGCGCTGGATATTACTTTCGCAGATAAACGCATCGAAAAGCTGATGTTTAACTACCGCGCGCGTAACTATCCCGGCACGCTGGACGAAGCAGAGCAGGATCGCTGGCTGCAGCATCGTCGTAATGTCTTTACCCCGGAGTTCCTTAATAGCTATGCCCAGGAGCTGGAAATGCTTTATGGCCAGTATGAAGGGGATGCTGAAAAGCAGGCACTGTTGAAATCCCTGTTCCAGTACGCTCAAGAGATTGTCTGAGCGAGGGGTATAAAAAAAGCCGGAGGCGATGTCTCCGGCTTTTTTTTGTCCGATGTCGCTGCGCTTACGCGACGTCTTCGTACTGAGGTACCGGGTTACGGAAGCTTTTGGTTACGCAAGCCAGATAAATCAGACCGATAGCACCCCAGATCAGACCCAGAACCATAGAGCTCTCTTCCAGGTTAATCCACAGCGCACCCACCGTCAGCGCGCCACACATTGGCAGCACCAGATAGTTGAAGTGGTCTTTCAGCGTTTTATTACGCTTCTCGCGGATCCAGAACTGAGAGATCACCGAGAGGTTAACAAAGGTAAATGCCACCAGCGCACCAAAGTTAATCAGCGCGGTTGCAGTCACCAGGTCAAATTTAATGGCCATCAGTGCGATTGCGCCAACCAGCAGTACGTTCCACGCCGGAGTACGCCATTTCGGATGAACGTAGCCGAAGAAACGGGTTGGGAACACACCATCACGACCCATTACGTACATCAGGCGAGAAACACCTGCGTGTGCCGCCATACCGGATGCCAGTACGGTTACGCTGGAGAAGATCAGCACGCCCCACTGGAAGGTTTTCCCTGCAACATACAGCATGATTTCAGGCTGTGATGCGTCCGGCTCTTTAAAGCGAGAGATGTCCGGGAAGTACAGTTGTAGGAAGTAGGAAGCCCCGATAAAGATCATGCCGCCAATAAGCGCGGTCAGGAAAATCGCTCTCGGGATCACGCGCTCGGCGTCTTTGGTCTCTTCAGACAGAGAAGAGATACCGTCAAAGCCCAGGAACGAGAAGCACAGGATGGTTGCACCGGTGATCATCGGCACAACGTGCGCGCCTTCAGACCAGAACGGACGGGTGCTGGCCAGCGTACCTGCGCCTTCACCGTGGGACACGCCGTAAATGATTAACCCCACGATAACCGCAACGATACCCATCTGCAGAATAACAATCAGGGTGTTGAAGTTCGCCACGGTCTTGATGCTGCGCAGGTTAGAGATGGTCATAAAGGCCACCAGCGCGACAACGAAGATCCACGATGGAACAGAAGGCACCAGCGCTTCGAAGTAAATTTTTGCCAGCAGAATGTTGATCATCGGCATGAACAGATAGTCCAGCAGAGATGACCAGCCCACCATAAAGCCAACCGCCGGGCTAATGGATTTCTGAGCATAGGTATAGGCAGAGCCTGCAGACGGGAAACGGCGAACCAGTTTTCCGTAGCTCAGCGCTGTAAAGAGAATGGCGACCAGCGCAAAGGCGTACGCCGTTGCAACGTGACCGTCAGTAAGGCCTGATACGATACCGAATGTATCGAACAGCGTCATCGGTTGCATATAGGCCAGGCCCATCATAACAACCGGAATCAACGTAAGCGTTTTACGTAATTCCACGCGAGAGGTGTTTGGAGTTGCGTTATGCGACATAGTTATTCTCCTTTACGGTGATAACCGCCACGTAAGCGAAAAATTGCCCCATTTGTTTCTTCCTCAGCGACAACAACTGTCGGATTTTAGTAAATATCTATCCGGTACGAAGCCCGGCCTCTTGGTTTTTAGTTTCGTTTCGTACATGCAAAAAAAAATAACCGACGCCTTTTATATCGTCGATTATTCATTTGGTTGCAGCGGCCGCATTTTGCCCCACTTCGGATACAAAAGGCAATACTTTGCAAAGCGCGGGCCGATTTTCTTTTTGCTAACTGGCTGATTTCTGGACGCCGGGCTGAGAGTAAACGGCGGCGATAGCACTATTTGCTAAAATTTCGTCCCGCCACCAGGCGCTGGCAAGCCCGGCAGTTTGTTCATTCCAGCCGACCCACACCGATTCATTACTGCTTTGAGCAAGTACCTGTTTTTCAACAAGCGCGCCGCTGTCAATAAACCGCTGCGCCAGATAGCGCGGTAAATAGCCGCAGCCGAGGCCGCTTATTTGCAGTTCCAGCTTGGTTTTAAAGTCGAAAACGGTAATGGCCTCCTGCTCATCAAGCAGCTGCGAGGAGACCGAGCATTCCGGACGAGAGCTGTCCCCAACAACTATGGCGCGGTAGCCTTTAATTACGCGACGGTTAAGCGGCTCGGATTCCTGAGCCAACGGGTGATGGGGTGCCACGGCAAATACCTGCTCCAGCACGCCGAGGCGGGCAAAACCAAAATCACTCAGCTGGGGAGGCTCATGGAGTGCACCGACGAAAATGTCCGCCCTGCCCTGCGTTAAGGCATCCCAGGAGCCACCCAGCACGCCATTGATAAAGATAAGCCGGGTCACGCTGTGGTGTTGATAGAAGGCTTCAATCAGCGGCGTCAGGAGAGAAAACGGAAAAGTATCATCCACGCCAATAACCAGCTCGTTTTCCCAACCCTGATGGAGTTTCACGGCCTGTTTTTCTAGTTCACGAACGGTATGGAGGACTTCGCGGCCTTTTTCCAGCAGCATCTGTCCGGTACGGGTGAAACGTGCGCGGTGTCCGGAACGATCGAGGATCTGGATATTGAGATCGCTTTCCAGTTTTTGAACGGTATAGCTCAGCGCTGACGGGGTTTTGTAGAGCTTTGCTGACGCAGCGGCAAAGCTCCCCTCTTTTTCCAGAGCATCCAGAATAATAAGAACATCCAGCAGCGGTTTCATGCTCGCCCCCTTCTGGTGCGCGATCGTCTCCGCTGCGGGTCTTATTCCATGGGCATCACCAGCGGATCGGGATACTGATACTCAAACCCCAGCTCATGACAAATGCGATTGCCATCAACAATTTTGCCTTTGCTGTCATCCTTTGCCTCACCAAAAACCGGCGGAGCCAGGCCCAGCTGACGTGCCATCAGCGGGTAAAACGTACTGCGTGCCGGATGAGAAGGTGCACATATATTATAGATGTGTCCACCTTTCGGAGCCTGCAAGAGTAGCTCAATCGCGCCTACAACATCGTCAAGATGCACAAGATTGACGACATGCTGGCCGTCTGGCGCAGACTTTCCGGCAAAAAAGCGTCCCGGGTGGCGGCCAGGACCCACCAGCCCCGCCAGACGTAAGATATCGACCTGCGTGCCGGGAAGATTATGCAGCCAGTCTTCCAGCTCTTTCAGAACCTGACCGCTCGCCGTCACGGGACGGCGCTCTGAACTCTCTTTAACAACGCCCTCAACTTCGCCATACACCGACGTCGAGCTGGTAAAAATGATGCGCGGAACATGGTGCGCCAGCGCGCTGTCGACGATCTCCTGCATCGCCTGCAGATAAAACGACTCGCCCGGTCCACTGCGCCGCGCGGGGAGCGTGATCACCAGCGCATCGACGTTCATCAGCGTGTCCAGATCGTCAGCATCACACACCAGCTCCGGTTCAAGGCGCAGCTCAACGCCGTCAATACCGCACATGCGCGCCGCCTCTACCCCATCCGCCGTTGTTTTGCTCCCGGTCACCTGCCAGCCTTTCGCGGCTAATGACATCGCCAGCGGCATTCCCAGCCATCCTAAACCGACAATCGCGACCTTTTTCATGCAAATTCTCCTGACTCTCACTCGTCTTTTATAAGGCTACGCCAGCCCGGCAGAACACACAATTCATAGCATCAATATGAAATGAATTAATGATCAAAAAAAGCCCTTGCAATATGTCGTACAACTGGTTTAGGTTAAAAGACATCAAATGAATAAGCATTCATCGAGAATTTATATGACACGCGTTCAATTTAAACACCACCATCATCACCATCATCCTGACTAGTCTTTCAGGCGATGTGTGCTGGAAGACGTTTGGATCTTCCAGTGGTGCATGAACGCATGAAAAAGCCCCCGGAAGATCTTCTTCCGGGGGCTTTTTTTTGGACCGAATTCAGACAGGTTAAAACAGGTTAACGAGGAATAAAGAATGTTAGATAACTCACGCTTACGCATAGCTATTCAAAAATCAGGCCGTTTGAGCGACGACTCACGCGAACTGCTGGCCCGCTGCGGGATTAAAATTAACCTGCACACCCAGCGCCTGATTGCTCTGGCTGAAAACATGCCCATCGACATTCTGCGCGTGCGTGATGACGATATTCCCGGCCTGGTCATGGATGGCGTCGTTGACCTCGGCATTATCGGGGAAAACGTGCTTGAAGAAGAGCTGCTGACCCGCCGCGCGCAGGGCGAAGACCCGCGTTACTTCACCCTGCGTCGTCTGGACTTCGGCGGCTGCCGCCTGTCCCTGGCAACGCCGGTTGACGAAGCGTGGGACGGCCCGGCCGCGCTGAACGGCAAACGTATCGCCACCTCTTACCCTCACCTGTTAAAGCGTTATCTCGACCAGAAAGGCGTGCAGTTTAAGTCCTGCCTGCTGAACGGCTCTGTTGAAGTGGCGCCGCGTGCAGGTCTGGCGGACGCCATCTGTGACCTCGTCTCTACCGGGGCGACGCTGGAAGCCAACGGTCTGCGCGAAGTGGAGGTTATCTACCGCTCTAAAGCGTGCCTGATTCAGCGTGACGGCGAGATGGCCGACGCCAAACAGCAGCTGATCGACAAACTGCTGACCCGTATTCAGGGCGTGATTCAGGCGCGTGAGTCTAAATACATCATGATGCACGCCCCAACCGAGCGTCTGGATGAAGTGATTGCCCTGCTGCCGGGCGCCGAACGCCCAACCATCCTTCCGCTGGCGGGCGATCAGCAGCGCGTGGCGATGCACATGGTGAGCAGCGAAACCCTGTTCTGGGAAACCATGGAAAAACTGAAGGCGCTGGGCGCAAGCTCCATCCTGGTGCTGCCGATTGAGAAGATGATGGAGTAATGGCCATGAGCTTTAACACAATCATCGACTGGAATACCTGTAGCGACGCACGGCAGCGCGAGTTGCTGATGCGCCCGGCGATTTCCGCCTCTGAGAGCATCTCACGCACCGTGGCGGAGATCCTGGATAACGTCAAAGCCCGTGGCGATGACGCGCTGCGTGAATACAGCGCGAAGTTTGATAAGACGGAAGTCGGCGCATTACAGGTTACCGAGCAGGAAATCATTGATGCCAGCAATCGTCTGGGTGACGATATCAAGCAGGCGATGGCCGTTGCGGTGAAAAACATTGATACCTTCCACACCGCGCAAAAGCTGCAGACCGTGGATGTCGAAACCCTGCCCGGCGTGCGTTGCCAGCAGGTCACGCGCCCGGTTGCATCCGTTGGCCTCTATATTCCCGGCGGCTCTGCCCCGCTGTTCTCCACCGTACTGATGCTGGCGACTCCCGCGCGAATTGCCGGGTGTCAGAAAGTGGTGCTGTGCTCACCGCCACCGATTGCCGACGAGATCCTCTACGCGGCGAAGCTGTGCGGCGTGCAGGCGGTATATAAAGTGGGCGGCGCGCAGGCGATTTCGGCCCTGGCGTTTGGCACAGACTCCATTCCTAAGGTCGACAAAATTTTTGGTCCGGGCAATGCGTATGTGACCGAAGCCAAGCGCCAGGTCAGCCAGCGCCTGGACGGCGCGGCCATAGATATGCCTGCCGGCCCGTCTGAGGTGCTTGTGATTGCCGACAGCGGCGCAACGCCGGACTTCGTGGCGTCCGACCTGCTTTCTCAGGCGGAACACGGCCCGGACTCGCAGGTCATCCTGCTGACGCCGGATGCCGATATGGCGAAACGCGTGGGCGAAGCCGTTGAGCGTCAGCTTGCCGACCTGCCCCGCGCCGACACGGCACGCCAGGCATTAGCGGCCAGCCGCCTGATTGTGGCGCGCGACCTGGACCAGTGCATTGCCATCTCCAACCAGTACGGCCCGGAGCACCTGATTATTCAGACCCGCAGCGCGCGCGATCTGGTCGACAGCATTACCAGCGCAGGCTCGGTGTTCCTCGGTGACTGGTCACCGGAGTCCGCGGGCGATTACGCCTCCGGCACCAACCACGTGCTGCCCACGTATGGCTACACCTCAACCTGTTCGAGCCTGGGTCTGGCGGATTTCCAGAAACGCATGACCGTGCAGGAGCTCTCCCGCGAAGGGTTTGCGTCACTGGCTTCAACTATTGAAACCCTGGCCGCCGCCGAGCGGCTGACCGCCCACAAAAATGCCGTTACGCTGCGCGTTGCAGCCCTGAAGGAGCAAGCATGAACATTGAAGAGTTAGCCCGCGAAAATGTCCGTCGCCTGACGCCTTACCAGTCGGCGCGTCGTCTCGGAGGCAAAGGAGATGTCTGGCTGAATGCTAACGAATTCCCGACGGCGGTACAGTTTGAACTGTCGCAGCAAACGCTGAACCGCTATCCGGAGTGTCAGCCGAAAGCGGTGATTGAAAACTACGCGCAGTACGCGGGAGTGAAGCCAGAGCAGGTGCTGGTCAGCCGCGGCGCGGATGAGGGCATTGAACTGCTGATCCGCGCCTTCTGCGAGCCGGGCAAAGACGCGGTGATGTACTGCCAGCCTACCTACGGCATGTACAGCGTCAGCGCGGAAACCTTCGGCGTAGCGTGTCGCAACGTGCAGGCGCTGGAGAACTGGCAGCTGGATCTTCAGGGGATTGCCGACAATCTCGATGGCGTAAAAGTCGTGTTTGTCTGTAGCCCGAACAACCCGACCGGACAGGTTATCAACCCGCAGGATATTCGCACCCTGCTGGAGATGACGCGCGGTAAAGCGCTGGTGGTGGCCGACGAAGCCTACATCGAGTTCTGCCCGCAGGCGACGCTGGCAGGCTGGCTGGAAGAGTATCCGCACCTGGTGGTGCTGCGTACGCTGTCGAAAGCCTTTGCCCTCGCGGGCCTGCGCTGCGGATTCACCCTGGCGAATAAAGAGGTCATCGACCTGCTGCTGAAAGTGATCGCCCCATACCCGCTCTCGACGCCGGTTGCTGATATTGCGGCACAGGCGCTGACGCCTCAGGGGATCAACGCGATGCGCGAGCGCGTGGCGCAAATTCTGGAGGAACGTCAGTATCTGGTGACCGCCCTGAAGGGTATCCCTTGCGTGGAGCAGGTATTCGACTCGGAAACTAACTACATCCTGGTGCGCTTCACCGCATCGAGTGCCGTATTTAAATCTTTATGGGATCAGGGCATTATCTTACGAGACCAGAATAAACAACCTTCTCTGAGTGGCTGCCTGCGCATTACCGTCGGCACCCGCGCAGAGAGCCAGCGCGTGATTGACGCCCTGAAAGCGGAGAAAGTATGACCCAGAAGATCCTTTTCATCGATCGTGACGGCACCCTCATTTCGGAGCCACCAGCCGATTTTCAGGTCGATCGATTCGACAAGCTGGCCTTTGAACCGGACGTGATCCCGGTTCTGCTCAAACTGCAAAAAGCAGGCTTTAAGCTGGTGATGATCACCAACCAGGATGGTCTGGGTACCGACAGCTTCCCGCAGGCGGACTTTGACGGCCCGCATAATCTGATGATGCAGGTGCTGACCTCTCAGGGCGTGGTATTTGATGAAGTGCTGATTTGCCCGCACATGCCGGCCGACGAGTGTGACTGCCGTAAGCCAAAGGTGAAGCTGGTAGAGCGCTACCTGGCTGAAGATGCGCTGGATAAAACCAACAGCTATGTCATCGGCGATCGCATCACCGATATTACGCTGGCGGAAAACATGGGCATCGCGGGACTGCGCTACGACCGCAACAACCTTAACTGGGCGAAGATTGGCGAGCAGCTGACAAAACGCGACCGTTATTCCCACGTTGAGCGCAACACCAAAGAGACACAGATTGACGTGAAGGTCTGGCTGGACCGTGAAGGCGGCAGCAAGATCCACACCGGCGTCGGTTTCTTCGACCACATGCTCGACCAGATTGCCACCCACGGCGGTTTCCGCATGGAAATTACGGTAAAAGGCGATCTCTACATTGACGATCACCACACCGTGGAAGATACCGGCCTGGCGCTGGGTGAAGCCCTGAAGCTGGCGCTCGGCGACAAGCGCGGTATTAACCGTTTTGGCTTTGTTCTGCCGATGGACGAATGTCTGGCGCGCTGCGCGATGGACATCTCCGGTCGTCCGCATCTGGAGTATAAAGCCGATTTCACCTACCAGCGCGTGGGCGATCTGAGCACCGAAATGGTGGAGCATTTCTTCCGTTCATTGTCCTACACCATGGGCCTGACGCTGCACCTGAAGACCAAAGGTAAGAACGACCACCACCGCGTGGAGAGTCTCTTCAAAGCCTTTGGCCGTACCCTGCGCCAGGCAATTCGCGTGGAAGGTGACGCCCTGCCTTCATCGAAAGGAGTGCTGTAATGAATGTGGTCATTCTGGATACCGGATGCGCCAACCTGAACTCCGTAAAATCGGCCATTGCGCGCCACGGCTATGAGCCGGTGGTGAGCCGTGACCCGGACGTGGTATTGCGCGCCGACAAACTCTTTTTACCGGGCGTGGGCACCGCGCAGGCGGCGATGGATCAAATTCGCGAACGCGAGCTGGTCGACCTGATCAAAGCCTGTACCCAGCCGGTGCTGGGCATTTGCCTGGGCATGCAGATCCTGGGCCGCCGCAGCGAAGAGAGCAACGGCGTTGACCTGCTGGGCATTATTGATGAAGACGTGCCGAAAATGACCGACCACGGCCTGCCTCTGCCGCATATGGGCTGGAACCGCGTTTACGCCAAAGCGGGCGACCGGCTGTTTCGCGGCATCGAAGACGGCGCGTATTTTTACTTCGTGCACAGCTACGCCATGCCGGTGAACGTGAATACGATCGCCCAGTGCACCTACGGCGAGGCATTTACGGCGGCCGTACAGAAAGACAATTTCTTCGGCGTGCAGTTTCACCCGGAGCGCTCTGGCGCCGCGGGCGCGCAGCTGCTGAAAAACTTCCTGGAGATGTAATGATTATTCCCGCGTTAGATTTAATTGACGGTACGGTTGTCCGTCTGCATCAGGGCGATTACGGCCAGCAGCGCGACTACGGAAACGACCCGCTGCCGCGTCTGCAGGATTATGCCGCCCAGGGTGCGCAGGTACTGCACCTGGTGGATTTGACGGGCGCGAAAGATCCGGCGAAGCGCCAGATCCCGCTGCTTAAACAACTTGTTGCGGGTGTTGATGTGCCCGTCCAGGTCGGCGGCGGCGTGCGTACGGAAGATGACGTCGCGGCGCTGCTGGACGCGGGCGTGGCCCGCGTGGTGGTGGGTTCAACCGCCGTGAAAGATCCTGAGATCGTGAAAGGCTGGTTCCGCCGCTTTGGCGCCGATGCCCTGGTCCTGGCGCTGGACGTGCGTATTGACGAACAGGGTCATAAACAGGTGGCCGTCAGCGGCTGGCAGGAAAACTCCGGCGTGACGCTGGAAGAGCTGGTTGATATCTATTTGCCCGTTGGCCTGAAGCACGTGTTATGCACTGACATCTCCCGCGACGGTACGCTGGCTGGCTCCAACGTCTCGCTTTATGAAGAGGTTTGTGCGCGTTATCCGCAGGTAGCCTTCCAGTCTTCAGGCGGAATTGGTGATATAGGCGACGTAGCCGCGCTGCGCGGTACCGGTGTGCAGGGCGTGATTGTGGGCCGGGCCCTGCTGGAAGGTAAATTTACTGTGACGGAGGCGATTCAATGCTGGCAAAACGGATAATCCCTTGCCTGGACGTACGTGACGGCCAGGTCGTGAAAGGCGTGCAGTTCCGCAACCACGAGATCATTGGCGACATCGTCCCGCTGGCAAAACGCTATGCCGATGAAGGTGCAGACGAGCTGGTCTTTTATGATATTACCGCCTCCAGCGATGGACGCGTGGTCGACAAAAGCTGGGTCGCACGCGTGGCTGAAGTGATCGACATCCCGTTCTGCGTGGCGGGCGGGATTAAGTCCGCTGACGACGCGGCCAAAATTCTCTCTTTTGGCGCCGACAAGATTTCTATCAACTCCCCTGCCCTGGCCGACCCGGAGCTGATCACCCGCCTTGCCGATCGCTTTGGCGTGCAGTGTATTGTGGTCGGGATCGACACCTGGTATGACGCCGCAACGGGAAAGTATCACGTCAACCAGTACACGGGAGATGAAAGCCGCACGCGCGTGACGCAGTGGGAAACGCTCGACTGGGTGCAGGAAGTGCAGAAGCGTGGCGCGGGTGAAATTGTCCTCAACATGATGAACCAGGACGGCGTGCGTAACGGGTATGACCTCGAGCAGCTGAAAAAAGTCCGTGCGGTCTGCCACGTTCCGCTGATTGCCTCCGGCGGCGCAGGCACCATGGAACACTTCCTCGAAGCCTTCCGCGACGCCAACGTGGACGGCGCGCTGGCCGCTTCCGTGTTCCACAAACAGATTATTAATATTGGTGAGTTAAAAACGTACCTGGCCGACCAGGGCGTGGAGATCAGGGTATGTTAACAGAGCAACAACAGGCGCAGCTGGACTGGGAAAAAACGGACGGATTACTGCCGGTGGTCGTCCAGCACGCCGTCTCAGGCGAAGTGCTGATGCTGGGGTATATGAATCAGGACGCGCTGGCGAAAACAATCGACAGCGGCAAAGTGACGTTTTTCTCGCGCACGAAACAACGCCTGTGGACCAAAGGCGAGACCTCGGGTCATTTCCTGAATGCAGTGAGCATAACGCCTGACTGCGATAACGACACCCTGCTGGTGCTGGCAAACCCAATCGGCCCAACCTGCCATAAGGGCACCAGCAGCTGCTTCGGCGAGGCGAGCCACCAGTGGTTGTTCCTGTATCAACTGGAGCAACTGCTGGCAGAGCGTAAGACTGCAGATCCCGAGAGTTCCTATACCGCGAAGCTGTACGCCAGCGGTACCAAGCGTATCGCACAGAAGGTAGGTGAAGAAGGCGTTGAGACCGCGCTGGCCGCGACCGTGCATGACCGCGAGGAGCTGACAAATGAAGCGTCTGATTTGATGTATCACCTGCTGGTGCTGCTGCAGGATCAGGAGCTGGATTTGACGGCGGTGATTGAAAATCTTCGAAAACGTCACAAATAAAAAAACCGGGGAATATCCCCGGTTTTTTTAATCTGCAAATCAGACTTTTGGTTTGTAGTTGCGCAATGCGTTGCGGCCAAGCACAAAACCGGAACCAAGCAACCCGCCCAGCAGTACAGCAAGAATAAGAGTAATTGCTTTTTTTGGGCTGTCACGGCGCACAGGGAGTTCCGGCTTCATGACATAACGGTAAACGTGGATCGTGTCTGGGTTAACGCTCAGATTCTGGATGTCCAGCAGATTTCGCCTGGTCTGGTAATAAGCTCTGGGAAAGACCAAAGGGAGAGAAGCTTCGTTGTCAATCATTGATCTCAGTCCCTCACTTCCCAGCAAGAACATCGTTTCCTGAGTCACCTCCTGGGTTTGCTGGAGACGCGGCGAGGTAATTTTCGCTGCTTCAGCGTTCTTGAGTGCCTCAGCAATCTGTTTTATACGCAGATCTTTCTGTTCCTGAGCGACTTTCTCCTGGTTTTGCAGGGAATCATTCAGGGCCTTTATCTGCGCTTTGATGTTATCATTAAGGTCAGCGGCCAGTTCTTTAGCCGTTTGCTCATCTACCTGCTGGATGAACTGTGCCAATTGCTTTTGCGCAGCTTCTGCAGATGTACTGGTATACGATACTATTAATGGGAGCGGCTGCTCTTTAACCGTGGGCTCGATCGTCAGTTTTTCAGGCACTGCCTGGTTTTCAAGAGCCTGCGACAACGCCGAGAATGAGGAGCTAAAACGACCGATAGCGCGCGTTTGGTTGTCAAGCATTGTAGGTGCTGCGGTACCATAAAGGATGTTCAATGCATTAGAATAACTGGCAATCTGGGCCGCATCTGGTTGCGTAATAATCGCACTTGAGGTCCATTTTTCCTTTGCGACAGAGAGATATCCAATTGCCAGGGCGATACAAACAACAATAAAGGCGGCTATCACCCACTTCCCACGCCACAGCTGCAGCATTAAATCAAGTAAATCAATTTGCTCCGGGTCATTGCCTCGGCTGACCTGGCTATTGTTATTTTGCGTCATACAATCCCTAACTGATAAAAAAAGGGCAAACATAATTTTGTTTGTATAGTTTATCGATTACTGGCGATTTTTCTATAAGAATCCGATGAGTAATATCGGAAAGATGGGTTATGTAACTTACACCCTTCGCGCTATCATAGACGTCATCTGATGCGTTACGGCATCTGTAGAATAGGGTTTATGAGGGAAGCTATGAAATTTTTGGTCACGGGTGCAGCAGGTTTTATCGGTGCGAATGTCAGTAAACGCCTCCTTGAGGCTGGTCATCAGGTTATCGGTATCGATAATCTCAATGAATACTACGATGTCAACCTGAAGCTGGCACGCCTGGAACTGTTAAAATCTGAGCGTTTCACCTTTCACAAGCTGGAATTAGCTGACCGGGAAGGAATGGCTACGCTTTTCGCGGCTGAGAAGTTTGATCGTGTGATTCATCTTGCCGCGCAGGCGGGTGTACGCTACTCCCTGGAAAACCCACACGCGTATGCTGATGCCAACCTTATTGGGCATCTCAACGTGCTGGAAGGCTGCCGCCATAATAACGTTCAGCATCTTCTGTATGCCTCATCAAGCTCCGTATACGGTCTCAACCGGAAGATGCCTTTCTCCACTGACGACTCCGTGGATCACCCGGTATCGCTCTATGCCGCGACCAAAAAAGCCAACGAGCTCATGTCGCATACCTACTCCCATCTCTACAATCTGCCGACCACCGGCCTGCGCTTCTTTACCGTGTATGGTCCATGGGGACGCCCGGACATGGCCCTGTTTAAGTTCACTAAGGCGATCGTTGAAGGCAAAAGCATCGACGTTTACAACTACGGCAAGATGAAGCGCGATTTCACTTACATCGACGACATCGCCGAAGCCATTATTCGTCTGCAGAATGTTATTCCTCAATCTGACACAAACTGGACCGTTGAGACCGGCTCACCGGCAACCAGCTCAGCGCCCTACCGGGTTTACAACATCGGTAACAGTTCGCCAGTTGAACTGATGGATTACATTACCGCGCTGGAAGACGCGCTGGGTAAAAAAGCCGAGAAAAACATGCTGCCTCTCCAGCCAGGAGACGTACTGGAAACCAGCGCAGACACTAAAGCACTGTATGACGTGATTGGTTTTAAACCGCAAACCTCAGTCAAAGACGGAGTAAAGAACTTCGTTGACTGGTATCGCGATTTCTACAAGGTCTGAAAATAAAAAACCCGGCAATTCAGCCGGGTTTTTTAGAGGATAAAGCAGAGAATCAGTCGCTACCAAACAGATCGCGGGTATAAACCTTATCCGCCACATCTGCCAGCTCTTCCGCCATGCGGTTCGAGATGATCACGTCAGCTTCTTGCTTGAACGCATCCAGATCACGAATCACTCGTGAGTGGAAGAACTCATCTTCCTGCATTGCAGGTTCATAAATGATGACCTGCACGCCTTTCGCCTTGATACGCTTCATGATCCCCTGAATAGAAGAAGCGCGGAAATTATCGGAACCGCTCTTCATGATCAGACGATATACGCCCACCACTTTTGGTTGACGCGCAAGGATAGAATCAGAGATGAAATCTTTACGTGTACGGTTAGCGTCAACAATCGCCGATATCAGATTGTTAGGTACAGCCTGATAGTTTGCCAGCAGTTGCTTAGTGTCTTTTGGCAGGCAATAGCCGCCGTAGCCAAATGACGGATTGTTGTAGTGGTTGCCAATACGCGGGTCGAGACACACCCCTTCAATAATCTGGCGGGTATTCAGGCCAAGACTTTCTGCGTAGCTGTCGAGCTCATTGAAATAAGCTACTCGCATTGCCAGGTAGGTATTCGCGAAGAGCTTAATCGCCTCAGCCTCAGTGGAGTCGGTAAACAACACCTGAATATCTTTCTTCAGCGCCCCTTCCTGAAGCAGCGCAGCAAAACGTTCAGCGCGCTCAGAACGTTCGCCAATAACGATACGCGAAGGATGCAGGTTATCGTAAAGCGCTCTCCCCTCACGCAGGAATTCCGGCGAGAAGAAGATATTATCAATACCGAATTTTTCTTTAATGGATTTGGTAAAACCGACAGGAATGGTCGATTTAATGACCATCACCGCATCAGGGTTGATCGCGATAACGTCTTTGATCACCGCCTCTACAGTTGAGGTGTTGAAGTAGTTGGTTTTAGGATCGTAGTCAGTAGGCGTCGCAATGATGACGTAATCCGCATCGCGGTATGCATCTTCTTTATCTGTCGTGGCGCGGAAATTCAGCGATTTATTGCTGAGATAGTCCTGGATTTCTTTATCCACAATCGGCGATTTTTTCTGATTGAGCATATCCACTTTGGCCTGCACGATATCCAGCGCAACCACTTCATGATTCTGGGCAATCAGAATGCCGTTAGAAAGACCGACATACCCTGTTCCGGAGATTGTTATTTTCATTCGCTAATGACTTCTGTGAGTTAACTGTACTGATGGCCGCCAGACCATCGCGATAAACATAACTGTTGGGCTTTGTACCTCCTGGCAAACTGAACTGTCAAGGCAAACCAGGAGTAATGGCTACGAGCGGGGCGAGATTCAGACTACTTCGAATAACAGGCGACATTTTTTGCATAAAAAAACCCGGAGACAGGCTCCGGGTTTTGATTACAGCGAGTAAGTTAACTTATTCCATCCATTCGGTATGGAACACGCCTTCTTTATCGGTACGCTTGTAAGTATGCGCACCGAAGTAGTCACGCTGTGCCTGAATCAGGTTAGCTGGCAGCACAGCAGCACGGTAGCTGTCGTAGTAAGCTACTGCAGCAGAGAAGGTCGGAACCGGGATACCGTTCTGGACAGCGTAGGCAACCACGTCACGCAGCGCCTGCTGATATTCGTCCACAATCTTCTTGAAGTACGGTGCCAGCAGCAGGTTGGCGATACCGGCGTTTTCAGCATAGGCATCGGTGATTTTCTGCAGGAACTGCGCACGAATAATACAGCCAGCGCGGAAGATCTTCGCGATCTCACCGTAGTTCAGATCCCAGTTGTTCTCGTCTGACGCTGCACGCAGCTGAGAGAAGCCCTGCGCGTAAGAAACGATTTTACCCAGGTACAGTGCACGGCGCACTTTCTCAACGAATTCGGCTTTATCACCGGCTGGTTTAGCCTGTGGGCCAGACAGCACTTTAGATGCCGCGACGCGCTGCTCTTTCAGAGAAGAAATGTAACGCGCGAAGACGGATTCGGTGATCAGAGACAGCGGTTCGCCCAGATCCAGAGAGCTCTGGCTGGTCCATTTACCGGTACCTTTGTTGGCAGCTTCATCCAGAATCACATCAACCAGGTATTTACCCTCTTCATCTTTTTTCGTGAAGATATCTTTGGTGATGTCGATCAGGTAGCTGTTCAGCTCGCCTTTGTTCCACTCGGTGAAAGTTTCCGCGAGTTCTTCATTGGAAAGGTTCAGACCGCCTTTCAGCAGGGAATAAGCCTCTGCAATCAGCTGCATGTCGCCGTATTCGATGCCGTTATGAACCATCTTCACATAGTGACCCGCACCGTCCGCACCGATATAGGTTACGCAAGGCTCACCATCTTCAGCCACGGCTGCGATTTTGGTCAGGATAGGTGCAACCAGTTCGTATGCGTCTTTCTGACCGCCCGGCATGATAGATGGGCCTTTCAGAGCGCCCTCTTCACCACCGGAAACACCGGTACCAATGAAGTTAAAGCCTTCGGCAGACAGCTCGCGGTTACGACGAATGGTGTCTTGGAAGAAGGTGTTACCGCCATCAATGATGATGTCACCTTTTTCGAGGTAAGGCTTCAGGGAGTCGATAGCTGCATCGGTACCTGCGCCCGCTTTCACCATTAACAGGATACGACGAGGCGTTTCCAGAGACTCAACGAACTCTTTCACCGTATAGAAAGGAACCAGTTTCTTGCCTGGGTTTTCGGCAATGACTTCTTCGGTCTTATCACGGGAGCGGTTGAAAACGGAGACGGTATAACCACGGCTTTCGATGTTGAGCGCCAGGTTGCGCCCCATCACTGCCATACCGACAACGCCGATCTGTTGCTTGGACATTACATACTCCTGTCAGGTGTGGTCACCACGGCTTATGCGCGGCTTGAAATGTGGTTGAGATGTTAACTCAGTATTAGGTGACATGAATAGCTTTTGCTGATCTATGTCACACTGATTGCACAATCCAGGTACAGTCAAGCCGCCAGAAATACGCTGGCGGCAGACCCTCACTTCCTGAGCAAAGCCAGAATTTCTTGCGTTTTCTCTTCCATCAGCGCCGTGTCAGCACGGGACTCCACGTTCAGGCGCACCACCGGCTCGGTGTTGGACGAGCGCAGGTTAAAGCGCCACTGCGGGAACGCCATGCTGATGCCGTCCGTACGGTCAATTTCCAGCGCGTGGATCGCAAAGTGCTGCTCCACGCGGGCAATGGCCTCGGCCGGCTGCGCCAGCTTGCTGTTGATCTCCCCGCTCGCCGGGAACGCCGCCATGCGGTCGCGCACCAGCTCGCCCAGCGTCTGCCCCTTCAGGCACAGCAGCTCGGTCACCAGCAGCCACGGGATCATCCCGCTGTCGCAGTAGGCAAAATCACGGAAGTAGTGGTGGGCGCTCATCTCGCCGCCGTAGATGGCGTCTTCTTCGCGCATGCGCTCTTTGATGAAGGCGTGGCCGGTTTTGGACATCACCGGCGTGCCGCCCGCCGCTGACACCACGTCGACGGTGTTCCAGGAAAGGCGCGGGTCATGAATGATTTTCGCGCCCGGGTTTTTCTCGAGGAACGCTTCCGCCAGCAGGCCGACAATGTAGTAGCCCTCGATGAACTGCCCCTTCTCGTCGAACAGGAAGCAGCGGTCGAAGTCGCCGTCAAAGGCGATCCCCATGTCCGCGCCGTGCTCAATCACCGCGTTGCGGGTGTCGTCGCGGCACTCCGGCAGCAGCGGGTTAGGAATACCGTTCGGGAAGTTCCCGTCCGGGGTGTTGTGCACCTTGACGAAGGTCACCGGCACGTTCAGCGCCTTAAAGCGGGCTTCCAGCGCGTCCACCACCGGGCCGGCCGCGCCGTTACCGGAGTTGATGACCAGCTTCAGCGGCTTGAGGTTCGCCACGTTGATGTAGCCCAGCAGGTGGTCGATGTACTCTTTCTGCAGGTTGATTTTTTTGTAGCTGCCGCGCTTCGCTTCGTTCACCGGCGGGAAATCGTTGGCTTCCGCCAGGCGCTGCACGTCGCGCAGGCCGGTGTCGCCGCTGATCGGACGGGCGCCCTTGCGCACCAGCTTCATCCCGTTGTAGTCCATCGGGTTGTGGCTGGCCGTCACTTCGATACCGCCGTCCACGCCCAGGTGGAAGGTGGCAAAGTAAATCTCCTCGGTCCCGGAAAGACCGATATCCAGCACGTCCACGCCCGCGTCCTGCAGCCCTTTCGCCAGGGCCAGCTTGAGGGACTCGCTGGTCAGACGCACGTCGCCGCCCAGCACGATGGTCTGCGGTTTTAAATATTCGCCGTACGCGCGGCCGATGCGCCACGCGATGTCTTCATTCAGCTCTTCGCCCAGCTTGCCGCGAATATCGTAGGCTTTAAAACAGGTTAATTTTTCCATGATAATTTTACCGTAATCTCAAACACGACCATACCTGTCAGCAAAACGTACAATATCATCCTCTCCAAGATAAGAGCCTGAGCGAACCTCAATCAATTCCAAAGGGATCTTTCCAGGGTTCTCCAGACAGTGCGTTGCTCCAACAGGAATATAAATAGACTCATTTTCACCGAGGAGTTTGGTTTGCTCGTTAATTGTAACTTGCGCAGTTCCTGCGACGACTATCCAATGCTCAGCACGATGGTGATGCATCTGAAGAGAGATACCTTCGCCCGGCTTTACGGTCAATCGCTTAACTTGATAGCGGCTTCCCGTATCAATCGAGTCATATTTACCCCAGGGACGATAAACTTCGCGGTGAGTATGATGTTCATGACGGCCGTCTGCTTTGATCGATTCGACAATTTTCTTCACATCCTGAACGGCGTTACGATCGGCAATCAATACAGCATCCTTGGTCTGCACAACGACTAAATCTTTCACCCCAACAGTAGTCAATAGCCCGGATTCAGAATACAGGAAACTATTTTCGGTATTGCAGGACAAGACGTCACCTGTAACGACGTTACCCTCTGGAGTCTTATGGCTAATATCCCAAAGCGAAGACCAGGAGCCGACATCACTCCAGCCAGCATCCATTGGCACAACAACAGCATCTGAAGTCTGTTCCATCACAGCATAATCAATCGACTCATCAGGACAAGCTCTGAAAGCTTCCTCGTCAACGCGAATAAAGTTGAGGTCAGGATCAACAGAGCTCATGGCCTTTTCGCACGCCTTAAGAATATCCGGACGATATTTTTTCAGTTCCTCAAGATAGCGATCGGCACGGAAGAGAAACATCCCGCTATTCCAGTAGTATTCACCGCAGGCAACATAGGCTTCCGCCGTTTCAAGATTAGGTTTCTCAACAAATTGCGCGACCTCAAATGCATCTGCATGCTCAACTTCAACGCATGGCACACCTCGACAAATATAACCATAGCCAGTCTCTGGTTTATGCGGGACGATGCCAAAGGTCACAAGCTTTCCATTTTCAGCATAAGGCAGCGCCTTACGAACTGAATTACGGAAAGCTTCTTCATCCTGTATGACGTGATCGGCGGCCAGAACCAGCATGAGCGCATTGCCCTCGTGCTGGGTTCGAACTGCAGCAAGTGCAGCCAACGCTATCGCCGGAGCAGTATTACGACCAACCGGTTCAAGGATGATATTCTCAGTGAGTTTATTCATCTGGCGCAGTTGCTCGGCAACGATAAAGCGGTGCTGTTCGTTACAAATGACGACGGGACTTTCGCATTCAATGCCCTGTAATCGGTTAATTGTCGCTTGTAACATTGTCAGTTCACCTTCCAGACAGAGAAATTGTTTTGGATAGAGAACACGAGAAAGCGGCCATAAACGACTACCGGAGCCCCCGGCCATAACAACAGGAAATAATGACATGATTGAACTCACTTTAATGATGAATATAAATTAATTATATTCTTAACCATCAACTCTTTAGTAAACATAGTATCAAATCTGGCTTTCGCGCCTTTACTATATGTCTCACTGCTTTGAATAACAGAAACAATTCCTTTAGCAAGTGCTTTAGCATCATTCGGCTCAACAACGATGCCAGTCTCGTTATGCTGATTAACCCAGGCCACACCACTTCGTGGAATATTTGTCGACACAAGCGGTCTGGAGAAACTCATAGCTTCTAACTGAACCACACCAAAAGCTTCAGATTCATGAATAGATGGCAGACAAAAAACGTCACATGCTTTATAATAAGAAGCCAAATCCGAATAATTGATACTACCAAGAAGAATTACTTTATCTGACAATCCATCATTAGCAATTTTTTGCATTAATGAATCAATCAATGGGCCAGTACCGCCAATAAGAACAATGTAATCTTCAGGAAGTTCCTTCGCAGCATCAATCAGGTATTCCATACCCTTATAGTAAACAAGGCGCCCCAAAGAAAAAATTATCTTTTTATTTTGATAACGTTGCTTGATACTTTTTTCAAGATCCTCATTCAGTGGCATAACATGGGTATCAACCCCAATTGGAATACAAACAATTTTATCCTGATAAGGCTGTAAAGTTGGAGAAGACTGCCCATACACAGGGCTAGTGACGATAATTTTGGTACACTTATCTAAAATCCATTTTTGTAGCGGAGCAAAAAGCATCAATAATTTTTTTTGCTTAACAATATCGCTGTGCCAATGGAGAACTATCTTCCCTTTGGGCGGGAATAAAAAGAGTGCCAAAACAGCCAGTGGATTTGGAAGATGGACATGGATAACATCATAATTATTTCTTATCGCTCTCCATCGGGATATTAAGGAAAATGATAACGGTGTTGAAAAAAGCTGTGCAAACAATTTCTGACGGTAAACTTTATAACGGAGTTTGTCGTCATTTTTTCTTTCTCCAATTGGATCAACACAGAGTACATCAACAGGTTGGTCATCACTTTTTGCGATACCTTCACTTATATCGAATGCTACCTGTTCGATTCCACCATGTACTGGAGGGTAAAATTTGCTAAACTGTAAAACCTTCATTCAAATATTCCTTTGAGAGATCACATCCATAAGTTTCGATGCAACATCACGTACGTCAAATTTTTCTAACCTATGATATCCATTGCGAATCAATACAGGACTGAGCTCATCATAATTTTCAATCAATTCACGCAACTTAGAACTAAAATCTAATGAGTCCTCTGGATTAAAATAATATGCCGCATCGCCACAAACTTCAGGGATACTTGCGCGGTCAGAAGCCATTACAGGACAACCGCGTTGCATTGCTTCCAGAGGAGGAAGTCCGAAACCTTCATATAGTGACGGATAGACAAAAATAGAAGCATCTCTGTATTTTAACTCTAAATCGTCATCTGATAGATATCCACAGAAGACAATGTTCTCATGCTGTGAAAACGTCACTTTTGAGAAAGCTGTCCCTAACCCTCCCACCACGATGAGTTTATAATCTTCGATTTTTGAATTCAAAAAAGCATTAATAACAAACTCGATATTTTTTCTCGGCTCTAAGGTACCAACCAATAAAATCTCTTTATGCTTAACCGCTTCGCTTGCAATATGATTCTTGAGGTTAATAGATGTATCTACGGAGTTTGGCAATACAGTGATCTTATCTGGATCAACCGCCAAATATTTCTCTATCTCTGATTTTGAAAAGTCACTAACCGTAAAGATACCTCTCGCAATTTTCGACTGAATGGCATAGTTAACCTTGTATACAGCACGGTATAAGAAACGGAACCACTTTGGATATGCATACAATGACATATCATGGATAGTAAAGTAACAGTTCTTGTAAAACGCAGGTGATAACCCAGTGAAGCAGAGCAGTAACGGGTTACCGATGCTTCTTAGATAACGAGGTAATTCGATTTGTTCCCAGAAGTGACCGTTACGACTTCCTATTTGAAGGATATTAAATTCCTTCCTCCATTTCTCATCAATGAGGTCAGTTTTCGGTGTCAAAAAACAGATATCAGGAACGTGTTTAACGAGTTCCCGACATAGCACCAATGCATATTGCTGTACACCAGTTTTACGTTGAGTCAAAAATCTCGCATTAATATAGATCATTTATTACTCGGCATTCTGTAGATGTAACACTGAAACATAAAGAAGGAATAAAAAAGAATAAATCTAAAAGGTAATGTAAAGAGCATCGAAGCAACAATATACATTAGAATGATAAAGTGGTTCTTATTTGCTTTAAGTCTGGCTGACAACAAACATATACCCAGGACAAATATGAGCAAGCCCGGCAGGCCGAAACTTAAAATAATAAAACTTAAGACATCTTTTGGTGCAAAACTTTCATAGGCACTGGGATCCGACGAAGATAAATAAGATCTCATCTCATTACAGTTTACGTCCAATCCAGAAAGAGCCTGACAATAGTCATGTATAAAAGGTGATAGCGTGCTCTTGAAACCATATACTCCACTGCCAAGTGGATAATCACTAAGATGCCATATGCTGACAATAGGGAAACCCAGACGAGTTACATACGTCATCGTTGCAGAATTTGACAAATTAGCTGCAATGAGTGCAAAAAGGTCATAATAGATGAATGCAAGACTGACAAAAAGAACAATAAAAGATAACGGAATGAGTTGATATGTATAGTTATAAAAACCCTTCACCTTGAAAAAATAGACTAGCCCAAGGAGCACTGGGATTATCAGGAATGAAAATTTAGCACCTGAAATATAGGTGGTAATGGCAAACATACACGCAAGAATTAGTCTGTACTTTTGATTAGACAACATCACCATCAAGAACATTAGACCATAAAAATAGCCATTTAAACTTGGCTCTGCAAAAGTGCCTGCAAAGCGAAAGTTTTCATCATATAACCAAGCCCCACCTAATACTTTAACATGAAAACCAAACTTCGCCATGATGTAAAGTATCAGCGCCACACCAAGAAATAAACTTGATATCTTGACACTAAAACTATATATATCAAAGTTACTTTCAAGTTCTTTAGCATAACTAAATATAACAAACCATAAGAGCATATTTAGTAAAAGTGCGAAGGTTTTATCATATTCAGCACCATGATAGAATGCACCAAGCGCAGCACCTAAGAGAAGGATAAAGGCAAAAAAGAATATCTTTGCAAGGTTAAGACTGCGAATCCTGAAAAGTAGGAGCAATACGATTACAAGGATGATCTTCAGGCCAAAATCAGCAATACTTGAAAGACCTTTCATCAAACCAATCTGAGAAAAGTCAACACCACTAAAAAGCGAATTAATTAATAACAGCCCAACAAGTGATTTGACAATAAAAGTTGTAGATAAATTATAGTTATTGACAAGTGTGCTACTGGAAATTTCGCTCACCTTAACCTCTTAGTCATTTATTTTTTAACATTAGCCCGTCGATAATACCCCTGACAAAAGCCTTATAAACCTTATATGGCGTTTTGCGACAAAGTGGATAAACCAACCGGGTTACAATGGTAAATAAAACGCTAACAATATAATAAGGAGCTTCAATATTTTTTCTGGCAAAAAATATACGGTTCCTTGTCAAATAATATGCACCAAATAGACTTAACCCCCCCCCAGTAGAAGTACTAACCTTATGAAACACTAGAGGTTCATTAATAATTCTAACTCGGGTGCCAGCTATGTTTGCACGATAGAGAAAATCAGTATCATCGTAATAAGCAAAGTAACGAGCATCCATCATACCTATAGTGGCAAACATCGAAGCATGTACAAGTAAAAAACATGTTGGTGCATAATCGCACTCTTCTGGAATATTAGCGTAAATATCATCGTAGTCGGCTCCCTCAAAAAGATGAGGGGCAATAGCTTTTTTCTTATTAAAAAATGCGCCTGCGTACCAGACTTTTTTTTCTGGATAACTGAATATTACAGGTGAAACAAGTTTGTATTGTCCCTCCTCAGCAACACTCATCATTTTGCTGAGGGTATCTTCCTGTTCAAAAAGTAAATCGTTATTAGTGAGTAATATATACTCACACCCATCCTTTAAAGCTTCTTCAATGCCTTGGTTGTTGGCCTGCGCAACCCCAACATTATTTCCGTCATTATTAATATAGGTATACTCTATGTCTTTCCTCAAGAGAATTTCTTGCGTTAAGTTAAAAGAATCCTGATTTGTACTGTTATCCACAATATAAAGATGCTTGTTATGATATTTTTGTTTTTCAACACTCGAATAAAAGTCAGGCAGCACACCTGGAGAATTGAACAAAACAGTAACGAGTCCAACTTTTTTCACACTTTCACCTAAGCAATATTAGTATTGATTTAACAGATTCTTGATGCTTTTTACTTGTTTTATTATGAAGACAGTAAATACAACAATAAAAGCTATCTGGATGCCATAAATAACACAATGGATAGTTACCGACTGAGTCATCACCAGACTGACCAGGCAGATGGCTATCATCACAGGTATTACCAGAAACGAGACAAATATCAGTTTTGATTTACACTCAGCTTCAGCCCGATACTTGCATGCGTAAACCGCCATGATTAATACGCCTGAAATAAACGTCGAATAGGCAATTCCAATCGCGCCATAGATACGAACAAAGAAAATCGACAACGCAAAGTTTAATAGTCCTTCGAGCACCGGCAGCCAGGCGATTGATAATTGTTTGCCGTAGGCGACTAACATAAGTCCGTAGGGCGCTGCAATCATTCGGATAAGATAAGCTGCAAGCAGCAAAGAAAACATTACGTGCAGGTTCTTCGCTTGCTGATAGCCCAACCAGACACCGAGTATATGAACAGCGGCAAACCAGGCAATAAAGACACCGATAAAGACAATCATCGAGAAAATGAAGATAAGTTTGTTAACCAAAAGTTCAACATGCTGGTTATTCCCGTGATTGTGCATCCTTATCATAGGTTGAATTATAGGATTAATCATGGCTCCCAAAATTCCCACCCCAGCATTAACAAGCGTCATTAATACGGCAAAACCAGCTAGTTCCTGAAATGAGTATTTACCGACGGTAAAGGTGCCTATACCGGAAATTAAGAACTGGGCTATATTCCATACTAAGAGCCCGCTGAAAAAGACAACTATTGTTCGAAATAAATTTATATCCAATGATAACTTTGTTCTTTGAGATGTATTTTTTAATTTATATAAAATATAAAATGCAATCTGATTAAAACTGTTTATTGCAAAATAAACCCATGCAATAACATCGAGACCATGGTGAACAAGCAACAGAATCAACGTGCCCAGAATCACTTTAAAAAATATATTTATGCCAGCGGTAATATCATTGCGTTCTATACCAGTAAAATAACCAACAAAGGGTGAAAAAACGTTATTAATGACAAATGAACTGCCAATTAATATAAGAATTAGTTTAGCATTAGCGTTGGTTTCTGAAACTTCAGGGAAAAATGAGAAAAAGAATTTTGCTAAAATAAATATTCCGCCCAAACATACCATGCTGAGCAGTAACGAAAAAAGCAATGACTGATGCATTGCCTTTTGAACTTTCTGTGGGTTACTTAAATGAAGGGCGACAAAACGCCCTACCGTAACCTGAAGACCAATTCCAAAAATGCCGATCAAAACCCCGACCTGAAGAGTAAGGGACCAAATCGAAAAATCTACCTTTGAAAGATTGTGTAGTAAAACTGGAGAGATAACTATTCCAAGTATTACATTTGAGAAGCCATTTATTATATTAGATAAAGAGTTTTTAAGTAACCGCTTAAAACCACTCATATTTATCTCGCCAGTTCTTCTTTATAACTAGCTATCATAATTTTCAAATCATCAAGCACATGTTGTGGTTTATAATCCGGAATTTCAGTAGATAACTTATTTATGCTTGTTACGGGGAACTCTTCACGAGGAAAATGACCGTCATGCCAGTTAACTTTACAAGCCGTCTCTTTTTCAATGACATCAGCGATTTGCTTAGCTGTGACGTTAAATCCAGATGCGACATTGTATATTTCTTTATTGGTGTTTTGGTTTTCAGCCAACCACACACATGCTTTAGCGACATCATTGACCGAAACATAGTCCTTAGCATATTCAGGTGCAACAAACATGTTGATTTCACCATTATTAATGGCATGACGAATAATGGACGGCAGGAATAATGTACTATTAAGCGCTAAACCATAGACATTGCTAGGTCGAACTACAGTAACATCACGTTCGCTCTTAAGGCACAATTCTTCTGCTACCAGTTTGGTCAGATTAAACAGCTTCCTGTTATCATCCGCAGTTACTACCAGATCGTCAGTTTCATTCGCGCTATGATGGTTCATATAAACTCGAGTTGAGGATATATATACCAGCTTTTCAAACTGTGCATCCTGCAGTAACTTTGCCAACAAAACCGTATTTGCTTCCAGCACAGAAAAATAGCTTTTAGCACAATCACCATTACCAGCACAATAAATGACTTTGCCCAACTCACCATTGAGAGAATTGCAGCTGTTACGATCAGGAACAACGACATCATGCCCTTGCTCTTTAAGCAATGTAACGATATGTGAACCAATAAAACCGTTACCCCCAATAACTGTATACTTAGCCATTTGTCCAGCCTTTAAGAATCTGTTCTTTGATACTTGCAAGTGAAGGTAAAATACAATCTTTAGCAGAAACTACAGGATTAGAAACTGGCCATTCTATACCCAGATCTGGATCGTTCCAGATAAGACCACCTTCATCAGTTGGATCATAATAATCTGTGCATTTGTACTGGAAACTAGCAGTATCACTTAATACACAGAAACCATGAGCGAAACCAGGAGGAATATAAAACTGAAGAAAATTATCTTCGGATAGAATGACTGAATGATGCTGACCAAATGTTGGTGATTCTGGGCGGAGATCAACGGCCACATCAAAAACAGAACCCTGGGTTACTGAGACTAACTTACCCTGAGGCTTTGTTTTCTGAAAATGAAGCCCGCGCAGAACATTTTTCGTCGATTTAGAACGATTATCCTGAACAAAGTCCAGACCAAATCCTAATTCCTGGTAACGTTTTTTCTGATATACTTCGAAGAAATAGCCACGTTCGTCACCAAAAACTTTAGGTTCAATAATTACAGCATCTTTTAAGGGCGTTTCAATAATTTTCATACTTTTTAGTACTTTATGTTAGATTTTCAGTCTTTAGCTAAATGCTGCAAATATTTGCCATAGTCATTTTTATTGAGTTCTTTGGCTAATTTTGCTAACTGTTTCTTATCAATGAAACCTTTGCGATAAGCAATCTCTTCCGGGCAAGAAACTTTGAGACCTTGACGTGATTCGATCGTCTGAATAAAGTTACCTGCCTCAATTAGACTCTCATGCGTTCCTGTATCAAGCCAGGCATATCCACGTCCCATAATAGCAACTGAGAGCGAATTTTTTTCCAGGTAGAGGCGGTTAATATCAGTGATCTCTAATTCACCACGCGCTGACGGTTTCAGCTGTTTAGCCATCTCAATGACGGCATTATCATAAAAATAGAGACCAGTCACAGCGTAATTACTTTTTGGCTTCAGTGGTTTCTCTTCTAAAGAAAGCGCTTTGCCATTCTCATCGAAATCTACCACACCATAACGTTCAGGGTCTTTCACATGATAGGCAAAGACTGTAGCTCCTTTTTCCTGATTCATTGCCATTTCAAGTTCTTTTGGCAAATCGTGACCATAGAAAACATTGTCTCCAAGGACTAAAGCACAAGAATCGTTACCGATAAACTCTTCACCAATGATAAATGCCTGAGCAAGACCATCAGGACTTTCCTGGACTTTATATTCAATGTTCAGTCCCCATTTTTTACCGTTACCCAGTAATTGCTCAAAGCGCGGGGTATCCTGAGGTGTGCTGATGATGAGAATATCCCGAATACCCGCAAGCATCAGCGTGCTTAACGGATAATAAATCATCGGCTTATCATAGATTGGCAGCAGCTGTTTACTAACCGCCATCGTCACAGGGTAAAGGCGAGTACCTGAACCACCGGCTAAAATAATTCCTTTTCTTTTTGACATGTTCAATGCTTCTTATGACGGGGTTGAAAAGATTAGCGTTGCTCGTAATTTTTATTGATCCAGTCCTGATAGGCACCACTCATAATATTTTGGACCCAATCCTGGTTATCAAGATACCAATGAATCGTTTTCTTAATACCAGATTCAAAGGTCTCTTGAGGTTTCCAGCCGAGTTCCAGAGTGATTTTACTGGCATCGATAGCATAGCGTCGATCGTGGCCTGGGCGATCGGCAACATAAGTGATTTGTTCGCTATATGAGGTATTCTTCGGCTTTATTTCGTCAAGAATATTGCAGATGGTCTGTACTACTTCAATATTCTTTTTCTCATTATAACCGCCGATATTGTAGGTTTCACCTACGATACCTTCCGTGATAACGGTATAGAGTGCACGGGCATGATCCTCAACGTACAACCAGTCGCGGATCTGATCACCTTTGCCATAAATAGGCAACGGTTTACCTTGTAATGCATTGAGAATTACCAACGGGATTAACTTTTCTGGGAAATGGTAAGGTCCATAATTGTTTGAACAGTTAGTCACAATAGTTGGGAAATTATAAGTCCGATGCCACGCGCGTACTAAATGATCGCTTGATGCTTTAGAGGCAGAGTACGGGCTGCTTGGAGCATAGGCGGTATGCTCAGTAAACAATGGAAGACTTTTGTTATTATCCCATTCATCAGGATGAGGTAGGTCCCCATACACTTCATCGGTTGAAATATGATGGAAACGAAATCCCTGTTTCTTTTCACCTTCCAGGTTTTGCCAGTATTTTCTGGCTGCTTCAAGCAAGACGTAGGTTCCAACAATATTCGTTTCAATAAACGCAGCCGGACCGGTGATTGAACGGTCAACGTGACTTTCTGCTGCCAGATGCATTACTGCATCAGGTTTATGAGTTGAAAAAATTGCGTCTAATACCTGTGCATCGCAAATATCAGCATGAACGAAAGCATAACGATCGCTGTTTTCAATGTCTTTTAAAGATTGAAGGTTACCTGCATAGGTTAACTTATCAACATTTACCACAGAATCAGTTGTTGAATTAATTATATAACGCGCTAATGCCGAACCGATGAATCCGGCAGCACCAGTAACTAATATTTTCATTTTTTATCTCAAATAAGTAAAAATGGATTGCATTAAGAAACACTGATCCATTCATTTCGTTCGAAACAGTATTTTTTGATAACTTTTGCAGGTACACCGGCACAAACAGAATAATCGGGGATATCTTTCGTAACTACAGAATTTGCTGCGATCACACTATTTTTACCAATGCAAGCACCTATGATGGAGACATTTTCCCCTATCCAAGCACCCTCTTTAATAACCACATCCCCTTTGAATATTACAGGTTGTTGGCTTACTGGAATATGAATATTTTTGTATTCATGAAGATTATCTGATATATATACCTTATCGGCGATAAGAACATTTTTTTCGATAATTACACGGCGCACACTTACGATATGTAAAAAGCGACCAATATAAACGTTATCACCTATATTCAGAATCGGATTATGGTTATCAATTTTTAATGCCAATGCCCACAACCCCGGTTGGATTACCACTCTATCTCCAACCTCTATATATCTTACCCCTTGCAATATATCAGGTTTAAAAATACCGCTTTTAATTCCGAATTTTTTAAATGAAATACGAAAAATTAATGAAGAAAAAAGAGTGGCTATTTTACGCCTGACCTTGAACATCAATTCGTACATTATAATCCCTTTTTAAAATTTGAGGAAAATTCTACAAGGGTATCTACATCAAACTCCCACCAGGAACATTTTATGTTATGTCTGTCCCTAATAAATTTCGCAGGAACACCACCTACAATAGTATAAGGTTGTACATCTTTGGTAACAACCGACCCAGCCCCAATGACGGCTCCATCGCCAATAGTCACACCATCCATTACGATGGCATTAACGCCAATCCAAACATCATTGCCTATGATGATTTTCTCGGATTCAGTAATAGACTCAATTATTTTTTTACTAACTCTATGATTTTTCAATTTATAAGGGAAGCATGTATTTTCAGAGTAAAATATTGGATGTGTAGAAAATAAATCAACTGGATGTTTTCCAAGACCTATTTTGACACCTTCTGCAATCGAACAAAATTTACCGATCTGACAATTGTTGACAGAGGCGGTACCTGCAAAATACGTATAATCACCAACTATAGAATTAGTTATATTTGCACGACGAAATAACACAGTGTAACGACCGAATTGTGTAGACCGATTTTTTCTTTTATAAAAATATGATAACAATTTTATTTTCATTCTCGATAAAGCTTGCTTCATATAGTGACCTACACTGTTTAATATCAATTTAGTTTGAAAAATCAACGCTACCGCCCCTGGCTCAACAGCTACCAGTTCACTGAAACAATGGGCAAATTGTTCAAAATCTATCTTTCTTACACATTGAGTATGAAAGATTTAATCTGATATTGTGGTCCTAATTGCACATCAAAACAAGAAAAAAACCACAGTTTAACTTAATGGCGTTTCTTAGCATCAGTACGTGACCCGCTGATTTTTAAATAAAAAACGGCAGAGAGCGATGAGAATGTATCATTTGCTCTTCTGCCGCTATTGTGTTTGTCTAATAACCAAACAGCTACTCAGCTAACAGTTGCTCGATTTTCTTACGGAACTTCGCCCCTTCCTTCAGGTTACGCAGCCCATAGTTCACGAACGCCTGCATATACCCCATTTTCTTACCGCAGTCATAGCTGTCGCCGGTCATCAGCATAGCGTCCACGGACTGCTTCTTCGCCAGTTCGGCAATCGCGTCGGTCAGCTGAATACGATCCCAGGCGCCTGGCTCGGTTTTTTCCAGCTCGGCCCAGATATCGGCGTTCAGAACGTAACGACCCACAGCCATCAGGTCGGAGTCCAGCGTCTGTGGCTGATCCGGTTTTTCGATGAACTCAACGATGCGGCTCACCTGCCCTTCCGTCTCCAGCGGTTCTTTAGTCTGGATCACAGAGTACTCGGAGAGATCGCCCTTCATGCGTTTCGCCAGCACCTGGCTACGGCCGGTTTCATTGAAACGCGCCACCATTGCCGCCAGGTTGTAACGCAGTGGATCGGCAGAAGCGGTATCGATGATAATGTCCGGAAGAACAACAATAAATGGGTTATCACCCACAACCGGACGGGCACACAGGATAGAGTGGCCCAGCCCCAGCGGCTGCGCCTGACGCACGTTCATGATGGTCACGCCCGGCGGACAAATAGACTGCACTTCCGCCAGCAGCTGGCGCTTAACGCGCTGCTCAAGCAGCGCTTCGAGTTCGTAAGAGGTGTCGAAGTGGTTTTCTACCGCATTCTTGGAGGAGTGCGTAACCAGGACGATTTCTTTGATCCCTGCAGCAACAATCTCGTCGACAATGTACTGAATCATTGGCTTGTCGACGATCGGCAGCATCTCTTTAGGAATGGCTTTTGTGGCTGGCAGCATATGCATGCCCAGGCCTGCTACCGGAATGACTGCTTTCAAATTAATCATTATTTCTTCCACCTTAAAATGGTTGACGAATTATAGCTCTTAAACCTGTTTTCGCCAGCATGATTTGCCGTAATCCTTGGGCAATGTTACGCCTTAGCATCACAAATTTCTGTAGTTGTAATCTGATTAGATCGCGCTTTTATGCCAGGAATAGTCTCAAAACTGATGATTGTCGATTATCTGTGCGGAAGCGCAAAGTTAAGCCTTTCCACATTCACCACCTGCTGGTCGACCCGGTCAATATCGACCGAACTCAGCCCCTTCTCATTCACAGCTTTAATGTTCGCCAGCGACAGCAACGTCTCGTCTTTCGCCATGAACTTGCCACGCACATCCTTGCGCAGGTCGAAGTTGATCTTCAGGGCGGGCCCCACAGCGGCTTCCTGCATCACATTGATATTGCGTAAAAAAAGATGCTGCGGCTTGTTGTGCAGTTCCAGCGTCGCCCGCTGCATTTCCACGTTAGTTATCGCCACAAACGAGGTGGCGTTCCCGGATGAAATCTGTATTCCGCGCAGTTTATAGGCAAGCTGGCGGTTATCGAGATGAATATTGTTGAGCTTGAAGTTCTGCGGGATGGACAAATAATCGCCTTTTATGACCCCATAGCCGATTAACATTCCGGCACTGTTCACCATATCGACATTATCAATAATGAAATTATCACAGCCATAAATGGCCACCGTGGCGTTGTCTATTCCCGCCTTTTTACTGAAGTCGGGAGTTATATTTTTGGCCTTAATATTGCGAATAACAAAATGTTTACCGTTTTCCACGTGCACCAGCTGGCGACAGTTGCTGCCGGTGATGTTGGCCACCACGAAGTTCTTAACGGTTTGTTTTTCCGGGTAGTCGTTATCATAGGTGCTGCCGGCGAGGCCAATGCCGATGCCCCAGTTGATTTTGCCGTTGGTGCAGTTGATGTTGTCGATGACATGATCGGAGATCAGGATATTGCGATCGTTGATGGCGACGTTCCACTCGATCGCATCCCCCTGCAGATGGCTAAATTTGCTGTTGGTGATGCGGGCTCCGTCCACCTGGTTGTGGAACCCCTGGCGCAGGATGGCGTAGTTGGCCTGGCTCACGCTGATGTTATCAATCAGCAAATTACGCATTACGCTCGGTTTCTTGCCGCCGATGTAGATCTGCGTCACCGGGCCAAAACCGCTCATGGCCAGCCCTTTGATAACGCAGTCAGAGCCGCGAACGTCGAGCGTAATGTTCTCCGTGCGACCAGCACCTTCACCGATTACTTTGCTGCCTTCCTGAAGAACAAAGCGGCCGCGCCCGTTGCCGGTTAATGCCCCACGGATCAGCAGCGTTTTACCGTCGGGAATGAAAATGCCCGTATTGATGTTTTCGCAGGTGAGTCCGGCCGGGACCACAACGGTGTCGCCGTCATTAAACGCCTGCTTAAAAGCGGCGATCCAGTCGTTGTTGTTGTACTGATTAACAGAGACCGTTCTGCCGCTTGCCGCCCGCGCGATGCGTGACGACAGCAGCGGCGTGGCCGCCAGAACGGAGAGAGAAGAGACAAAGGTGCGTCGGGTAATCTTTTTCAGCATACATCCTCGGCGTTACAACGTTTGCAGCAGGCTCGCTAACTGGCGGTTAATCACCTGCTGGTTAAAATCGGTTTCCACTTTTTGTCGGGCGTTATGAAGCACGGGCTCCAGCGCCTGCTGGTCAATATCGCTGAAGGCTGCCAATCGGTCCGCAAGGGCCATCGCGTTATTCTCCGGCACCAGCCAGCCGGAGTGGTCAGACTGAATCAGCTCCGGGATGCCGCTGTGCAGGGTTGATACCACCGGAATACCTACGGCCATCGCCTCCATCAGCGCCACCGGAATGCCTTCCATATCGCCATCGGCGCCCGTCACTGAAGGCAGCAGAAAGACATCCGCCTCGTCGAGCATGGCCTTGACCTCGTGGCTCGGCTTGAAGCCCGGCATCTCTACGACATCTTCCAGCTGATACTGTTCGATAAGCGTGCGCAGACGACGCTCCCACGGCCCAATGCCGAGAATGCGATAGTGGAAATCTACCCCGCGCGCTTTCAGCTGGCGGCAGGCTTCAATGGCCACATGGAGGCCTTTCTTCTCGGTCAGGCGAGCAACGGAGATGATCTGCAGCGGTTTGCCCGGCACCTTCACCGGACGGCGGGTAAAGCGCGTTAAATCCACGCCCATGCGCGAAACGGCAATTTTCTCTCCCGGGCAGCCCATGTTTTTCAGGCGTCCGGCCCACAGTTCGCTGATAGGCAGCATCATGTCGCCGCGCCTGAACAGCTGCTGATACTCCGGCGTGTAGTGGTTCAGCACTTCGCGGCTGGAGATGTCGATACCGTGGAAGATGGTCGCAATTTTACCGTCAATCACGCCCAGCTCGCGCAGCTTCGCGGCGGTGACGCCCGCCGGGCCAAAGTGGGCGATAAACACGTCGGCACGATACGGCTGCGCGGTTTGCCCGCAGATGGCCGACAGGATCAGATTGCGGGATTCGGCCCCATAGCGGGAAACGTTCAGCGCCCGCCACGTCGACGCGCGGTGGATCCCGCGCAGCGTCTGGCTGGCACGGTGGCGCAGCTTGCTCAGCTTCCCGGACGGCTCATCCTGCAGCCAGCGGGTTTTCGCCTCCAGCCCATACTGGGCATACGCCGCATGGGTATTTTTGGTATCGCCCTTTTGCAGGGCGATAATCTCCACGTCATATCCCATATCGATAAACGCGGTGATTTGGTTCAGGACAAACGTTTCAGACGACAGCGGAAATTTCAGTAAGAAGAAACCAACCTTCATTTCCCCTCCCGCACGCGGTCAAGTACCGATTTCACCATCCCAATGCCCTTCTCGCGCTCGGCTTTCACCGCCACGGCCAGGCGTTCATTGATCGAAGGCAGCTGGCCGAGCGTGTCGCCCACCATCGCACCGAGCGACCCATCCAGCAGATGACGGATATCCATGGCCATTTCCGGCATACCGAGCTGCTGCATGATGCCTGCTGATTTGTGCTCGTAGTTGATGGCAATGGCCGGCGTGCCAAAGTTCATGGAGATAATGGCGGAGTGCAGGCGCGTGCCGACGGTCAGGTCGCAGGCGGAGAGCAGCTTGCCCATCTCCAGGTCGTTCAGTTCATCCATCACCACGTGATACCGCGCCGGATCGTTCACCAGGCTGCGCAGGTTCAGCGCCACCATGCGGTCGTCTTTGTTGTAGCTGTCGATACCGGTGCAGGTGGAAAGCGCCAGCACCTGGTACCCGCTGTCCAGCACGCGGTTCACCACGTCGGCGAAAGCTTTCTCATACGCCGCCTGGGTCGTGCCTAAACGCTTATCGAAGGGCGCCAGCTCGCGCAGGGTAATGGCAACGGTTTTCTGTTTCGCCGCCACGTCGAGCCAGTGCTGTACCGCGTAGCTCGGCTGGAAGCTGTCGTCCTGGTGATCCACCAGCCACGCGGTGTCCACGCCGTGCTCAACTTTTGAGGTGTCAATTTCGCTGCGCTTCATCATATCGAGGCTGACCGACTCGCGCAGGATCAGCGCGTCGCAGTGGCCGAACACGTAGTTTGCAAGCTGGTTGAACTGCGGATCCTGGAATGGCCCGACGCTGTGGCCAATCATAAACAGCGGCTTTTTCGCCATAAAGGTGCAGAGCGCATGCTCAAACTGCGGCACGCCGTAGAGATCGACGAAGAACGATCCGCCGACCTGGATAATGGCGTCGTAGCCGGACAGCAGACGAACAAAGTCGGTGAAGCCCTGCGCGATAGCGATGTTGCGCAGCTTGCCAGTATCGGTCACGCGGGAAAGCAGCACCTGGTGCTGGTAGCGACGACGCAGCACTTTCTTCACGCGGCCCATCACGCCCGCGGCGTTGTTGTGCTGTTTCATCTGGCTGTAGAGCGGGTCGCCCATCACCGGGCGGTTCAGTAACCAGGATGAGCTGACCGGATAACGGCTCATCACGTCCACTTCGGTCTCAGGCTTAAGGGTGTTAATTGCATCCAGTAAACCGCGCAGGATGGCGCTGTCGCCACGGTTGCCGCAGGTATGGTTGCCAAGAATTAATAATTTCATAATGGCCTCTTAAATAACTAGCCTGCGCGAAGCAGCGTTTTCATTTTTTCGTTACGGCAAAACTGGCGCTTCATCTCCACCACCAGCGCATTGCGTGACAGCACAATCATCACGCCAAATGCCAGCGCCCCCGCGGCAACCTGTACCGCCAGCAGCGCGGCCAGCGGCAGGTGGCCGCTGAGGATGATGCCCAGGCCGTAGCTCACCGCCAGGGTCGGCAACGAGAGATAGAACGGCAGCCACAGGCTCAGGATGTACTGACGGTAGCTGGAGCCCAGCACCGGCTTGATCATGATGAAGTAGCTCAGAACGGTATTGACTACCTGCACCAGCAGGAAGCCCAGCGTGACGCCGATGGCGCCCGCCATATGCCCGCCGACGATAATCGCCGGAATAAACAGGAAGGTTTTGAACACGTTGAACTTAAAGCTGATGTCCACGCGCGCTTTTGCCATCAGCAGGGAACCAATCGGATTCCCCACGGAGCGCAGGAGCCCCACCACGCAGAGCAGCTGCAGGATCGGGATGATGCCGTTCCACTTCTCGCCAAACACCAGCGGCACAAAGTTGCTGGACACCACCATCAGCCCCAGCAGCACCGGGAAGTTAATGATCCCCACCACGGAAAGCAGCTTGTAGAAGTTAACGCGCAGCTTCTCGGTGTCGTCCTGGATCTTGGCGAACGCCGGGAACAGGACGCGGGTGATGATCGGGTTCAGCTTCATCGGCGGCACCACCGCGACGTTGTAGGCCAGGTTGTAGCCCCCCGCCACGCTCGCGCCGAGAATACGCGCCAGCACCAGCGTCGACAGGTTGGTATTCACATAGTTGATGATGCTGTCCGCCGTCAGCCACGCGCCAAAGCGCAGGTTGGACGAGACGGATGCAAGAGAGAAATGCAGCCCGGGACGGTAGATCTTGCGGCCAAAGTAGCCGAACAGCAGCGTACGCACGGCAGAGTTAACCAGGTATCCGAGGATGGCGGTCATCGCCAGCGGCCAGAAATGGGCGCTCACCACGGTGAAGGTAAAGCCCGCCAGCACCGCGCTGGTCTCAATCATGCCGATCTTGTTGAACTCCAGCTCTTTCTGCATCAGCGCGCGGAACTGCTGCCCGTGCGGGATCACCACGAACGCAAACGACAGCGTGCGCATCAGCGGAGCCAGATCCGGGTTATGCAGCACGCTGGCGATAGTGTCGCTCAGCAGGAACACCAGCACGAACACGAAAATCCCCAGCCCCACGTTCAGCCAGTAGAGGGTGGTCAACTCAAGATGGCTGATCTCTTTGCGCTGGATAATCGAGTTGGCGATACCAAAATCAGACAGCGTATCGGCCAGCGCGATAATCACCAGCGAGACGGTCAAAAGGCCGAACTGGTGATTATCAATAATGCGCGCCAGCACGGTCATCTGCACCAGACCGAGGCCAATGATGACGATGGTCGCCATCGCTGACCATTTCGCCCCGCTGATGGTTTTTTCACGTAAGCTCATCTTAGTACGCCGCTTTGTTCACGAAACCTTTGAAGATGGTCAGAAAAACAATCTTGATATCGAACCAGATACTCCATTCACGGATGTATTCCAGATCGAATTCGATACGTTTTTCCATTTTTTCCAGCGTGTCGGTTTCGCCGCGCCAGCCGTTGATCTGCGCCCAGCCGGTAATGCCCGGCTTCACCTTATGGCGCAGCATGTAGCCTTCAATCAGCGAGCGGTACTGCTCGTTGTGCGCCACCGCGTGCGGACGCGGGCCAACAATCGACATGCCGCCGGTGAAGACGTTGATAAACTGCGGCAGTTCATCCAGCGAGGTGCGGCGCAGGAAGTTCCCCACGCGGGTGACGCGCGGATCGTTCTGCGTTGCCTGGGTCACCACCTTGTCGTTTTCCATCACCTTCATGGAGCGGAATTTCCACACCATAATCGGCTTACCGTCCATACCGTAGCGGGTCTGGCGGAAGATAACCGGGCCGGGAGAGCTCAGCTTCACCGCGAGGGCAATGCAGCACAGCACCGGGGAGATGAGCAGTAAAATCAGCGAAGAGAGCACAATATCTTCCGCGCGCTTCAGCACGCGGTTAATGCCCGACAGCGGGGTGTCGTACAGCGGTACCACCGGCACGCCGTTCACTTCTTCAATGCGTGAATGGAGGATGTTAAAGGTAAAGACGTCCGGGATCAGGATCACCGAACAGGTGGTGTCCGCCAGCTCGCGCATCAGTTGCTTAATGCGGGATTCGTCTCTCATCTGCATGGCGATGTAGACGTTGTGAATTTTACCGGCTTTCGCGTCTTCAATAAGCTGTTCGTAATTGCCCGCCCAGTCCGCAGGCACGCCGCCAGGCTTCGCGTCGTGGTAAATACCCACCACTTCAAACCCTAACCACGGCTCTTTGCGGAAGCTGTCGAGCAGAACCTTACCAACCGGCAGATCGCCCGCTACCGCAACGAAGCGACGGTTATAACCGCGGTTACGCAGCCAGCCCGCACCGAAACGGATCAGGGAACGGCAGACCACCATGCCGACGCTGGTTAACAGATACCAGCTCAGATAGGTCACGAGGCGATTATCAAAATCATGGCTAAACGCCACCAGGCCCGCGCTGAAGATCAGGCTCAGGGTCCAGTTCTGCAGCAACAGCATGAGTTCAGTGGTCATTTTGACGCCGCGCCACGAGCGGTAGAAATCGGTCATCCCGCCGATCATCTGAAACACGACCAGCGCAATGAGTGCCATCAGCAGATGCATATATAAGAACGGCAGCCCGCCGATCCGACACACCGCCCACAATCCGCCGACCATGATGGTGATATCAGAAAAACGCTGCACCATAGAGATTAACGATGCATTCGTTCTCGCTCGTTCGCGTTTTTTTAGATTCGTCATCGTTGTTCCTGTATTCGGTTCCCCCTCCCGCCGGGAGGGGCAATTGTTACTGATTCAACAGCGCCAGAATGTCCTTCGTTCGGGCTTCCATCAGCGCCGTGTCAGCACGGGACTCCACGTTCAGGCGCACCACCGGCTCGGTGTTGGACGAGCGCAGGTTAAAGCGCCACTGCGGGAACGCCATGCTGATGCCGTCCGTACGGTCAATTTCCAGCGCGTGGATCGCAAAGTGCTGCTCCACGCGGGCAATGGCCTCTGCCGGCTGCGCCAGCTTGCTGTTGATCTCCCCGCTCGCCGGGAACGCCGCCATGCGGTCGCGCACCAGCTCGCCCAGCGTCTGTCCCTTCAGGCACAGCAGCTCGGTCACCAGCAGCCACGGGATCATCCCGCTGTCGCAGTAGGCAAAATCACGGAAGTAGTGGTGGGCGCTCATCTCGCCGCCGTAAATGGCGTCTTCTTCGCGCATGCGCTCTTTGATGAAGGCGTGGCCGGTTTTGGACATCACCGGCGTGCCGCCCGCCGCGGAGACCACGTCGACGGTGTTCCAGGAAAGGCGCGGGTCATGGATGATTTTCGCGCCCGGGTTTTTCTCGAGGAACGCTTCCGCCAGCAGGCCGACAATGTAGTAGCCCTCGATGAACTGCCCTTTCTCATCGAACAGGAAGCAGCGGTCGAAATCGCCGTCAAAGGCGATCCCCATGTCCGCGCCGTGCTCAATCACCGCGTTGCGGGTGTCGTCGCGGCACTCCGGCAGCAGCGGGTTAGGAATACCGTTCGGGAAGTTGCCGTCCGGGGTGTTGTGTACTTTCACGAAGGTCACCGGCACGTTCAGTGCCTTAAAGCGCGCCTCCAGCGCATCGACAACCGGACCCGCCGCGCCGTTACCGGAGTTGATGACCAGCTTCAGCGGCTTGAGGTTCGCCACGTTGATGTAGCCCAGCAGGTGGTCGATATACTCTTTCTGCAGGTTGATTTTTTTGTAGCTGCCGCGCTTCGCCTCGTTCACCGGCGGGAAGTCGTTGGCTTCCGCCAGGCGCTGCACGTCGCGCAGGCCGGTGTCGCCGCTGATCGGACGGGCGCCCTTGCGCACCAGCTTCATGCCGTTGTAGTCCATCGGGTTGTGGCTGGCCGTCACTTCGATACCGCCGTCCACGCCCAGGTGGAAGGTGGCAAAGTAAATCTCCTCGGTCCCGGAAAGGCCGATATCCAGCACGTCCACGCCCGCGTCCTGCAGCCCTTTCGCCAGGGCCAGCTTGAGGGATTCACTGGTCAGGCGCACGTCGCCGCCCAGCACGATGGTCTGCGGTTTTAAATATTCGCCGTACGCGCGGCCAATGCGCCACGCGATGTCTTCATTCAGCTCTTCGCCCAGCTTGCCGCGAATATCGTAGGCTTTAAAACAGGTTAATTTTTCCATGATGACCCCTTTTTCAGGCAACAGTCGGCCCTGACCACTAAATGGCCAAATTGATTTTTTGTCATTCGCAGGCCCGGTCAGCGCAGCGCCGCCGGGCATAATGCAGAGTGCTACACCCGCCCGTAGCGGTCCTGGAAGCGCACGATATCGTCCTCTTCCAGATACGAGCCGGAGCGCACCTCAATTAAGTCGAGAGGAATTTTCCCCGGGTTTTCCAGACAGTGCGTCGCCCCCAGCGGAATATAAATGGACTCGTTTTCACCCAGCAGTTTGATTTCACCGTCGATAGTGACTTTAGCGGTACCCGCCACCACCACCCAGTGCTCAGCGCGGTGATGGTGCATCTGCACCGACAGCCCCTCGCCCGGCTTCACGGTGATGCGTTTCACCTGGTAGCGGTCACCGGAGTCGATGGAGTCATATTTCCCCCACGGACGGTAGACTTCGCGGTGAATACGGTGCTCGTGACGGCCATCGGCCTTGATCTGCTCCACCACTTTTTTAACGTCCTGCACGGCGTTACGGTCGGCAATCAGCACGGCGTCCTTGGTCTGGACAACCACCAGATCCTTCACCCCGACCGTGGTCACCAGGCCGGATTCGGCGTAGACGTAGCTGTTTTCCGTTTTGTGGCTAATCACATCGCCGTGGTGGACGTTACCCTCCGGGGTATGGGCGCTGATCTCCCACAGTGAGGACCAGGAGCCGACATCGCTCCAGCCCGCATCCATCGGTACCACGACGGCATCCGCCGTGCGTTCCATCACCGCGTAGTCAATGGACTCTTCCGGGCAGGCGAGGAACGCCTCTTCATCCACGCGGATGAAGTCGAGATCCGGGTCCACCACCGCCATCGCTTTCTCGCAGGCGTGCAGAATATCCGGGCGGTATTTGCGCAGCTCTTCCAGGTAGCGTCCGGCGCGGAACAGGAACATCCCGCTGTTCCAGTAATACTCACCGCTGGCGACATACGCCTGCGCGGTTTCCAGATTCGGTTTTTCAACAAACTGCGCCACGTCAAACGCCACGCTGTCGCCTTCACCCGGCGTCACGCTGCCGCGACGAATATAGCCATAGCCGGTTTCCGGCAGATCCGGCACGATGCCGAAGGTCACCAGCTTGCCGCTCTCGGCGTATGGGATCGCCGCACGCACCGCGTCGCGAAACGCGTCTTCCTGCTGGATAACGTGGTCTGCCGCCAGGACCAGCATCAGCGGGTCACAGTCCGGGCTGCTGCGTTTTGCCGCCAGCGCCGCCAGGGCGATCGCAGGCGCGGTATTGCGTCCGGCAGGCTCCAGGATGATGTTTTCGGTGAGCTTATTCAGCTGGCGCAGCTGCTCGGCAACAATAAAGCGGTGCTGTTCGTTACAGATCACCACCGGGCTTTCACACTCCACGCCGTGCAGACGGTTCACCGTCGTCTGCAGCATGGTGAGATCCCCTTTCAGGCAGAGGAACTGTTTTGGATAGAGCACGCGGGACAGCGGCCACAACCGGCTACCAGAGCCACCAGCCATCACAACCGGATACAAAGTGGTTTGACTCATGATTTATCCCCGTATATCTGCAATAAATTGGCTCAGCACGTTCTCTTTCTCGAGCGTGCGTTCGGCATATTCACGTGCCACCGTGTTCACTTTTGGCATGGCAAGTGCCTGCTCAATTCCGGTTACCAGCGCCGGGACCGATTCCGGTTCCACGCACACGGCAATCCCCGGATAGCTGTCACACAGCTGGCCTAATTCTGTTTCGGCTTCTGCCGTAATCACCGCGTTACCGCCCACTGCCAGAATGTTGGTCAGCTTGGACGGCAGCACCGCGTCCGCGGCGCCGCGTTTTTGTACCACCAGATGGCAGTCGCCCATCTTCAGCAGCGCAGGCAATGCCTCGTAAGACTGAAGCGGGAAAAATTTTACGTTGGTTAGGCCGCGTTCCCCGGCCATTTTTTCCAGCCGCGCCTTTCCACCGCCCTGCCCGACAATCACAAACGTCCACGGATGTTCACTCAGCAGCTGGGCCGCTTCAATCACGCTTTCCAGCCCCTGCTTTTCGCCGATGTTGCCTGAGTAAAGAATGATTTTTTGATCTTCAGGCAAGCCGAGCTGCGCGCGCAGGGCCTGAGCGTCTTGCTCAGTCACGTCGCGAAAACGCGCCACTTCGGACCAGTTCGGGAAGAAGATTACCTTCTCTGCCGGAACGCCCTTCTCCTGCGCCTTGTTCATCATCGAGCGCGAGATAGTCGAGACGTAATCCACGTTATGCAGGCCGCTGCGCTCAAAGGCGCTGGCGAGCTTCGCCACCTTGCCGCCTTTACTTTTGCCTGCCATCCCCAGGCCCAGCATGGCGTCAACTTCGTAATCCTGAATGTGCAACAGAGTGCGCGCACCGGAGAGTTTGCCCAGCAGACGCATGCCCGGCGTGCAAAACAGCGTTGGCACAACGCCGATGATGCGATCCGGCTTCCAGCGACGCTGCGCCATCAGCGGGAAGAAACTGCTCAGGGCAAAGCTGCCCAGATGAAGTAACCGTTTCAGCGTTGAGGGCTGCTTAGGCACATACAGCGGGCAGCGCCAGACGGTCGCAGCGCCCTCTTCGCGACGGTAGCGCCAGCTTGAGTAGCGCTCCCCGACTTTCCACTCCGGGTAGTACGGCGGCGCGGTAATGACCCGCACGTCATGTCCCTGGCTCGCCATCCACTCGACCATCTCGCCGGTGTATTTCCCGATGCCGGTTAATTCCGGCGAGTAGTTGATTCCGTACACTAAAATTTTCATAAGCCCGGCACTCCGGACTGACGATCTGCCAGGAAATAGGCACGACTGTTGTCATGCACATTGTCGCTCGCCAGCAGCGCCTCTGGCGTCTGCCAGCGGTAGTCGTCATGCTGAGAATCAGGCAGACGCAGGTCTGCCTCACTCACCTTCAGGCGGAACCCCAGCACGATGTAGTGCGTGGTGAATCCGGTGCCTGAAAAGTTATCGTCATAGAAGTGCTGCCAGACCCCGTAAAACTGGCCCGCTGCCATCGGCAGCTGCAGGCCCAGTTCCGCCAGAGTGAGACGCTCAAACGCATCGGTAAGCGTCTCATCCTTTTGCACGCGCCCGCCGGGCACGAACCAGAAGCCCTGTGCAGGACGGTTGGTTCGTTTCCCCAGCAAGAACTCGCCGCGTTCGTTCTCCACGATCAAATCAATCGAGATGAGCGGAGTGGAACGCACTACCGTGGCAAAATCTTCCTGACTTAAAAACATCTTTACCCCCGGAAGCGGTGCTGGTTTTCCAGGAACCACTGGTAGGTACTGGCCAGCCCCTGCTCCAGTGACACCTCGTGATACCAGCCCAGCTGATGCAGACGGGTCACGTCCAGCAGCTTGCGCGGCGTGCCATCCGGTTTCGTCGCGTCAAACACCACGCGGCCTTTGTAGCCCACTACCTGCGCGATGGTTTGCGCCAGCTCGCGAATGGTGCAGTCCACGCCGGTACCGACGTTGATGTGCGACAGCATCGGCTCGGTGTTCTCCTGCCACACTTCGCGATCCAGCTCCATCACGTGAATGCTGGCGGCAGCCATGTCGTCCACGTGCAGGAATTCACGCATCGGCGTACCGCTGCCCCACACCACCACGTCCGGCGCGTTCTCGGCGGTCGCCTCGTGGAAGCGGCGCAGCAGCGCCGGGATCACGTGCGAGTTGCTCGGGTGGAAGTTGTCGTGCGGTCCGTACAGGTTGGTCGGCATCACCGAACGATAGTCGCGGTTGTACTGACGGTTGTAGGACTCGCACAGCTTAATCCCGGCAATCTTGGCAATCGCGTACGGCTCGTTGGTCGCTTCCAGCGTGCCCTGCAGCAGTTCGCTCTCAGCGATCGGCTGCTTCGCCATTTTCGGATAAATACAGGACGACCCGAGGAACAGCAGCTTATTCACGTTGTGCAGATGCGCCGCGTGAATAATGTTGCTCTCGATCATCATGTTTTCGTAGATGAAATCCGCCGGGTAGGTGTTGTTAGCGACAATACCGCCCACCTTCGCCGCCGCCAGATACACCTGGTCAATGCGTTCGTTAGCAAAGAAGTCCTGTACCGCGCGGCTGTCGAGCAGGTTCAGCTCGTCGCGGGTGCGGACAATCACTTCCACGTCACCGCGCTGCTCCAGCTGGCGAACAATCGCGGAACCCACCATTCCGCGATGACCGGCGACAAAAATACGTTGTTTTGTCATTCTCAGGACTCCAGCGCGATGGCAACCTCGTAGCCATGAGACTTGAGCAGGGAGTGTTTTTTCGCTGCTTCAAGATCTTTAGCTACCATCTCGGAAACCATTTCCTGCAGAGTGATTTCTGGTTTCCAGCCCAGCTTCTCGTGCGCTTTGGTTGGGTCGCCCAGCAGGGTTTCCACTTCAGCAGGACGGAAGTAGCGCGGGTCAACCTGGACAATCACGTCGCCTGGCTTCACGCCCGGAGCGTCATGGCCGGTCACGGAAACCACGATACCTTTCTCTTCCACGCCGGTACCTTCGAAGCGCAGTTTGATGCCCAGCTGTGCCGCGGCCATTTCAACGAACTGACGTACGGAGTACTGCACGCCGGTCGCAATCACGAAGTCTTCTGGCTGTTCCTGCTGCAGCATCATCCACTGCATTTTCACGTAGTCTTTGGCATGGCCCCAGTCACGCAGGGAATCCATGTTGCCGAGGTGCAGGCAAGATTCCAGACCCTGCGCGATGTTGGCGATGGCGCGGGTGATTTTGCGGGTCACGAAGGTTTCGCCGCGACGCGGAGATTCGTGGTTGAACAGGATGCCGTTACAGGCGTACATGCCGTAGGATTCACGGTAGTTCACGGTGATCCAGTAGGCGTACAGTTTTGCTACCGCATACGGAGAGCGCGGGTAGAACGGCGTGGTCTCTTTCTGTGGGATTTCCTGCACCAGACCGTACAGCTCGGAGGTGGATGCCTGGTAGAAGCGAGTTTTCTTCTCAAGGCCGAGGAAGCGGATCGCTTCCAGCAGACGCAGCGTACCCATGGCATCAACGTCAGCGGTGTATTCCGGGGATTCGAAGGAGACCGCTACGTGGCTCATCGCGCCCAGGTTGTAGACTTCATCCGGCTGTACTTCCTGCAGGATACGGGTCAGGTTGGAGGTATCGGTCAGGTCGCCGTAGTGCAGATGGAATTTCGGGTTCGCCGCGTGAGGATCCTGATAAATATGATCCACACGTTCGGTGTTGAAAGAAGACGCACGACGTTTAATACCGTGTACTTCATACCCTTTTTCCAGCAGGAACTCTGCCAGGTAAGAACCATCCTGCCCGGTAACGCCGGTGATGAGAGCGACTTTAGACATGTTTTATTCCTCTACTTATGAATTTAATCAGAGCCGTTAAGTAGGCTATCTTTTTTGTCATTTTGAACGTGGGCTGTGCTCGAAATCCTCACGTACCTAAGTACGTTCCGGTTTCTGCGCGCAGGCCGCGTTCAAACTGCCTGCAACGATTACGCCTACTTAACAAGGCTCTTCGTTTCAACGCGTTCGCGTATCACCACTGCGGGGTTGCCACGGCAAATTTTATTTGCCGGTAGCGATTTAAAAACGCTGCTGCGGGCACCGACTACCGTGCCATCGCCAACAGAAACACCCGGTGCAACAAAAACATCCGTTGCCAGCCAGCATTTTTCGCCAATCACAACAGGCGAAGCGGTAATATCAAAATGCTGACTCATAAAGTCGTGGCTGCCGGTGCACAAATAACATTTCTGTGAAACCACCGAATTTGCACCAATCGTAATTTCGCCAAGGGTATATAACACCGCATCATCCCCAACCCATGCGTAATCCCCCAGCGTTAATTTCCACGGATAGGTAATTTTCACAGAAGGTCGGATGACTACGTTTTTTCCGATTTTTGCGCCAAACAGGCGCAATAAAAAAGCTCGCCAGCGGTACATTATTTGCGGCGACCAGGCAAATAATGTTGACTGAACGGCCCACCACAGCTGCACCTTAATACCGTTCCCGCCCCGAAAACCTTTCGGCACGGAGAAACCTTTTAAATCCTGCATTGCGTTTCCTTATATTCAGGCTTTGTTATATAAGGTTTTCGTTTTGCCTGTGGTATGCAGGCGTAATAAATAAGACAATTCCGCCCAGAATCCCGGTACGCGTAATATTTTACGCTGTACGTTTTTGGCATCCTGGCACAATTCCAGATTATTAGACGTTGACACGCCGCCCATGGAGAATTCAGACACCAACCCTTTAATTCGACGGAACGGATAACCTGATTTATACAGGCTGGCTGCCAGCGCATAATCGGAAGACACTTTATACTGCAAATCGTAAGGCTGTTTTTTCAGACCCTTTACCGGGAAGAAAATGGCCTGATGGCTGGCCGGCAGGCTGTGATAGATATACCAGCCTGGCTTCGCGCTGCGGCACACTTTATGTCCGTCGCCAAAATCGAGCAGCGCATCGCCAATATACATGGCGTCCTCTTTCTGGCGAGCCAGCTGACGGGCAAACAGCGCCACGTCTTCATGGAAAATATCGCCCGAGTTCAGGAAGATGGCATAACGGCCTTGCGCCATGCTGATGCCTTTATTCATCGCATCGTAGATGCCTTTATCTTTCTCGCTGATGTAGCGTAAGTTGAACTCACCGTTGAGTTTTTCCAGAAACTCCGCCGTGCCATCGTTCGAGCCGCCGTCGACCACAATCCACTCAAAGGTGAGGCTTGGATCGCGCGCCAGGTTGCGCAGCGAGCGCCAGGTTTTTACCACCCCTTCGTAATTACGAAAAGCGACAGTAATGACGCTAAGAAACATAAATCACCTCATTTCGTCATACGTTCGTAATATTAAGCGCCTTGCGCAGAATAAACGGACAGACAATCAAGAAAACATATTCCGGGCTAAATATTGACCCGGTAAAAAACAGCGACACCGGAGTAAACAGATAAAGCTGAACGCGAAAATTCTGGTTATCACCAAACGCGTTAATCATCATTTTGAAAACTTTAAACAGATACCACAGGGTCAACAGTACGGCGAACCACGAAAAATAAATAATTAACAGATACAGACCATTGTCTATGGTTTTACCGACATCCGCACCGTTAAAGATTCCGAATGATGCAACATATTCGTAAAGTGAGCCGAATCTTACTACGCCATCAATATGGGTTAAGGAATAACCCACCATTACCAGTGGCCCAATGATGCGATAATAGGACGAAGACCCTTCCGTTCCCAAATCACCCAGACGTTCTGAGATGTACGGGAAGGCAAATATCACGCCTACCATAAACACCGTCAGGGAGATAATCGCCAGCGGCAGCTTTTTCTTAATCGCATCTTTGTTCAGATACTGAAACGCCCATTCCAGCAGGTAAAACAGGATAAATGTCATTACCCCTGAGAACGATCCAGACAGAACAATTCCTGCAAGAATCATAGCATCGGTCTTAGGCGTTTTGATACCAAACTGTTTGATGCTGAGCCAAATTGAGATTAACGCCAGAGCGAAAAACGCCGGTTCAAAATAGAGGGCCGTAGTACGCTTCCCGCCAAACTTGATGAAGTTCAATACATAGCTGTTACTGTAAATGAGATATTTCGAAATTATCTCCATCAGGCTGCTGCCACCGGTGAGAATAATTTGCGCCATCTCCAGCGCGGCAAGCATAACAATTAACGCAACGGCAATATAAAAGAACCTAAGGATTTTCCGATAATTGTGCGGAGAAATAGTTTTAAACCGAATACTCCAGACCATTCCGATAATAATAACAATATAAACAAACAGCATGGTCGACGTGACGTATTTACTCGCATCCAGAGACTGGCCAAAGATGTAGTTAAACAGCGTCAGGCCCGTGCCCAGCCCTAGGGCAATCATCAGCTTCTTGAGGTTGATTTTATCGACATACAGCAGAAGCAGAACGGGCAGGAAGGTTACGATGGTTATCGGGAAGCTTTCGCCGAGCTGGGCAATTTTGACGTTGACCAGCAGGTAGATCAGCGGCAGCAGCAGATAACTACAGATTCTGATAGAACGAGACATATTCCTCCAGCATCTGTTGTCCACTGTAGGCCTTGCGGCTGCGGTTGCGGAACGATTCCAGGTCCGTGCCAAAAACGATCTCAGCGATCTGCGCCTTCGGCAGCTGTACCAGCGGCAGGACCTCCTGCTCCGTGAAGGTTTTCCCGCCGGACTTTTCCAGCACTTCGCGCGCCGCATCGCTGTGGGTGGCAATCACCGGCACGCCGATGGAAAGCGCTTCGCAGAGGATCAGCGGATAGTTATCCACGCGGGAGCTGAACACCAGCGCGTCCATTTCGTTCAGCGCGCTCATCAGCTTGCGCTTATCGGTTTCAAACCCATGGTTCACCACGTTAGCCCCTTCGAATGGGGAAAACTTGCCGAAGGTGTGAAGCTCTATCTTGTCACCCAGCGCCATCATGTCGCACACCAGCTGCTGGTTGGTTTTACCGTCGTAACGCAGGTCATGCGCAACAATAGCGATTTTCGGTTTGCCCGCGGTTTCGGCCACCGGGGTCAGTTCGGCAAGAATGGCTTCCGTCGCTACGTCGATGCCGTTGTTGATAATCTGACAGCGCCCTGCCCCGTACAGGCTGTTGAAGGCATCGGCCACGTGCTGGCTCGGGGAGATGAACGTACAGCCGAGCGAGAGCATGTCGCGGAACAGCTGACGCTTTCCGGCCACCAGCTGATGCGCGCGATCCACCTTCACCGGCGGGTAGTTGCTTAACGTCGGGCACTTCTGGCAGTTATCTTTCCAGCCTTCGCAGCCGTCGGTAAACGCGCAGCGTCCGGTCACGCTCCAGTGATCGTGCAGCGTCCAGACGAATCGGGTGTCGGGCTTGTGGGCCTGCACCTTCTGGCAAAACGCCACCACCTCTTCCAGATTCAGCCAGTAGCTGTGCAGCACGTGAAAATGCAGCACAACCGGGCCCGCGGTGCGGGTAACCGTGCGGTACAGCGTGTTCAGGTTGCCAAACAGGTCGCGGTTAAACAGACGGAACAGCGCAATGTTGGCAATGGAGGTCAGGCGCGGCGTGTGCTTGTACACCTGCGGGAAATTATCGTGGCTGACGCTTTTCTTGCCGCCTTTGCCGTAACCGTAAATAAAACGCGACTGAAGTCCTTTTTGTAGCGCGCGCTGGTGCAGATCCAGGGCCACGCCTGCCGCTCCGCCTTCTGCGAGGCGTACGTTAAATTGCAGAATCTTCATTTAATCACCTTCACGCGGGCTTTTTCCCCCACCACCAGCGCGTTATCCGGAATGCTGTCCAGCACCACGCTGCCAGCACCAATCGTGACGTTGTTACCAATCGTGATGTCACCGATGATCACCACGTTCGCCCCCAGCTCGACGTTATTGCCGATGACCGGGCAGGCCAGGCTGTCAGGCCCGCGGTTGCCAATGGTGACCGCATGACGAATGGTGAAATCATCCCCGGCGACCACAAACTTGTTGATCACCACCGCATAGCCGTGATGGATGGTAAAGCGGCGGCCAATGGTGGCAGCGGCCTGAATTTCATAGCCAAAAAAGCATTCGGTAATGATGCGGTACAGCACCAGCACGGGCGCCGCCCAGATATTGTTCAGCACGTTTTTCTTACGCCACACCGAGCAAAAGTGCGCGATGCGGTACGCCAGAACCATGCAGCACGGACGCAGGCTCCAGCTGTTAGCGCGGCAATCTTCCAGAAACATTATTTCCCCCGAAGTCCATCAGCCAGGCGCTTGCCGTTACGCACGGACAGCAGCGTCAGCAGCGTGCGCCAGTTCATGCGCTTATTGCGGATCTGATAGAGGGTAAAGAGCTGATATTTACGGCTGGCACGGTCAAACTTGTCCTTGTGCTTGCGGTAAAAATGGAAGTAGCCGGAGAACTTCTTCGGCGAGGAGGTGATTTGCATCTCCCCGTGGTTGATGTGCAGGATCTGCGTAGCCTCTTCCACTTTCCACGGCTCGCCGTACTCCACCACCATGCGCAGGAAGATATCGTAATCCTGCGCGGCCTTGAGTTCGGTATCGAACAGGCACTCTTTGAAACGCCACGCCCAGGTGAAGACCTGGTTACCAATAATGTTGCGCTTGTAGAACAGGCGGCGAGAGTACGGTGATTTCGGATAGAGCGGCAGACTGGCGGGCTGCGAGTAGACCTCGCCCTGGCAGACATAGTCGTTGGCATACAGGAAAGCGTGCGTGACCAGCTGTTCTTTATGCGACAGGAAGATAGACAGGCGGTTCGGCGTCCATTCGTCATCGTCGTCGATTCCGGTCAGATACTGCCCTTTGGCCTGCATAATCGCCTGATTACGCACCGCACACGCGCCGGAGTTGATGGCGTTGTGGGTATAGACCACCCGCGGGTCGTTGAGGTCAGTCACAAACTTTTGCAGCTGTTCATACGAGGAAGAGCAGTCATCAACGATGATCAGCTCCCAGTTATCGTAATCCTGACGTAACACCGACTTGATTGCGCGGATCGCCAGCTGCTGACGATTCCATGTCGGCATATAGATTGAAACTAAAGGGCGTTGTGTGGTCATAGTCTTCCCCTTATCCCTCACCCCGCCCCTCTCCCGGAGGTAGAGGGAGAAAGTTGCTCTCCCCTCTGGGGAGAGGGTTAGGGTGAGGGGGATTTTTATTTGCTGTCAGATTTATATTCGTACTCGTAATAACCGTAATCCTGGTACCCGGTCGCGCGGCGGAAGATGGAGTTCAGGATCACCCCTTTCACCTCAATCCCGTTCTGCTCGAAGCGGCTCAGGCTGGTTTCCACCTCTTTCAGGGTGTTCACCGCGTAACGCGCTACCATCAGCGTGGTGCCCGCGTGGCGGCCAACGACGGCCGCATCGGTTACGGCCAGAATTGGCGGCGTATCGATCAGCACCAGGTCGTAGTTTTTGCTCGCCCACTCGATCAGCTGGGTGAAGCGTTCGCTCATCAGCAGCTCGGATGGGTTAGGCGGTACCTGACCGCGTGGGATCAGGTCAAATTTCGGCACCGTTGTGGGTTTCGCGCTCTGGCTGATGTCACCTTTGCCGAGCAGGATTTCCGACAGACCGTTCACGTTGTTGGTGCCCAGCAGTTCGTGGGTGTAGCCCTTACGCATATCGCAGTCGATCAGCAGCACGCGCTTGTCGGTCTGGCTGACCACCGCCGCCAGGTTGGCGCAGACGAAGGTTTTACCGATCGACGGGCTCACGCCGGTTAACATCAGGACGTTGTTTTTGGCCTGCATCATGGCGAAGTGCAGACTGGTACGCAGGCTACGGATCGCTTCGATGGCGAGGTCGGTTGGGTTACCCACTGCCAGAAGCTGGCTCTGTTTGTAACGCTTGACGCCCTTGATGGTTTTGACGCTGTCACGCGATTTTTGCCACTCAGACAGCGGAATGCTGGCATAGACGTTGATACCGCTCTCTTCCAGCACCTGCGGGCTTTCGATACCGCGGTTGAACAGCGAACGCAGCAGCACACCCACGATGGAGAGCATCAGGCCGAGAATAATGCTGCCGAGAATGATCAGCGCTTTCTTCGGCTTCAGCACACCAGGCTGGGTAATGGCCGGGTCGACGATGCGCACGTCACCGACGGTACTGGCTTCGGTGATTTTCAGCTCCTGCTGCTTGTTCAGCAGCTGCATGTAAACCTGCTGTCCTGACTCCACGTCGCGGGTCAGGCGCACGATCTCCTGCTGCGTTTTCGGCATCGCGGTCACGCGGTCATTGAGCTTCGCCTTCTCCTCTTCCAGCGTGCGGCGTTTCTCCAGCAGCGTGCGGTAGGCCGGGTGACGTTTGGTATAAAGCTTGGAAATCTCCGCCTCTTTGAAGGTCAGCTCGTTGAGCTGCGCGTCAATGTTGACCATCGAATCGAGGACCGATTTCGCCTCCAGCGGCAGGTCAACGGAGTCTTTATCCTGACGATAGGCGTTCAGCTTGTTCTCGGCATCATCCAGACGGGCACGCACTTCCGGGAGCTGTTTTGACAGGAACGCCAGGCTTTTCGCCGCTTCCGCCGACTTACGCTCAACGTTCTGCTCAAGATAGTTGCGGGTAATGCTGTTCAGGATGTCGCGGATTTGATCCTTATCTTCACCGGTAAAGGTCATGCTCAGCACGCCAGTGTCCTTACCGTTTTCGGTGACGGTCAGGTTGTTTTGCAGATTGTTGATCATTCCCAGCGTGGAGAATTTGGTGACGGTGAATTCGCCCCCCTCCTGGGCGTTGATGGCGCTAACCATCATGCTGACGCCGTCTTTGGTCAGCATCTGCCCCACTTCACCGCGGGCGCTAAAACCTGCGTCGCTGGTTAGCTGATACTGTTTCGGGCCAAGCACCGTCAGGGTAAACGTCTGATCGGCGGCCCCTTTTGGCAGCACGAAGTCAGTCACTTTCACCGTGTCGTTGCTTCGCCCCATCAGCCGATCCCAGCCGGCACCAAAGACCGGGAAGGTATTTTTGGTGACGGAGATATCGAGCCCGAGGTCGTGAACCGTTTTACCCAGCACCAGACGTGACTGGATGAGCTGAATTTCGGCGTCGGATGCCGGCGGCTTGTTCGCCAGCGCGGAGCCGATATCCTGCACCAGCGAGTTGCCGGTATTCTGCTCGATCTGCACCAGCGCGTCGGCGCTGTAGATAGGAGTGGCGAAGAGCGTGTAGACGACGGCCGCCGCGGCGAACACGGCGGTAATGCCCAGCACCCACCACTTTGCCTCTACAACAGTGCCGACCAGGCGCCCAATATCAATTTCATCACTGCCCGAAGTCGGGGCGGCAGAAGGTCTTGTTTTTTCTGTCATTGTTATCCCTGCTGAACTTTCAGTGCCTGCGCCCACTGTTGGGCAGACTGGTCAAGTAAGGTGTAAACCGCCTCAAAGGCCTCATGGCTTTTGCGATACGGATCGGGGATTTCACGTTCATTGTCCCAGTGACCAAACAGCATCACCTTGCCGCGCATCTCCGGAGCGATATCGCACAGCGCATGAATATGGCGTTTTTCCATCGTCAGGATCAGGTCATACTCGCGGCACATGCGGCCAGTGACCTGGCGGGCCACGTGGCCGTCGAGAGAGAGGTGATGATCCCGCGCCACGCTCGTTGCGCGCTCATCGGCACCTTTACCGACCAGTGCACCCAGCCCTGCCGAATCAACGGTCAGTTCGGGCTGGTAGTGTTTCAACAACCGTTCAGCCGTAGGGGAACGGCAAATGTTCCCCACGCATACCACCAGAATTTTGTTAAACATCGCGGATTACCAGGTATGAATGTCGCGCGCCGTATCCGTCATGTAGCGAACGCCACTGATGGTTGGCAGCAACTGGTTGATCAGACGGTTCCAGCGGGCAACCGGCGCGGTGGTGACGTACACCACATCGTATGGCTGGAGACGGAACTCCGTTGCCATCACCAGAGAGGTCGCATCGGACATATCCAGCTGGTAAATGTTGGCAATCTTGCCTTTCGCACTGCCCTCACCTTTCAGCGGACGGATAACGAAGATACCGGTCGCGTTAGAGGTCGTCAGATCGATACCTTCAGCATTGCCCAGCGCTTCGGTCAGCGTCATACCGCTGAAGTCCATTTTGAGGGTGCTCTGTTTCTTCACTTCACCCATCACGAAGACTTTCAGATCGTCATTGCGCGGTACGTAGAGAATGTCGCCCGGATAGAGCAGGCGGTTCTGGGTCAGATCGCCGTTTTGCATCAGCGCCTGCAGCGAAATGCGCTGCTCCTTCCCGTTGTGGGTGAGCACGACGTTGCGCCAGTCGGCGCCGTCGGTTAACCCGCCCGCGGCGTTAATGGCATCCAGTACGGTCAGAGGAACGTTGGTGATGGCCTGCTGGCCGGATTTGTTCACCTGGCCGGAGATATAGGCTTTTTGCGAGCGGAATGCGGCGATATTAACGTCCACCTGCGGATCGGCGATGTACTGCGCTAAGCGGCCGGTAATATCACTACGGATCTCGGCAAGCGTTTTCCCTGCAACATGGACTTTACCAATGTAGGGATAGAACATGGTGCCATCTGACTGCACCCAGTTACCGGTGTCGCTTGAGCTACGGTACTGGCCCGCTGGCGTGGTCAGTTCAGGGTGGTCCCAGACGGTCACGTTGATCACGTCACCCGGCCCCACGCGGTACTGGTAAGACGCAATTTCCTGGTCCAGCGACATATTCGGCTGGGCAACATTCGGACGTGGACGTAATTGCTCGACCAGACGAGGCGTAAGTGGATAAACATTCACCATTTTGTCGAGATCAAAATCGGCATCCTGTTGCTTGATCACATCCTTACCCATTGTTGACATATTGCTGCCGGGAAAGACCGTGCAACCACTCATCAAGGTCACAGACACCAATAATGGCATCAATTTCATTTTGGATTTCATCATTGATTATTTATCACTTTGGCAGAGTAATTATCCTGTGCAATTTAAATAAGCTCGAGTCGTATTGGGTTTCAGCATGCAGTTAATCAAATAGAAATATAACTGGCATCAGTCCTAAAAAAAGCTTATTCATCCATTGGCTATTGACAGAATAATCGAGGCTGATTCACACGCTTTCAGGCACGCTACCGCCCTTGGCTTTCAGTTACCAATCCACTGACTAAACAATGTGTTATGGATAGACACCCTCTTGAGCAAGGTCTTCTGGAAATATATCAGTCGCTTGAGAAACCCAACGGATAATGAATAACCATCTCCTGAAGACCGAACATTAATAGCAACACTGAGATTTAACATTTGATGCTGGGAGAATTGTTGCAGCTAACCTAATAGCAGGCAAGGAGACAACAGTCCTAATATCGGTTTTTAAGATTAATATTAAGAGCAAATTTTTGACCTTTTAGGATTTTCTTTATATTGACAAAATGAGAGTAAAAAACACCACCTGCGATATATCCTAAAATGATATCTCTGCAATTAAATATTCGCATTTCGCTTATTTACACATTATTGAGAATGCTCTCTTTTTTAACCGTCGTATTAAGAGAAATCTCAGCCCGGCATTGCAATTTCCCCCAGCTTTATCCATGATCGAAGTGTGACATTCGTCATATAACAGAAGGTATTGCTATTACTATGGAATGGATTGCCGATCCCTCAATCTGGGCCGGGCTGGTTACGCTGGTCGTCATCGAGCTGGTGCTCGGGATTGATAATCTGGTTTTTATCGCCATCCTTGCTGAAAAACTGCCCCCTTCCCAGCGCGACCGCGCGCGCGTAACGGGTCTGCTGCTGGCGATGGTGATGCGTTTACTGCTGCTGGCCTCTATCTCCTGGCTGGTGACGCTCACTCAGCCTCTGTTCTCCATTCACGGCCTGAGTTTTAGCGCCCGCGATCTGATCATGCTCTTCGGCGGGTTGTTCCTGCTGTTCAAAGCCACGGTGGAGCTCAACGAGCGGCTTGAGGGCAAAGACAGCGAGAACCCGACCCAGCGCCGCGGGGCGAAATTCTGGCCGGTAGTGGCGCAAATCGTGGTGCTGGATGCGGTCTTCTCACTTGACTCGGTGATCACCGCCGTCGGGATGGTGGACCACCTTGCGGTGATGATGGCTGCGGTGATCATTGCCATCACACTGATGGTCATGGCCAGCAAGGCGCTGACCCGCTTTGTGAACAGTCACCCGACCATCGTGATCCTCTGTCTGAGCTTCCTGCTGATGATTGGCTTTAGCCTGGTGGCCGACGGTTTTGGCTTCCATATTCCGAAAGGCTATCTGTACGCCGCCATTGGGTTCTCCGTCATGATAGAAGCGCTCAACCAGCTGGCAATATTTAACCGCCGCCGCTTCCTGTCCGCGAATCAGACTCTGCGTCAGCGTACGGCCGACACGGTTATGCGCCTGCTAAGCGGTAAGAAAGAGGATGCGGAGCTGGATGCCGAATCCTCCGCCATGCTGGCCGATCACAGCGACGGGCTGATCTTTGACCCGCAGGAACGACGGATGATCGAGCGGGTGCTTAATCTGAATCAGCGGACGGTCAGCAGCATCATGACCTCGCGGCACGACATTGAGCATATCGACCTGACGGCACCGGAAGAGCACATTCGCGCCCTGCTGGATAAAAACCAGCACACCCGCGTGGTAGTGACCGGCGGTGAAGAGGAAGAGGAGCTGCTGGGCGTGGTGCACGTTATTGACCTGCTCCAGCAGCAGCTGCACGGCGAGGCGCTCAATCTGCGCGTCCTGGTGCGCCAGCCGCTGGTTTTCCCGGAGGGACTACCGCTGCTTTCCGCCCTTGAGCAATTCCGTAACGCGCGCACGCACTTTGCCTTTGTGGTGGATGAGTTTGGTTCGGTGGAAGGGCTGGTCACGCTCAGCGACGTGATGGAAACCATTGCCGGTAATTTGCCTAACGAGGTGGATGAGATTGACGCCCGCCATGATATTCAAAAAAACGCAGACGGTTCGTGGACGGCTAACGGCCATATGCCTCTGGAAGACCTGGTGCAATACGTGCCGCTGCCGCTGGATGAAAAACGGGAATATCACACTATTGCCGGTCTGCTGATGGAGTATTTGCAGCGTATCCCGCAGCCGGGAGAAGAGGTTCAGGTGGGCGACTATCTGCTCAAAACGCTGCAGATTGAAAACCATCGCGTGCAGAAGGTTCAGCTCATTCCGCTGCGGGATGAGGAAGAACTGGATTTTGAGGTTTAGGTAAAACAAAACGGCAACACGGTTGCCGTTTTTAGTGTTTGCTCCCTCTCCCACGGGAGAAGGCCGGGATGAGGGCATCAGGCCGCAACGCCCCCCGGCGCAACGGACATCAAAGCTTATCCAGCAGCTTCTTCACGTCCTTACCGTCCTGTGAATCTTTATTGCGATCCGCCCAGCCGCTAAGCCGACGTTTCGCTTCATCCTGCAGATGCTTGCGCAGGATCTGATCCACCTGCAGGCTGTAATTCAGAGCCTGCCATTTGCCGTATACGGTCAGCGGGACCGGCGTCTCTTTCAGGAAGTCGATGAGCTTGCTTTCACCCTGCCAGCCGGAAAGTACCCGCACGTTAAAGCGCGTATCCGCCGTCTCTTTCACCAGATCCAGCTTACCTTCACCGGTCATTGATAACAGTGAAGAGGCACCCTGCATCCCGTCGAGTGTGAGTTGCCCGTTGTCCAGCGTCAGGTCCGTGGTGAAGCTGTCGAGGCGCGTGGCGCTGTCGTAGTTATCCTGGGCCTTCACATCGCTGCTGCGCTCAACCGCCTGCTGCACCAGCTGCTGGAAGTTAAGCCCTTCCATACGGGAATTTCTCAGCTCAAGATGCGCCTGCCCCTGCCACTCGCGGCGGAAAGCATCTGCATCAATTTTCGTGCCTGAGAAGTCACCCGCGAGCGTCAACTGCCCCGTCAGGGATATCGGATAGTTAAACGCGTTCAGGATGGTGCCTATCTCAACGTTGTCGAGACGCGGCTGGAATTCGGCGCTGGCAACGTCTTTACGGACATCCAGCGTGCCGGGCAGCGAGAGGTTTCCTGCGCCCATCTTCCCGCTCAGCTCGGAGATCACCAGCAAACCGTTATGGTTAAACATCTGGCTGCTCACGTCGGTAAAATCAATGCCGCGCCAGCGCAGGCTATTGGCTTTCAGCAGAATATCCGCCGTGAATCCGCGCAGGGCGTTATAGTCAGGCTGATCGAGATTAGACGAGATAACCGGACGTGATGCCGGTGCCTGGCTTTGCCCCGTCTGGGTGGCATCGCTATCCGTGGCGCTGGCCGGCAGAGGCGGCAGCAGGTTTTCCAGATTGAGCTTGTCAAACTGCAGATTCAGCACCCACTTCGGCTTCTCTTCGAGCGTGACGCTCGCCTGCCCCTTCAGGCTACTGTCATTTGCCTGCAGGTTGAGATTATCCAGCTCCAGCTGCTTTTGTTCTTCGCGCCACACGGCCTGCAGCGTTCCCTGCCCGGTTATCCCCTGGGTGGGGAGATCGGCACCCGTCAGCTGCCAGCTCAGCTGCTGAATGTCGGCCGTGAGCTGATGCGGGTAGTCCGAGGCGTTCACATTAGCATTCAGCGACAGGGTCAAATCACGCTGATCGCGGTTCACGCGCCCGCTAAATTCCAGCGACGCAAGATGGTGAGCATCCTGTTCCATCTGCAGGTTAATGTTGCGAATGGTCACCTGCTCCTGGTGCTCATGCTGGAAAACCAACACGCTGTCGGCAACTTTCAGCTTGCCGATATCAAAGGACCAGCCGGTATCGGACGGTTCATCAGGTAGGGTATTTTCGCGCGGCGCAACCGGCGCACTGGCATCACGCACGGCTTCGGTTTGCGGGGTGAGCTGAATAACCGCGCCTTTCAGCATCACCTGGTTAACCTGCAACTGATGGGAAATGAGCGGGATTAGCGCCACATCGAGGCGCATGTTGTCTGCGGACACCAGCGGCTGGGCCGCTCCCGGCGCGGTGAGCGACATGCGGCCAGAGAGAATGCTGAGCTGCGGCCAGACGTGCCAGCGCAGCGGCCCGTCAAGCTTCAGTTGATAACCACTGCGTGCCTCGACCTGCCGCACCATGTAAGCGCGGAAATCGTTAGGGTTAACCAGCAGAACCAACGCCGAAAGGCCAGCCACCAGCACCACCAGCAAAATCATCAGCGTTGTCAGAACTCTTCTCATGGCATCCTCAATGGACTAACGATCAGTCTTTATCAATACGGCTGGCAACCGCGCCCTGCTGGTCGCGATATTTTGCGTCCTGCCGACGGTTATAAGGACGATCTGCCGGGCCTGACAGCGGTTCAAAGCTCAACGCGCCGATCATCATGCCCGGGCGCAGCGCCAGCGGCAATTTACCGGCATTGAAGAATTCCAGCACGATACGTCCCGACCAGCCTGGATCGATACGGTGCGCGGTCACGTGAACCATCAGCCCCAGTCGCGCCAGCGAAGAACGACCATCAAGCCAGCCGACCAGGTCCGGAGGCAGGGTGACGGATTCAAACGTCACCGCCAGGGCCAGTTCACCTGGATGCAGATAAAAAGCTTCGCCTTCGTCGATTACGATTTCGTCACTCATCACGCGATCGAGCGCGGCGCTGACTTCGTCCTTCGGCCCGCTGAGGTCAATGAACGGTGCGGTATGGCCACTAAAGGTGCGGAATTTATTCCCCAAGCGGACATCAACGGTCACGCCATTGATACGCTCAACAGGTGGGCGTGGGGTAATAGATAAACGGCCTTCATCCAGCCAGGCTTCTATATCGCGATCACAAAGACGCATGCCAATTTCTCCTTTCATGCATCGTACCCTGAGGCGGTAAGCGCTCAGGGTAAAACCAGGTTATCTCTGAACGGTACACAATTCACGCGGCTTATTCAAAAAACTGGCTGATTTTCGCTTTTAAGATATCAATAGCAATGCGGTTTTTACCCCCGCGCGGCACGATGATATCGGCGTATTGTTTGGATGGCTCAATAAACTGCAGGAACATCGGGCGAACCGTTTTCTGATACTGCGCCATGACGGAGTCCATCGAACGGCCTCGTTCATTCACGTCACGCTTGATGCGGCGCATCAGGCAGATATCCAGAGGGGTATCAACGAAAATAGAGAAATTCATGGATTCACGCAGGCGAGCGTCGGTCAGGAGCAGGATGCCTTCAAGGATAATGACCTTTTTCGGCTCGATGCGGATGGTTTCCTGCGTGCGGGTGTGTTCTACATAACTGTAAACGGGCAGCTCAATCGCCTGGCCGCTCTTAAGCGCTTCTAAATGCTGGAACAGCAAGCTGTGATCCATTGCATTTGGGTGGTCATAGTTGGTTTTGACGCGCTCTTCCATCGACAGATGGGATTGATCTTTGTAATAGCTGTCTTCGGGAATGACGCCGATATGCTCATCACCTACTTGTTCACGCAGTTCGCGATAAAGCGTACTGGCAATTAGACTTTTACCTGAAGCCGATGCGCCGGCGATGCCTATAATGACGCACTGATGAGACTTATCAGTCATAAATTTAGCGACCTGATTAACCTGGATGTTAAGGAAGGACGACGCCGGAGCGTCAAACGCGGCAATTATAGGGATTTCGCGGGCGTGATACCAGTCGAATGCACAGGTTCTGCGAGACTGGCCGAAAAGTGACGTTTTATTCCCTGAGTGAAATTTAAATGAACGTTTTTTCAGCGTTTAACCGTTTTTTTCTCACGGAGCCTCTATTTAATAAGTCTGTGGTGTCAAATTCTGAGCGGTCACCATATGAATTGTAAATTGTTTGTACTAGCATAAACCAAATTATCAAATTCACGCGTTCGGACATCTTCCCTGACGGCATGGCGTCTCTGGATAAAGCGGTAATGAATAAACAATACCAGCGGGTTTTGGTTACCACCCCACATCCTTTAATACGACTTGTCTGTCTGGGCCTGGTCACCTTTATCTTTACCTTATTTTCCCTGGAGCTCACCCGGTTCGGCACCCTGCTGGCCCCCCTCTGGTTCCCCACCGCCATTATGATGGTGGCGTTTTATCGCCACGCAGGAAAAATGTGGCCCGGAATCGCCCTGGCCTGTTCGTTTGGCAATATTCTGGCCACCTGGATGCTCTTTTCGTGGGGATCGATAAACCTTACCTACACCTCAGTTAACGTGGTTGAAGCCTTTATCGGTGCGTTGTTGTTGCGCAAGTTGCTCCCATGGTACAACCCGCTGCAGAATCTGAATGACTGGATCCGCGTGGCCATCGGCAGCGCGGTGATACCGCCGCTGGTTGGCGGCTTGCTGGTTTCCCTGCTGGCGCCCGGCCCCGAACCCCTGCGTAATTTCTTCGTCTGGGTGTTGTCCGAAGCCATCGGCGCGCTGGCGGTGGTACCGCTGGGGCTGTTGTTTAAACCGCATTATCTGCTGCGCCACCGTGACCCGAGACTGCTGCTGGAAACCCTGACCACGCTGGCCGTAACGCTAGCCCTCAGTTGGGCAGCCATCACCTGGCTGCCGTGGCCTTTCACCTGCGTTATCGTTTTGCTTATGTGGAGCGCCGTGCGCTTGCCGCGAATGGAAGCGTTCCTGGTGTTTCTGGTCACCGTGATGGTTGTGTCGCTGATGATTGCCCAAAATCCTGTGGCGCTGACAACCCAGCACGTCGGGGCGATGCTGAACGCTCCCTGGCTGCCGTTCCTGATGCTGCTCCTGCCTGCCAACGTGATGACCATGGTGATGTACGCCTTCCGCGCCGAGCGCAAACACATCACCGAAAGCGAGGAGCGTTTTCGCAATGCGATGGAGTATTCCGCTATCGGTATGGCGCTGGTCAGCATTGAGGGCAAATGGCTGCAGGCTAACAAGGCGCTGTGCAATTTCCTCGGCTACAGCCAGACGGAGCTCCAGTCGCTGACCTTCCAGCAGCTCACCTGGCCGGAAGATCTGCACACCGACCTGGAACAGCTCGAACAGCTGGTCAACGGCGACATCAATACCTATACCCTCGAGAAGCGCTATTACACCCGCGACGGGGAAGTGGTCTGGGCGCTGCTTGCCGTCTCCGTCGTGCGCCATGCCGACGGTTCGCCGCTCTATTTTATTGCTCAGATTGAAGACATTAACGACCTGAAGCAGACCGAGTGGGTTAATAAACGCCTGATGGAGCGCATTACGCTCGCCAACGAAGCGGGCGGCATCGGCATCTGGGAGTGGGATCTGGAGCCAGACATTATCAGCTGGGACAAGCGGATGTTCGAGCTGTATGAAATCCCGCCGCACATCAAGCCCACCTGGCAGCTCTGGCATGACACGATGCTGCCGGAAGATCGTGCCCACGCCGAGCAGGTGCTGCGGGACTCGCTGATATCCCGCCTGCCGTTTAAGCTGGAATTTCGCATCCGCGTGAAGGAAGGCGTGCGCCATATTCGCTCCCTGGCGAACCGGGTGCTCAATAAGCAGGGTGAAGTCGAACGGCTGCTCGGTATCAACATGGATATGACCGAGGTGAAGCAGCTCAACGAGGCCCTCTTCCAGGAAAAAGAGCGTCTGCACATTACCCTTGATTCCATCGGTGAAGCGGTGCTGTGTACCGATATCAACATGAACGTCACCTTTATGAACCCGGTGGCCGAAAAAATGAGCGGCTGGCTGCAGACCGAGGCTATCGGCCAGCCGATCCTGAAGGTGCTGCACATCACCTTTGGTGAAAAAGGGCCGCTGATGGAGAATATCCACAGCGGCGATATGTCCCGTTCCGATATCGATCAGGACGTGGTGCTGAACTGCCGTACCGGCGGCAATTTTGATATTCACTACAGCATTACGCCGCTCAGCACGCTGGACGGGCAGAATATTGGCTCGGTTATCGTGATTCAGGACGTGACCGAATCGCGCAAAATGCTGCGTCAGCTGAGCTATAGCGCCTCCCACGATGCCCTGACCCATTTGGCAAACCGGGTCAGCTTCGAAAATCATCTTAAACGGCTCCTGCAGACCGTTCGCGAAACGCGCCAGCGTCATGCCCTGGTCTTTATCGATCTCGATCGCTTCAAAGCCGTCAACGATACGGCAGGCCATGCGGCGGGTGATGCCCTGCTGCGGGAGCTCTCTTCCCTGATGTTGACCATGCTCCGCTCCAGCGACGTGCTGGCGCGTCTGGGCGGGGACGAGTTCGGGTTACTGCTGCCGGACTGCAATATTGAAAGCGCGCGTTATATCGCCGGGCGCCTGATCCACACGATCAATGACTATCACTTTATGTGGGAAGGCCGCCTGCACCGGATCGGCGCCAGCGCAGGTATCACGCTGATTGATGAAAATAACCATCAGGCGTCGGAAATCATGTCGCAGGCGGATATTGCCTGTTATGCCTCGAAAAACAGCGGGCGCGGCATGGTGACGGTTTACGAACCCCAGCAGGAGCGGGATCACAACACGCGCAGCATGATGTCGCTTGATGAACAGTGGCACATGATTAAAGACAATCACCTGATGATGATCGCCCGCAGCGTCGCCTCCCCGCGCATCCCGGAAAGCAGTAATTTCTGGCTGCTCTCGTTACGCCTGTGGACCAGCCAGGGTGAAGTCCAGGAAGAGCATGCCTTCCGCTCGGGCCTGGCTGAGCCTGAGCTTTTGCACGCCCTCGACAGGCGCATTTTTAATGAGTTTTTCCGCGCCTCTGCCGCCCAGATCGCCAGTAAAGGCATGGGAGTGGCGCTGCCGCTATCTGAGGCCGGTTTAGCCAGCGTAACGCTGGTCGATGAACTTCTCGACCTGCTGGATAAAAGCCCCATGCCTGGCCGTCTCCTGCATCTGGTTATCTCTGCCGACGTGGTGTGCAGCCCGGATAAAAACCTGCAGCGGAGTCTGCAAAAGCTTCGTCAGGCGGGCTGCCGCGTGATCTTCAGCCAAGTGGGCCGCGACATGAACGTCTTTACCCACCTGACCGCCAATATGGCCGACTATCTGATGCTGGACGCGGAGGTGGTAAGCAACGTGTATGGCAACCTGATGGATGAGATGATGGTGACAATTGTTCAGGGCCACGCCCAGCGTCTGGGGATGAAAACCATCGCGGGCCCGTGCAATCAGCCCATCATGATGGATACGCTCTCCGGCATCGGCATTGATTTCATCTATGGCGACACTATCGCCGAGCCGCAGCCATTAGATCTTCTGCTCAACACCAGCTATTTCGCCATCAACTGACGGCGCCCAGCCGTCGGTGTACCAGATGTGCAGCAGCGCGTAAGAGCGCCACGGCTGCCAGCGTTCGGCATAACGACGAATTTGCGCGGGCGTCATCCCGGCAAAGCGTTGCTTAATCAGATAATCATCCGGCAGAAAGACATCTTTCGCCTGCCAGCCGCGCAGGGCCAGGTAGTTTGCCGTCCAGCGCCCTATCCCCGGCCGCTGCTGTAGCGCCTTCATCCCGGCCTCAATATTCTCGGGCGGGAAAAGCGGAAATGTCCCGTCAATGACCGACTGCGCCAGGTGAATTAACGACTCCGCGCGCTTTACCGGCATGCCCAACGCTTTCAGCGCCAGCGGGTCCGCTGCCGCCAGCGCGTCCGGCGTGGGGAAGCAGAGATAGCCCGCACAGTCCGCCACCGGTTCGCCGCACAGTGCCACCACGCGCGACGTCAGTTTCGCCGCCATCGCCACGCTCACCAGCTGCCCGAGGATCGCCCGCACGCCCTGCTCGTACGCGTCCATCGCCCCCGGCAAACGCAAGCCTGGCCGGGCTGCGCCGAGATCGCCCAGCGTATCCGCTATGTGCTGCGGGTTGCAGGTGAGATCGAACAGGCGCTCTATGCGTTCAAGGCACGTCTGCGCAACCGGGATTAACCCCGGGCTGAGCGTCACGGTCAGCGTATGGGTGGCGATATCCGGCGTGACGCGAAATATTCCCTGATGCCCTTCGCAGGCAAAACTGCGCTCGTAGTAGTCATGCGTGACGGTTTCAATGCCCGTCACCGCACGCGCGCCGAGAAAGCCAAACATCCACTGCCAGTCGTAAGGGGGAAGCCAGTTCAGGGTGTACATCGTCTCTCCTTTTAGGTTCTCCACAGCATAAACGGAAAGGTCCTGTTTTGCCTTGCTTTCATATTCCTGTTGTCGCCATGAAGACATTTCGTTAAAGTCTCGCCCCTTCTCACTGGCATGGGGATTTATCGTGTTTATTGGATTCGACTACGGTACGGCAAACTGCTCGGTTGCGATTATGCAAAACGGGCAGCCACGGCTCCTGAAAATGGAAAAAGAGAGCACGCTGCTGCCGTCAATGCTCTGCGCGCCGACGCGTGAAGCGGTGAGCGAATGGCTGTTCCGCCACCATCAGGTTCCGGCCACGGCGGCGGAGACCCAGGCGCTGCTGCGCCGGGCAGTGAGCTTTAACCGCGAGGAAGACATCGACGTTACGCCGTCCAGCGTGCAGTTCGGCCTCTCTTCGCTTGGGCACTACATTGAAGATCCTGAAGAGGTCTACTTCGTTAAGTCGCCAAAATCCTTCCTCGGCGCCAGCGGGCTGAAGCCGCAGCAGGTAGCGATGTTCGAAGACCTGGTGTGCGCGATGATGCTGCATATTCGCAATCAGGCGCAGACGCAGGTCTCCGATGTGATTACCCAGGCGGTCATTGGCCGCCCGATCAACTTCCAGGGGCTGGGCGGCGATGAGGCTAACCAGCAGGCACAGGGGATCCTTGAACGCGCGGCGCACCGGGCAGGCTTCCGCGACGTGGTGTTTCAGTACGAGCCGGTTGCCGCGGGGCTGGACTTTGAAGCCACGCTGACGGAAGAGAAGCGCGTGTTAGTCGTGGATATCGGCGGGGGCACCACGGACTGCTCGCTGCTGCTGATGGGGCCGCAGTGGCATAACCGTCGCGATCGTGAAAACAGCCTGCTCGGACACAGCGGCTGCCGCGTAGGCGGTAACGATCTCGATATCGCGCTGGCATTCAAGAGCCTGATGCCGCTGCTCGGCATGGGCGGTCAGACGGAAAAAGGCATTGCCCTGCCGATCCTGCCGTGGTGGAACGCAATTGCCATCAACGACGTGCCTGCGCAGAGTGATTTTTACAGCACCGCGAACGGCCGCTTCCTTAACGATCTGGTTCGCGACGCGCAGGACGCCGAAAAAGTCGCGCTGCTGTATAAAGTGTGGCGTCAGCGCCTGGGCTACCGCGTGGTGCGTACTGCCGAAGAGAGCAAAATAGCCCTTTCCGACCGTACTGAGCATGCGGTCTCCTTGCCGTTTATCAGCGACGATCTGGCCACCGCGATTTCGCAGGACGGGCTGGAGACGGCGCTCGCGCAGCCGCTGCAGCGTATTCTGGAGCAGGTGCAGCTGGCGCTGGAGAACGGCAAAGAGAAGCCGGACGTGATTTACCTGACCGGGGGTAGCGCCCGTTCGCCGCTGATCAAAAAAGCGCTGGCGGAACAGCTGCCGGGCATTCCTATTGCCGGTGGCGATGACTTTGGCTCCGTTACCGCAGGGCTGGCGCGCTGGGCGCAGGTGATGTTTAGCTAATGTTGTTGCGGTCCGGTTTTCTCCCTCTCCCTGTGGGAGAGGGAGAAAACCGCGGCGCTACTCTCAGACCATTCCTGACAGTCTTCCATATTTCCTCCATTTTTCCGCTGTGTTAGCTGACTAAACTAGTATCATTCCCCGAAGTATTCAGGATGAGAACGTATAACGATGAAAGGCAGTAACAAATCCCGCTGGGCAATCGCCGCTGGCATCATTGTGGTGATCCTTGCCGCCGCATGGTACTGGCAC
>NZ_JANLIZ010000011.1:0-167824 GCF_024702055.1 Enterobacter sp. HG048
TTGGGCCGTCAGTCGCAGCAACAACCAGGATCGCGCCGTCCATCTGCGCAGCACCGGTGATCATGTTTTTAACATAGTCGGCGTGGCCTGGGCAGTCTACGTGTGCGTAGTGGCGAGTCGGGGTGTCATATTCAACGTGGGAAGTGTTGATGGTGATACCACGAGCTTTTTCTTCTGGTGCGTTATCGATCTGGTCGAATGCACGAGCAGAACCACCGTAGGTTTTTGCCAGAACGGTAGTGATTGCAGCAGTCAGGGTAGTTTTACCATGGTCAACGTGGCCGATAGTACCAACGTTGACGTGCGGTTTTGTACGTTCAAATTTTTCTTTAGACACGGCTATATTCCTTACTATAGTGCTCTCCCCTGTGGAGAGAGCACGGGACTTAGGTTTTAATCCTGTGGATTACTTACCACGGGCTTCAATAACGGCCTGAGCAACGTTGTTAGGCGCATCATCATACTTCAGGAATTCCATGGTGTATGATGCACGACCTTTGGTCAGAGAACGCAGCTGAGTTGCATATCCGAACATTTCAGACAGCGGAACTTCAGCGTGGATCTTAACGCCAGTTACTTCGGATTCCTGACCACGCAGCATACCGCGACGACGGCTCAAGTCACCGATAACGTCACCGGTGTTCTCTTCAGGAGTTTCTACTTCAACCTTCATGATTGGCTCAAGCAGAACTGGTTTTGCTTTCTTAAAGCCTTCTTTAAAGGCAATAGACGCAGCCAGTTTAAACGCCAGTTCAGAGGAGTCAACGTCGTGGTAAGAACCGAAGTGCAGACGAACACCCATGTCAACAACCGGATAGCCAGCCAGAGGGCCCGCTTTCAGCTGTTCCTGGATGCCTTTATCAACGGCTGGGATGTATTCGCCAGGAATTACACCACCTTTGATGTCGTTGATGAACTCGTAACCTTTCGGGTTAGAGCCCGGCTCCAGTGGGTACATGTCGATCACAACGTGACCGTACTGACCGCGACCACCAGACTGCTTAGCGTGTTTACCTTCAACATCGGTAACTTTCGCGCGAATCGCTTCGCGGTAAGCAACCTGAGGTTTACCCACGTTCGCTTCAACGTTGAATTCACGCTTCATACGGTCAACGATGATGTCCAGGTGCAGTTCACCCATACCAGCGATGATGGTCTGGTTAGATTCTTCATCAGTCCATACGCGGAATGATGGGTCTTCTTTCGCCAGACGGCCCAGAGCCAGACCCATTTTTTCCTGGTCAGCTTTGGTTTTTGGTTCAACTGCGATGGAGATTACCGGCTCAGGGAATTCCATACGCTCCAGAATGATCGGGTGATCCGGGTCACACAGGGTGTCACCAGTGGTCACGTCTTTCAGACCGATAGCTGCAGCGATGTCGCCCGCGCGAACTTCTTTGATCTCTTCACGTTTGTTAGCGTGCATCTGTACGATACGGCCAAAACGTTCACGCGCCGCTTTCACGGAGTTCAGGATGGTGTCACCGGAGTTAACCACACCAGAGTAAACGCGGAAGAAGGTCAGGTTACCCACGAATGGGTCGGTAGCAATTTTGAACGCCAGTGCAGAGAATGGCTCTTCGTCGCTTGCGTGACGCTCAGCCGGAGTATCTTTACCGTCGTCCAGGATGCCGTTGATCGCAGGAACGTCAACCGGGGATGGCAGGTAGTCAACTACCGCATCCAGCATCGCCTGAACACCTTTGTTCTTGAACGCAGAACCACAGGTTACCAGGATGATTTCGTTGTTCAGAACGCGCTGACGCAGAGCTTTTTTGATCTCTTCTTCAGTCAGTTCTTCACCACCCAGGTATTTCTCCATCAGCTCTTCAGAAGCTTCAGCAGCGGATTCGATCAGGTTCTGGTGCCATTCGTCAGCCAGGTCCTGCATTGCAGCTGGGATATCTTCGTATTCGAAGGTAACGCCCTGGTCTGCATCGTTCCAGTTGATGGCTTTCATTTTCACCAGGTCGATAACGCCGGTGAAGCCTTCTTCAGCACCAATTGCCAGCTGCAGCGGAACAGGGTTCGCGCCCAGACGGGTTTTGATCTGGCCAACAACTTTCAGGAAGTTAGCACCCATACGGTCCATTTTGTTAACGAACGCGATGCGTGGAACTTTATATTTGTTCGCCTGACGCCATACGGTTTCAGACTGTGGCTGAACACCACCAACTGCGCAATAAACCATTACCGCGCCGTCAAGAACACGCATGGAACGTTCTACTTCGATGGTGAAGTCAACGTGCCCTGGGGTGTCGATGATGTTTACGCGATGCGGTTCGTACTGCTTAGCCATACCTGACCAGAATGCAGTAGTCGCTGCGGAGGTGATAGTGATACCACGCTCCTGCTCCTGTTCCATCCAGTCCATGGTGGCAGCGCCGTCATGAACTTCACCGATTTTATGGTTTACACCGGTGTAGAACAGAATACGTTCGGTAGTAGTGGTTTTACCGGCGTCGATGTGCGCACTGATACCGATGTTACGGTAGCGTGCGATGGGTGTTGTACGAGCCATTTGATTCCTCGTTTATATCTTTAGGCGTTCAGTTAAGTTACCCAGAGCGGGCGGCTTCTCTGAAGCGCCCGCCTGGTGACTAAGACTCCGAAGGGATTACCAACGGTAGTGTGCGAACGCCTTGTTGGCTTCTGCCATACGGTGAACGTCTTCACGTTTCTTAACTGCAGTACCTTTGTTGTCTGCAGCATCAGAAAGTTCGTTCGCCAGACGCAGAGCCATGGATTTATCACCGCGTTTACGAGCAGCTTCAACGATCCAACGCATTGCCAGAGCATTACGACGAACCGGACGAACTTCAACTGGAACCTGATAAGTAGAACCACCAACGCGGCGGGACTTAACTTCTACGGTTGGGCGAACGTTGTCGAGAGCGACTTCGAAAGCTTCCAGTTCATTTTTACCAGAACGCTGAGCCAGGGTCTCAAGCGCGCTGTATACGATTGCTTCTGCAGTAGATTTTTTACCATCTACCATCAGGATATTTACAAATTTTGCCAGCAGTTCTGATCCGAATTTCGGATCTGGAAGAATTTTACGCTGACCAATGACGCGACGACGTGGCATGGGAATACTCCGTTGTTAATTCAGGATTGTCCAAAACTCAAAGAGTTTAGTGTGACATTAAGATAAATCAGTTTGGCCTTACTTAACGGAGAACCATTAAGCCTTAGGACGCTTCACGCCGTACTTGGAGCGAGCCTGCTTACGGTCTTTAACACCTGAGCAGTCCAGCGCACCACGAACGGTGTGGTAACGAACACCCGGAAGGTCTTTAACACGACCGCCACGGATCAGGATCACGGAGTGCTCCTGCAGGTTGTGACCTTCACCACCGATGTAGGAAGTCACTTCGAAACCGTTAGTCAAACGCACACGGCATACTTTACGCAGTGCGGAGTTTGGTTTTTTAGGAGTGGTGGTATATACACGAGTACATACGCCACGTTTCTGCGGGCAGGCTTCCAGCGCAGGCACGTTGCTTTTCGCAACTTTGCGTGCACGTGGTTTGCGTACCAGCTGGTTAACTGTTGCCATTAAATAGCTCCTGGTTTTAGCTTTTGCTTCGTAAACACGTAATAAAACGACCTCATACAATATGAGGACGCGAAATTTTAGGGCTACGTCGAAAAGGTGTCAAGAAATATACAGCGATCTCAAATCACCAGTTCATTTGACTGGCGTGCGTCACAGTAAGATTGACGAAATCAGTATAGCCAACCACGTCAATTTTGGCTGAAATTTGACCAGAAAGACCCCGCGCATCCAGATCGTCCTTCAGCGCAGAGACTGTTATGGGGGCATTCGTGAGAATTTCAACGAAACGACTGCCTTCCAGTGCGGCAAGCACGCCATCCTGAATCAGCAGCAGGTCATCACCTTCGCGCAGCATACTCAGTAACGCGTCGATATCACATTGCCACGGTGAATGGCTCAGAGTATGGAGCATGTCAGCCTCAGAAAGTCAGAACGGTGTCGTAGTGGGAAAGGTGCTCGCGCAATGCAGCAGAAGACAGGACTGTCACATCCATCACGAAAGGCGTTGCCTCGTTTAAACCGCGCGCGGCCAGGGAGTCGGCACAGACATAGAAGGTTTCGATATCGTAAAGCGGTAATACTTTGAACGTCGCGATGTAATCACGCGCCAGAATGGCCTGAGGCTGTTGCCCCGCCAGAAGCTGGAATACGCCGTCGCTCAAAAAGAAGACACCGATATCTTCGGTCAATGCTGAGGTCGCGAGCAGCGCATCCAGCCCTTCTCTGCCGGACGCATTGCCGTGCGGTGCGGAGGAAAAAACAAACGCGACACGCTTCATTAGAATTGCACCACTCTGTCGCAGGTTAACGCCGCCTGTGCCAGCGCGCCCAGGCCACTTAACGAAAAGCCGGGCTGCAGGTTAGAACCCGATAAACCAAGACGCGCGGCTTCGGTTGCATCGGTCACGCCACGGCGCAGTGCCGCCGCCACGCAGATGTGCAGTTCTACGCCCTGCTTTTCGTTTAATGCCTGCCAGGCGCGCACCAGATCGAACTCGTCGCTCGCCGGTGACGTAAACTGATTCGCGTTATACACCCCTTCCCGATAGAAGAAGACGCTCGCCAGCTCGTGTCCGGCCGTCAGTAGCGCATGCGCAAACTGCAGCGCGCTGCTGGCCTGCTGAGTGCCGTACGCCGGGCCTGTCACCATTAAAGCAAAACGCATTACTTGTCTTGTCCCAGGAAATCGCCGCTTTTGAACTGGCGAATATAGAGGTAGACCGTGTGCTTGGAGATGTTCAGACGATCGGCCACCTGGTTGATGGCGTCTTTAATATCAAAAATCCCTTTTTCATAAAGATTGAGCACGATCTGACGATTCTTGGCGTTGTTCGAGACGTTGCGATCGGCATTCACCTCTTCAATCGTAAACTCAAGCGTCTGGGTCACCAGATCTTCAACGGAGGAGGCAAAGTTAACAGAAGAGCCAACGTCCGGCGTTTCTGGCGGAATAAAGGTGCTCATGATTTGCGAGAATGGCACATCAAGGTTCATGTTGATGCACAGCAGCCCAATAACACGATGCTCGCGGTTTCGAATCGCGATGGTTTCTGACTTCATCAGCACGCCGCTTTTGGCGCGGGTGAAATAGCATTTTGAGACGCTGCTGTCCGCGCCGGTCATGTCATGCAGCATACGCAATGCAAGGTCGGTAATTGGCGAACCAATTTTACGGCCAGTATGCTCACCATTCGCAATGCGGATGGCGGAACACTTCAGATCTTGCAGGGAGTGCAATACGATTTCGCAGTGGGAGCCAATGAGCATCGCTAACCCGTCCACTACCGCTTCGTAGGATTTCAGAATATCGAAGTCGGTCTGATCGAAAGGACGTTGATCCAGCAAATCAAGTTCACTGGTTTCGTTGGTTAAAAGCGACCTGGACATGAAAAAAACACTCCTTTTCAGGAGCCTGTCGTTAGGTTTTCAGGGCAGGCTCATTATCTACACGGACAACTAAATTAATACAGCGTGCGTAGCGCTTTCCAGTGTTAATTATATCTGCCCCACAATAAAAAAACCGCCGCCTTAAAGGCGGCGGTTTTTTTTCAACATTACTTCTTAGCAGCAGCGGCTTTATCGTCAGCCGGTGCGTCTGCTTTCGCATCCGCTTTCGGTGCCGGTTTGATATCCAGCAGCTCTACGTCAAAGACCAGCGTAGAGTTAGCAGGGATACCCGGAACGCCGGTTTTGCCATAGGCCAGATCCGGTGGGATAACCATCTTGATCTTGCCGCCTTTCTTGATGTTTTTCAGGCCTTCAGTCCAGCCCGGGATCACACCATCCAGACGGAAGGAGAGCGGCTCACCGCGGGTGTAAGAGTTATCGAACTCTTTACCGTCGATCAGCGTACCTTTGTAGTTCACAACAACGGTGTCGCTGTCTTTAGGCGCATCGCCGGTGCCTTCTTTCTCAACTTTGTACACCAGGCCGGTAGAAGAGGTTTTCACACCCTTCTCTTTGGCAAACGTATCGCGGTAGGCTTTGCCTTTCGCTTCGTTGTCTTTCGCGTCCGCGTCCATCTTGGTCTGCGCGGCACCCTTCACGCGCGCTTCGAACGCCTGCAGAGTCTGTTCAATTTCCTGGTCAGACAGCTTGCTCTTATCTGCAAATGCGTCCTGAACGCCCGCTATCAGCTGAGCTTTATCCAGTTTGATGCCCAGTTTCTCTTGTTCTTTCAGAGAGTTTTCCATGTAACGGCCCAGAGATGCGCCCAGTGCATAGGCGGATTTCTGGTCGTCATTTTTGAACGCCGCTTTGCTGTCTGCAGTGGCAGCAGGCTTCGCAGCAGTATCAGCAGCGAATGACAGCGGCGCGTTCAGCGCAACAGCCATCGTCGTCGCCAGCAGCGTTACTTTAAACAGTGATTTCATCCATATCTCCAGGGCCTGGGGACTCTCACCCCAGCGTTAAACGTAAATGAGTTACGTACTATAAAACGTTGCGGAAGAAATCTACAGACAGACACTTCCAATTCTCGCCACTTTTCAGACTATTTTTGTTTAAATAAGTTTCCTGCCAAAGGGATGCAGACTGTACTTAAGGATAAACTCAGTTAAACTGCGCCGCCGCAGGGCCATTATGGCGAATCTGAAATAAACGAGGTGAATGATGAAGGATACAGCAATAGAAGCGAGAATGGCTGAGCTGGAAAGCCGCCTGGCTTTTCAGGACATCACCATCGAAGAGCTAAACCAGACCGTGACCGCACATGAGCTCGAAATGGCAAAACTGCGGGATCATATGCGCCTGCTGACGGAAAAGCTGAAGGCCACGCAGCCGTCAAACATTGCCTCTCAGTCAGAAGAGACGCCACCTCCTCATTATTGAGGCGTAAAAAAAGCGGGATTATTATCCCGCTTTTTTATTTTCCGCATGACGGAATTAGTGGCAACCGCAGCCGCCGTTACCGCAACCACCTTTACCGTGGTCGTGACCATGGTCGTGATCGTGGCCGTGACCACCGCAGCAGCCGTCGTGGCCGTGATCGTGGTCATGGTCGTGACCGTGCGCACCGTGAACGTGGCCATGAGCCAACTCTTCTTCGGTCGCTTCACGGATCGCAACGACTTCTACGTTGAACTTCAGGTTCTGGCCAGCCAGCATGTGGTTACCGTCAACCACGACATGGTCGTCTTCCACTTCGGTGATTTCAACAGGTACCGGGCCCTGGTCAGTTTCAGCCAGGAAGCGCATGCCAACCTGCAGCTCGTCAACGCCCATGAACACGTCTTTAGGAACGCGCTGAACCAGGTTGTCGTCATACTGACCGTAAGCGTCGTTCGCGCCTACAGCAACGTCAAATTTGTCGCCAACTTCATGACCTTCCAGCGCGTTTTCCAGGCCGGAAATCAGGGAACCGTGACCATGCAGGTAGTCAAGCGGCGCACTCACCGGAGACTCATCAACCAACACACCGTCTTCTGTACGTACCTGATAGGCCAGGCTGACCACCAGGTCTTTTGCTACTTTCATGATATCTCCTGAGCGTGGGAAAATTGCTGGCGCAGATTGTAGCGGAAATCTGCACCCGTGTACCCTTTAGCTTAAAAAAACTCAGGGCATATCGCTAGTCCGGATGAAAAATCCCGATAACTTGCTCTTCTTTGCGAACGTGATCACGGGCCTCTTTATCGGCCTCACGCATCTGGTGACCGCACTTAACACACTCAACAACATCAATATTATTTTCCCGCCACATCGCCAGGGTATCTTGCGCCTGGCAGGTCGGGCATTTTGCACCCGCAATAAAGCGTTTACGTACAGCCATCTTTCGTTACCCTTTATTCAAATTCATCCCAGCCATCAAGCTGGCGTCGTTCCTGTTGCATCTCTCGCTGGAAGATCTCCTCCAGCTCGCGACGCGCTTCCCGCACGCGGGAGATCTGCGCCGTATCGGTATGTACCGGCATCAGCTCGCGCAACATCCGCATATCCAGCCGGCGGAAGTGCATCTGGGCGCGCTGCGCCTGATGCGGATGCATGCCGAGCGAGATCAGCGCCTTACGGCCCAGCTCCAGCGCACTGGAGAACGTCTCACGGGAGAAGTATTTCACACCCGCCTGCAACAATTCGTGAGCTTCAACACGTCCCCGCGCACGCGCCAGAATATGCAGATGCGGGAAATGCTGCTGGCACAGCTCCACCAGCTTCATCGTGTCTTCCGGATCGTTACAGGTAATTACGATGGACTCTGCCGCTTCCGCCCCCGCCGAGCGCAGCAGCTCGAGCTGGGTCGCGTCGCCGTAGTAAACCTTGTAGCCATATTTACGCATCAGGTTGACCGCGCTGATATCCCGCTCCAGTACCGTAATGCGCATTTTGTTCGCCATCAGCAAACGCCCGATAACCTGTCCGAAACGGCCAAAGCCCACCACAATCACCTGCGGCTTGTCGTCTTCCACCCACGGCGCTTCGTCTTCATCGTCAGTTGGATTCAGGCGACGCGACAGCAGTTTATCCACCAGCTTCATCAGCAGCGGCGTGGTCATCATAGACAGCGTGACCGTCACCAGCAAAAGCGCCATCTGATCGTCTTTAAACAGCTTCTGGGAAGATGCGGTGGAGAACAGCACAAACGCGAACTCGCCTCCCTGGCTCAACACGCTGGCAAACTGCATGCGTTCCGAACTGCGCAGCCCATAGATACGTGACATGACGTACAGCACCAGCATCTTCACCGCCACCAGGATGGCGACGCTAACAATAACCCACAGCAGATGGGTGTAGAGTACGCCAAGGTTGAGCGCCATCCCCACAGAAATAAAGAACAGGCCTAACAGCAGCCCTTTGAAGGGATCGATGGCAATTTCCAGCTCGTGCCGATACTCGCTCTCCGCCAGCAGCACCCCGGCGATAAAGGTCCCGAGCGCCATCGACAGACCCAGCGCGTCCATAAACAACGCCGATCCCAGCACCAGCAGCAGCGTCGCGGCGGTAAACACCTCGCGAACGCCCGACGCGGCAATAAAGCGGAACACGGGACGTAGCAGGAAACGACCGCCGATCAGCATGCCCGCGAAGGCCAGCACCTTCATGGCGATTTTAGCCCAGTCGAAATGATCGTCCCCGGAGCCCGCCAGCAGCGGCACCAGCGCCAGCGCCGGGATCACCGCCAAATCCTGGAACAGCAGCACCGAGAAACCCAGCTGACCGGCTTCGTTACGGTTCATCCCCTTATCGCGCATCAGCTGCAGCGCCATTGCCGTCGACGACATCGCAAGGCCGATTCCGCCTATCACCGCCGCTTGCCAGGAGAAATTCGTCAGCATTAACAGGCCACCCAGAATCGCGGCGCTGAACAACACCTGCGCGGCGCCCACGCCAAAGATAGAGCGTCTAAGCTGCCACAATTTCGAAGGATTCAGCTCAAGGCCGATGATGAACATCAGGAACACCACGCCCAGCTCGGAGAAATGGAGAATCTCATCCACATCGCTGATGAATCCCAGTCCCCAGGGGCCGATCGCGATCCCCGCCAGCAGATAACCCAATACCGCACCGATACCAATGCGTGCAGCAAGCGGTACCGCGACGACGGCCGCAAATAAAAACAGCACCCCGGCGAGGAGCAAATTCGATCCTTCCATTAACGACCTCCTGCCGGAATCGGTGACGCCAGCCATTCACCGTAGGCTCTGGCGTGGCTTGCCAGTTCTTTCGGATCCTGTCGCCGCGCCCAGTAGACAATAATCGGGCTCATCCAGTGCATACGGCACATCGCCGCCGTCAGCTCGAAAGGCCGCAGGATGTCGCTCATCGGATAGCGGTTCAGCCCGTCGTGACGGTAAGCGCTTTCAGGTTCACCGGTCGTAATCACACTACGCCAGTACTTTCCCGCCAGCTGGTTGCCCCCCACCCCGCTGGAGAAGCCCCGGCTCAGCACGCGGTCCAGCCACTCTTTCAGCAGCGCCGGACAGCTATAGGTATAAAGCGGATGCTGGAACACAATCACGTCATGCTGACGCAGCAGCTCCTGCTCGTAAGGGATATCAATAAAGAAATCAGGATAGTGCGCGTAGAGATCGTGCACCGTCACGTTACTGAGCTGTGTGGCCGGCTTAAGCAGCACCCGGTTTGCCACCGAGTCCTGAGATTCCGGATGGGCATACAGCAGCAGCACTTTTGCTGTCTGAGACATCATTCCCCTCCCGGTCTTGTTTCTGTTTTTGTGTATCGTCGCTGTTTTGGGCTACCATGGCGGCCCGGTGCGGAAAATGGCCCACACCTTACATTATCATAATGACAAATTAACATAGTCGGAACATACGGCGCTTCTATGATTGTTTTCTCCTCGTTACAAATTCGTCGCGGCGTGCGCGTCCTGCTGGATAACGCCACTGCTACCATCAACCCAGGCCAAAAAGTGGGTCTGGTCGGCAAAAACGGCTGCGGTAAATCCACCCTGCTGGCGCTGCTGAAAAACGAGATTAGCGCGGATGGCGGTAACTTTACCTTCCCGGGAAACTGGCAGCTCGCCTGGGTAAACCAGGAGACGCCTGCGCTGAGCGAACCGGCACTCGACTATGTTATCGACGGCGACCGTGAATACCGCAAGCTGGAAGCGGAACTTCATTCTGCTAACGAGCGCAACGACGGTCACGCCATCGCCACCGTTCACGGCAAGCTGGACGCCATCGACGCGTGGACCATTCGCTCCCGCGCCTCCAGCCTGCTGCACGGCCTGGGCTTCAGCAACGAACAGCTGGAACGCCCGGTCAGCGACTTCTCCGGCGGCTGGCGTATGCGTCTTAACCTGGCGCAGGCGCTGATCTGCCGCTCTGACCTGCTGTTGCTTGACGAACCGACCAACCACCTCGATCTCGATGCGGTTATTTGGCTGGAGAAGTGGCTCAAGAGCTATCAGGGCACTCTGATTCTGATCTCCCACGACCGCGACTTCCTTGACCCGGTGGTGGATAAAATTATCCATATCGAACAGCAAACGATGTTCGAGTACACCGGCAACTACAGCTCCTTCGAGCGCCAGCGCGCGACGCGTCTCGCCCAGCAGCAGTCCATGTACGAAAGCCAGCAGCAGCGCGTGGCGCACCTGCAGAGCTTTGTGGATCGCTTTAAGGCCAAAGCCTCAAAAGCCAAGCAGGCCCAGAGCCGCATCAAGATGCTGGAACGCATGGAGATGATTGCCCCGGCGCACGTGGATAACCCGTTCCACTTCAGCTTCCGCGAGCCGGAAAGCCTGCCGAACCCGCTGCTGAAGATGGAGAAGGTCAGCGCGGGCTATGCCGACCGCATTATTCTCGACTCCATCAAGCTCAACCTGGTGCCGGGTTCCCGTATCGGTTTACTTGGGCGCAACGGTGCCGGTAAATCGACGCTGATCAAACTGCTGGCGGGCGAGCTTAACCCGGTCAGCGGCGAAATCGGCCTGGCGAAGGGCATCAAGCTGGGCTACTTCGCCCAGCATCAGCTGGAATTTTTACGCGCGGATGAATCGCCGATTCAGCACCTCGCGCGTCTGGCGCCGCAGGAGATGGAGCAGAAGCTGCGCGACTATCTCGGCGGCTTCGGCTTCCAGGGCGATAAGGTGACTGAAAACACCGAGCGCTTTTCTGGCGGCGAAAAGGCCCGTCTGGTGCTGGCGCTGATCGTCTGGCAGCGCCCGAACCTGCTGCTGCTCGATGAACCGACTAACCACCTGGATCTCGACATGCGTCAGGCGCTGACCGAAGCGCTGATTGAGTTCGAGGGCGCGCTGGTGGTGGTTTCGCACGACCGTCACCTGATCCGCTCCACCACGGACGATCTCTATTTAGTGCACGGCGGCAAAGTCGAACCGTTCGACGGCGATCTCGAAGACTACCAGCAGTGGCTGACGGACGTGCAGAAGCAGGAAAACCAGCCGGAAGAGTCAGCAAAAGACAACGCCAACAGCGCGCAGGCGCGTAAAGATCAGAAGCGCCGTGAAGCGGAACTGCGCACCCAGACGCAGCCGCTGCGTAAAGAGATTACCCGTCTCGAAAAAGAGATGGAAAAACTCAACGCCACGCTGGCTGTCGTTGAAGAGAAGCTCGGCGATAGCGGCCTGTATGACCAGAGCCGCAAGGCTGAGCTGACGGACTGCCTGCAAACCCAGGCGAAGACCAAATCCAGCCTCGAAGAGTGCGAAATGGCGTGGCTCGACGCGCAGGAACAGCTGGAAGCGATACTGCAGGCTGACTGACCTGTTTACCCCGTTTGAAGAACAGAATCCGTACCGGGTTCGGAAATCCAGCTTAAACGGGGTACAATTCGGAAAGTATCGTAAATTTCCGACAAGAATCAGCATCGCGCTTATGACCCAAATCATTCCATCAGACTTCGACATTGCGGCCGAAGACAGCACTGAGTTCGTGCCTATGCTCGGCGTGGCCAATCCCCATTTGCAGACCATGCTGCCGCGACTGATCCGCCGCAAGGTTCAGTTCACCCCGCACTGGCAACGGCTTGACCTGCCAGACGGTGATTTTCTGGATCTCGCCTGGAGCGAAGCGCCGGAACAGGCTCGTCATAAGCCGCGTCTGGTGGTTTTCCACGGTCTGGAAGGCAGCCTTAACAGCCCGTATGCACATGGGCTAATTGAGGCGGCAAAAGCGCGCGGCTGGCTCGGCGTGGTGATGCATTTTCGCGGCTGCAGCGGTGAACCGAATCGCCAGAAACGCATTTATCACTCGGGTGAAACCGAAGACGGGACGTGGTTTTTACACTGGCTGCGGGAAAATTATGGCACCGTGCCAACGGCCGCCGTGGGCTACTCGCTGGGCGGCAACATGCTGGCCTGTCTGCTGGCCAAAGAGGGTGAAAGCGTCCCGCTGGATGCCGCCGTCATTGTCTCCGCCCCGTTTATGCTGGAGCAGTGCAGCTACCACATGGATAAAGGCTTTTCCCGCGTCTATCAGCGCTACCTGCTCAACCTTCTGAAGGCCAACGCGGCGCGTAAGCTGAAGGCCTACCCGGATACCCTGCCGGTAAGCCTGCGCCAGCTGAAAAAGGTGCGCCGTATCCGCGAGTTCGACGACCTGATCACCGCGAAAATCCACGGCTTCGCCGATGCGATTGACTATTATCGTCAGTGCAGCGCCATGCCGCTGCTCAGCAAGATCACGCAGCCAACGCTGATTATTCATGCCAAAGATGACCCGTTTATGGATCATCATTCGATCCCCGCTCAGGAATTCCTGCCCGACAACGTTCACTATCAGTTGACCGAGCATGGCGGCCACGTCGGGTTTATCGGCGGCACGCTGCGCCGCCCGAAAATGTGGCTTGAGGCGCGTATTCCTGACTGGCTAACCCCTTATCTGGACGGTGCAAAATGATTATTCCCTGGCAGGATCTGGCGCCCATTACGCTCGATAATCTGATTGAAAGCTTTGTATTACGCGAAGGCACCGATTATGGTGAACAGGAACGCTCGCTTGAGCAAAAGGTCAACGATGTTAAGCGCCAGCTGAAAAGCGGCGACGTGGTGCTGGTGTGGTCAGAACTGCATGAGACGGTCAATATCATGCCCCGCAACGCGTTTCACGGCTGATCTTCCACCCTTTTCAGTCAGGGAGTTGCTATGTCTGCCAGACATCCGGTTATTGCCGTTACGGGGTCGAGTGGTGCGGGAACCACCACCACCAGCCTCGCATTTCGCAAGATTTTCGCCCAGCTGAATCTCCGTGCGGCGGAGGTCGAAGGCGACAGCTTTCACCGCTACACGCGTCCGGAGATGGACATGGCCATTCGTAAGGCGCGCGATTCGGGTAAACACATCAGCTACTTCGGCCCGGAAGCCAATGACTTCGGCCTGCTGGAACAAACCTTTATAGAGTATGGTAAGAGCGGCAAAGGGCAGTCCCGCAAGTATCTGCACACCTATGATGAAGCCGTACCCTGGAATCAGGTGCCGGGAACCTTTACCCCGTGGCAGCCGCTGCCGGAACCCACCGACGTCCTGTTTTACGAGGGATTGCACGGCGGCGTGGTCACCCCTCAACACGACGTGGCGCGCCATGTGGATCTGCTGGTCGGCGTGGTCCCTATCGTTAACCTGGAGTGGATCCAGAAGCTGACCCGCGACATGAGCGAGCGCGGCCATTCGCGAGAGGCAGTGATGGACTCCGTGGTGCGCTCCATGGAGGATTACATTAACTTCCTGACGCCGCAGTTTTCCCGCACCCATATCAACTTCCAGCGCGTGCCGACGGTGGACACCTCAAACCCGTTTGCCGCTAAAAGCATCCCGTCGCTGGATGAGAGCTTTGTGGTGATCCATTTCCGCAATCTCGAAGGCATTGATTACCCGTGGCTGCTGGCAATGCTGCAGGGCTCGTTTATTTCGCACATGAATACGTTAGTCGTGCCGGGCGGAAAAATGGGGCTGGCGATGGAGCTCATCATGACGCCGCTGGTGGAGCGACTGATGGAAGGGAAACAGATCGCGTGAGCATGTTCCCTCTCCCTGTGGGAGAGGGTTAGGGTGAGGGCATCAACACGCACGATGCCCCATCAATCACGCCTCGATCACTTCATACGAGTGCGTGATTTTTACCGCTTTCTCCAGCATCAACGCCACAGAACAGTACTTCTCCGCAGACAGGTCCACCGCACGCGAGACCGCCGCGTCTTTCAGCTCTTTACCGGTGACCACAAAGTGCAGGTTAATATGGGTGAACAGGCGTGGCGCCTCTTCGCGACGTTCTGACGTGAGTTTAACCTCACAATCCGTCACGTCATGACGACCTTTCTGCAGAATCGACACTACGTCAATCGCGCTGCATCCGCCTGCCGCCATCAGCACCATTTCCATTGGGCTTGGCGCTTTATCGCCGGAGTTACCGTCCATCAAAATCTGGTGTCCTGACGCGGACTCGCCCAGGAACGTTAAACCTTCAACCCATTTCACGCGCGCTTGCATATTCATTAACTCCAACGTTGCATTTTTGGTGACAGATTACGCGTGCGTTACATTTCTCGCAATGGAAGGCGACCTGCATCATGCTGAAGCGAGACACCAGGAGACACGCGGCGAAAGCTATGCTAAAACACTCAGGATGCTACAGTAATACATTGACGTTACACATGTATGCAGAGGACATCAAACTTTACTGGCTGCGAAACGTTACGGTAGCCGACTTCCCAGGGTATGGGTAAGAATTCGATTGCAACCCCAGAGTCCGGATGCATCTGATGACTCTGGTGACAGCTTATAACAGAGGATAACAGCGCATGGTGCTTGGCAAACCGCAAACAGACCCGACTCTCGAATGGTTCTTGTCTCATTGCCACATTCATAAGTACCCATCGAAGAGCACGCTGATTCACCAGGGTGAAAAAGCGGAAACGTTGTATTACATCGTTAAAGGCTCGGTGGCAGTGCTGATCAAAGATGAAGAAGGGAAAGAGATGATCCTTTCTTATCTGAACCAGGGCGATTTCATCGGTGAACTGGGCCTGTTTGAAGAGGGCCAGGAACGTAGCGCCTGGGTTCGTGCAAAGACAGCATGTGAAGTGGCTGAAATTTCTTACAAGAAGTTCCGTCAGCTGATTCAGGTTAACCCTGACATCCTGATGCGTCTTTCTTCCCAGATGGCGCGCCGTCTGCAGGTGACGTCAGAGAAAGTGGGTAACCTCGCCTTCCTGGACGTTACCGGCCGTATCGCGCAAACCCTGCTGAACCTGGCGAAACAGCCAGACGCCATGACCCACCCGGACGGCATGCAAATAAAAATTACCCGTCAGGAAATTGGTCAGATCGTCGGTTGCTCCCGTGAAACAGTGGGCCGTATCCTGAAAATGCTGGAAGATCAAAACCTGATCTCCGCCCACGGTAAAACCATCGTGGTCTACGGAACGCGTTAATTCCGCTTAAACGGCGTGCCATCGCAAGGTGTCACGCCGTTTTTGTCTCTACTCCCCATGTGGCGCAGGCTGATCTATCACCCGGAAGTTAACTACGCACTGCGACAAACGCTGGTGTTGTGTCTTCCTGTGGCCATAGGCCTGATCCTCGGACATCTTCAGCAAGGTCTGCTGTTCTCCCTCGTGCCCGCCTGCTGCAATATTGCCGGTCTTGACACGCCGCATAAGCGCTTTTTCAAACGCCTGATTATCGGCGGCTGCCTGTTTGCCGGGTGTAGCCTCGCCGTGCAGCTTCTGCTTGCCCGGGATATCCCGCTGCCGCTGATCCTGACCGTGCTGGCGATGACCCTTGGCGTCACGGCGGAAATCAGTTCGCTGCATGCCCGCCTGCTTCCCGCTTCGCTGATTGCGGCCATTTTCACGCTGAGCCTCGCCGGGAACATGCCGGTGTGGGAGCCGCTGCTGATCTACGCCCTGGGGACATTATGGTACGGGCTGTTTAACTGGTTTTGGTTCTGGCTGTGGCGGGAGCAGCCGCTGCGTGAATCCCTGAGCCTGCTCTATGTGCAGCTTGCGGATTACTGCGAAGCCAAATACACCCTGCTCACCCAGCATACCGATCCGGAAAAATCCTTACCGCCGCTGCTGACGCGCCAGCAGAAGGTAGTGGATCTCATAAGCCAGTGCTATCAGCAGCTGCATATGCTCGCCGCCAACAAGAACCACGAGTACAAGCGGCTGCTGCGCACCTTCCAGGTCGGGCTGGATCTACAGGAGCACATCTCCGTAAGCCTTCACCACCCGCAGGAGGTGCAAAAGCTGGTCGAGCGCAGCCACGCCGAAGCGGTGATCCGCTGGAACGCACAAACTGTGTCCGCACGTCTGCGCGTGCTGGCCGATGATATTCTCTACCACCGCTACCCGACGCGCTTTAACATGGACAAGCAGCTGGGCGCGCTGGAGAAAATCGCCCGCCAGCATCCCGATAACCCAGTCGGCCAGTTTGCCGCCTGGCACTTCAGCCGCATTGCCCGCGTGTTGCGCACGCAGCGCCCGCTTTATCCCCGCGACCTGATGGCGGATAAGCAGAAACGGCTGCCGTTATTGCCCGCGCTCAAAAGCTATCTTTCTCTTAAATCGTCCGCCCTGCGCAACGCCGCAAGGATCAGCGTGATGCTCAGTACCGCCAGCCTGATGGGCATGGCGCTGCACCTGCCGAAACCGTACTGGATCTTAATGACCGTGCTGTTTGTCACCCAGAACGGCTACGGCGCCACGCGGGTGCGTATTCTGCATCGGGCCGGCGGAACGATGGCCGGGCTGATCATCGCGGGCGTGACGCTGCACTTCCACGTGCCGGAAGGCTATACCCTTGCAGGGATGCTGGCGATTACGCTGGTAAGCTATCTGATTATCCGCAAAAACTACGGCTGGGCGATGGTGGGCTTTACGGTGACGGCGGTATACACCCTGCAGCTGCTTACGCTGAACGGCGAACAGTTTATTGTCGCCAGGCTGATTGATACCCTGATCGGCTGCCTGATTGCCTTTGGCGGAATGGTCTGGCTGTGGCCGCAGTGGCAGAGCGGGCTGCTGAGGCAAAACGCCCACGACGCGCTGGAAGCCGACCAGCAGGCCATTCGCCTGATCCTGAGCGACGACCCGCAACCCTCCCCGCTGGCCTATCAGCGGATGAAGGTCAACCAGGCGCACAACGCCCTGTTTAACTCGCTCAACCAGGCGATGCAGGAGCCGGGCTTTAACTCGCACTATCTGGCAGACATGAAGCTCTGGGTGACGCACAGCCAGTTTATCGTCGAGCATATTAACGCCATGACCACGCTGGCGCGCGAGCACACGATGCTGACGCCGGATCTGGCGCAGCGCTATTTGCAGTCGTGTGAAATTGCGTTGCAGAGGTGTCAGCAGCGTCTGGAGTATGACGCGCCGGGCGAGTCGGGTGACTCAAACATTCTGGAAGCGCCGGAGACGTTGACCCACGGGCCAATGAGCACCCTGGAGCAGCATTTGCAGCGCATTCTGGGGCATCTGAACACCATGCACACCATTTCGTCGGTGGCATGGCGTCAGCGTCCGCATCACGGGATTTGGCTAACCCGCAGGTTAAAGCGAACCGAGTATTAGCCTTTAACGATCTTCGCGACCGCGGCGGCAAAGCGGGTTAACCCGTCTTCGATGTCTTTGTCTTCTACCACCAGCGACGGCGCAAAGCGCATCACGTCCGGTCCGGCGTTGAGCACCATCACACCTTCGTGCGCGGCGGCGTGCAGGAAATCACGCGCGCGGCCTTTGTACTGCGGCTTCAGCTCGGCGCCAATCAGCAGCCCCATCCCACGGATCTCGCTGAACACGTCGTACTGCTCATCAATCTTCTGCAGGTGTTTTACGAACAGCTCGCGCTTCGCGCTAACGCTGTTCAACACCTCTGGCGTGTTGATGATGTCGAACGCAGCGCCCGCCACGGCGCTCGCCAGCGGGTTACCGCCGTAGGTTGAGCCGTGAGAACCGACGTGGAACGCGGAGGCGATCTCCTGCGTCGTCAGGACCGCACTCACCGGGAAACCGCCGCCGAGCGCTTTGGCGCTGGTCAGAATATCCGGCGTCACGCCGTAATGCATATACGCGAACAGATCGCCGGTGCGCCCCATCCCGCACTGCACTTCATCAAAGACCAGCAGCGCCTGATGCTCATCGCACAGCGCGCGCAGCCCTTTCAGGAATTCCGGGGTTGCCGCGGTCACGCCGCCTTCACCCTGAATCGGCTCGACCACCACCGCGCAGGTGTGGTCGTCCATCACCGCTTTCACCGCGTGCAGATCGTTAAACGGCACGTGGACGATGTCGGCCGGTTTCGGGCCAAACCCGTCGGAATACTTCGGCTGGCCGCCAACGGAGACGGTAAAGAAGGAGCGTCCGTGGAAGGCATTGTGGAAGGCGATGATTTTGGTTTTGTACGGGCTGTGGCGCGTTGTCGCGTAGTAGCGCGCCAGCTTAAACGCAGTTTCGTTGGCTTCAGTGCCGGAGTTCATAAACAGCACGCGCTCGGCAAAGGTCGCATCAATGATCTTGCGGCCCAGGCGCAGCGCCGGTTCGTTGGTGAACACGTTGCTGGTATGCCACAGGTTTTCGCCCTGGGTTTTCAGCGCCTCAACCAGCGCGGGATGGCAATGACCCAGCGCCGTGACCGCAATACCGCCCGCGAAATCCACATACTCTTTACCCTGCTGATCCCAGACGCGGCTGCCTTTCCCCTTCACCGGGATAAACTCAGCCGGTGCATAAATCGGCAGGATCACTTCATCAAATGTCGCGCGGGTAATTGCTGGTTGTTCAGTTGCCATGTCATGACCATCCATTTTTATGTCACAGTGATTGTGAAAATATAATCACAAAATATGCATAAAAAATCACAGCAAGGCAACAGATATTCAGCGATTGAGAAAATTTGCCAGCAGCGCGTGCCCCTGCTCGCTGAGGATGCTTTCCGGGTGGAACTGCACGCCTTCGAGATCCCATTCGCGATGGCGAATCCCCATGATCTCCTGCGTATCGCTCCAGGCGGTCACCTCAAAGCAGTCGGGCAGCGTAGACGGGTCAATCACCAGGGAATGGTATCGCGTCACGGTTAACGGATTATTGAGCCCCGTAAATACCCCGGTACCGGTGTGTGTTACCAGAGAAGTTTTACCGTGCATCACTTTCGCGGCGCGCACGATGGTGGCACCAAACGCCTGGGCAATCGCCTGATGGCCCAGACAGACGCCGAGGATTGGCAGCTTGCCGGCATAGTGCTGGATAACATCCAGAGAAATACCCGATTCCGACGGCGTACACGGCCCCGGAGAAATCACGATTTTCTGCGGAGCCAGCGTCCCGATATCGTCCAGTCCGATCTCGTCGTTACGGCGGACAACCACCTCTGCACCCAGTTCACAAAAATACTGGTAAAGGTTCCAGGTGAAGGAATCGTAGTTATCAATCAGCAGAATCATGGCGGCTCCCGAAAAAAATGCCGCCCTATTCTACTCAGATTCCCGCGCTTCGCTCACTACTTTGGCAAAGATAGCGTTTAGCGCGGTTAAATCTCCCGTTGCGCCGCTTCGGTTAGCCGCCACCCACTGGTCGGGATCGATATCGCGCCAGTCCAGCGAGTAGCCCGCGTGGAGCGCCAGCTGCTCGAAGAAAACGCGTTGGGCAATACCGTTGCCGCGCATAAACGGATGCAGCATGTTGATTTCGCAGTAATAGTGGCTAACCCGGTCAACAAACGCCGCTTTCTCAAGACCCACGAGATACTTTTCACTTTCCAGCGCCGCCATCAGCTCGTTACCCATCTTCTCGATGTATTCGAAATGACAGAAAGGAATGTCGCCCTTAAAAATATCGTCGGTACGTAACTCGCCTGCCCGCTTCATCTCGCTGCGGTACAAATGGCGATGAATAAGGCACAGATGGGGCAACCCGGGCGCGGAAGGCCCAAGCTCCAGCGTCTCAATATGGGGCTCTGAGGGACCCTTACCTTTTTCAAGGAGACAACTGGCCTGTAAATTGACGTTACGCTGCTGCTCCCAGAGACGGGATTTTTGCTTGTCGGTGAGTTTTTTCACTTAACGCCTCCCTGAATAGTCCGTTTGCCACAAGTATAAGCAGCAAAACGCGCTTTCGCAGGGAGGGTGACATCACGCGGGCAGGAGAAGCCCGCGTTGAGAAGAATTACGGCAGAACTTTTGCGGAGAGGATCACGACAGGTTTTGACGGCACATTCTGATACGGACCGACGTCGTGAGTAGGCACCTGAGAAATCTTGTCGGCCACGTCCATGCCTTTCACGATTTTACCGAAAACCGCATAGCCAAAGTCACGCTGGCCGTGGTCGAGGAAGGCGTTATCCGCCACGTTCAGGAAGAACTGGCTGGTTGCGCTATCTTTGTCCGCGGTACGCGCCATGGAGATGGTGCCGCGCTTGTTCAGCAGGCCGTTGTCCGCTTCGTTTTTAATAGGCGGGTTCGGCTGTTTCTGCTGCATCTGCTCGTTGAAACCACCACCCTGAATCATGAAGCCTGGGATCACGCGGTGGAAGGTGGTGTTGTTATAGAAACCACTGTTCACGTAGTCGAGGAAGTTTTTCACGGAAACAGGGGCTTTCTGGCTATTCAGTTCCAGCTCAATATTCCCGGCAGAGGTGGTCAGCAGTACGTGAGGGTCCCCTTTGGCTGCCAGCGCAGCAGGGGAAACGGCAGAAAGAGCAAACACAGCTGCGACAGCCGCCAGTGTTGATTTGAGCATGAGAATTCCTTAACAAAGCGCAGTATAAAAAGCGAATGGCTTGATTCTAAAGAGCAGTATGAACGGAGACCAGCCTTTTACCTAATTTTACGAAGTTGAAACAATTATTACTACGCAAACGATTGGTTATGCCGCCAATTAATGTGATTTAGATCACACTAAAACCTGCAATGACGTAATCATTGCCATTAAAAGATAGGAATAGATCACTTTAACGACTAAAATCTGCCCGCTCTCAGCGCCCCCTGGGCGCTTTTCTTTTTCTGAACAGGCCAGACATGACTAACAGCAATCGCATCAAGCTCACATGGATCAGCTTCTTCTCCTACGCCCTGACCGGCGCGTTGGTGATCGTCACCGGGATGGTGATGGGAAATATCGCAGACTACTTCCAGCTGCCCGTTTCCAGCATGAGTAACACCTTCACCTTCCTCAACGCGGGGATCCTGATCTCTATCTTCCTGAACGCCTGGCTGATGGAAATCGTCCCACTGAAAACCCAGCTGCGCTTTGGCTTTGTGCTGATGGTTGCCGCCGTGGCGGGACTGATGCTGAGCCACAGCATCGCCCTGTTCTCCGCAGCCATGTTCGTGCTCGGTCTGGTCAGCGGGATCACCATGTCGATCGGTACGTTCCTGATTACCCATATGTATGAAGGCCGCCAGCGCGGCGCGCGTCTGCTGTTTACCGACTCCTTCTTCAGCATGGCCGGAATGATTTTCCCGATGGTCGCGGCGGTTCTGCTGGCGCGCAGCATCGAGTGGTACTGGGTCTATGCCTGCATCGGCCTGGTCTACGTGGCGATCTTTATTCTGACCTTCGGCTGCGAGTTCCCGGTGCTGGGCAAGAAAGCGCAAACCACCGCAGAACCCGTTGCGAAAGAAAAGTGGGGCATCGGCGTGCTGTTCCTCTCCATCGCCGCGCTGTGCTATATCCTGGGCCAGCTGGGCTTTATCTCCTGGGTACCGGAGTACGCCAAAGGTCTGGGCATGAGCCTGAACGACGCGGGTAAACTGGTGAGCGATTTCTGGATGTCTTACATGTTCGGCATGTGGGCGTTTAGCTTCATCCTGCGCTTCTTCGACCTGCAGCGCATTCTGACCGTGCTGGCGGGGCTGGCGACCGTGCTGATGTACCTGTTCATCAACGGTTCACCGGAGCATATGCCGTGGTTCATTCTGACCCTGGGCTTCTTCTCCAGCGCCATTTATACCTCGATCATCACCCTGGGCTCCCTGCAGACCAAAGTGGCCTCGCCGAAGCTGGTTAACTTCGTCCTGACCTGCGGCACCATCGGCACCATGCTGACCTTCGTGGTCACCGGCCCGATCGTCGCCCACAGCGGTCCGCTGGCGGCGCTGCACACCGCGAACGGTCTGTATGCCGTGGTGTTCATCATGTGCTTCGTTCTGGGCTTCGTGACCCGCCACCGCCAGCACAACGCGGCAGCGGCGTCTCACTAACCCCTACGCCCCTTTGCGCTCGGCAGAGGGGCTGTTTCTGGCAAAGCTTACCTCTTCTCCTCCGGTATCCATCTGGATCCAGGTCTGCGCCAGCTGCGTGGTGGCGATAATCCGCCCCTGACGAATCGACCAGCGCACCGGCACCTGACAGCGCACCGCTTCAAACCCGCTCTCCGCAGGCAGAATAATCAGGTTCGCCGGGTTCCCCGTGGCAATACCGTAATCGCTCAGGCCGAAGGTACGGGCGCTGTTATGGGTGATGAGATTCAGGCCGCTGTCGATTTGCGGATAGCCCATCATCTGGCAGACGTGCAGCCCCATATGCAGCACCTGCAGCATGTTGCCGGTGCCGAGTGGGTACCACGGGTCGAAGACGTCATCATGGCCGAAGCAGACGTTAATGCCCGCTTCCTGGAGCTCTTTTACCCGGGTGATGCCGCGGCGCTTCGGATAGTCATCAAAGCGTCCCTGCAGATGGATATTGACCAGCGGGTTGGCGACGAAATTAATCCCCGACATTTTCAGCAGACGGAAGAGCCGCGAGGTGTAAGCGCCGTTGTAGGAGTGCATGGCGGTGGTGTGGCTGGCCGACACGCGCGGGCCGATGCCGGCCTCATACGCCAGCGTTGCCACCGTCTCGACAAACCGCGACTGTTCGTCGTCGATTTCATCGCAGTGGATATCCAGCGGACGGTCATACTTCTTCGCCAGTTCAAAAGCGATATGCAGCGACTGCACGCCATACTCGCGGGTGAACTCGAAGTGTGGGATCGCCCCCACCACGTCGGCCCCCAGCCTTAACGCCTCTTCCAGCAGCGCCGCGCCGTTCGGGTAAGAGAGAATACCTTCCTGCGGGAACGCGACGATTTGCAGCGTCACCCACGGGGCAACCTCCTGCTTCACCTCCAGCATCGCCTTAAGGGCGGTGAGCGTCGGGTCGGAGACATCCACATGGGTACGGACAAACTGGATGCCGTTGGCAATTTGCCACTTCAGCGTTTTCCAGGCGCGCGCTTTAACATCCTCATGGCTGAGCAACGCCTTGCGCTCCGCCCAGCGCTCAATGCCCTCAAACAGCGTGCCGGACTGGTTCCAGTTCGGCTCACCCGCGGTCTGGGTCGTATCAAGATGGATATGCGGCTCAATGAACGGCGGAATAGCCAGCCCGCCGCGCGCGTTCAATACTTCATAACTTTCGGCGTGGGTGTCGTCCATCGGGGTGATGTCACCAAATCGCCCGTTCTCAATGGCGAGCTGCCACAGCCCTTCCTGACCCGGTAAACGAACATTCTGAACAAGCCATAACGGTGTCGTAGACATACCCTTCCCCTAAAAAACGCCGCTGATATGCAGGCGTATCGATTTTGGCAAAACCGCCCCTGATTTGTACACAAATTCAACGAGCGCGAAAAGCCTGCGATTTCCGCCACTTATAAAAATCCTGACAAATCAGTCGCATACCACCTAAGGAGTAGGCGAAGACGTATTTGATTTGCATCAATAAGCGCCCCTGCTGAATCGTTAAGGTAGGCAATAATAGAAAAGAAATCGAGGCAATAATGAGCAAAGTCAGACTCGCTATCATCGGTAACGGCATGGTCGGCCACCGCTTTATCGAGGATCTTCTCGATAAGGCCGATGCTGAGCAGTTCGATATTACCGTGTTCTGTGAAGAACCCCGCAAGGCGTACGACCGTGTGCACCTGTCTTCCTACTTCTCCCATCATACCGCCGAAGAGCTCTCTCTGGTGCGCGAAGGTTTCTACGAGAAGCATGGCGTAAAAGTGCTGGTGGGCGAACGCGCTATCACCATCAACCGTCAGGAAAAAGTGATCCACTCCAGCGCCGGGCGTACGGTTTTTTACGACAAGCTGATCATGGCGACGGGCTCCTATCCGTGGATCCCGCCGATCAAAGGCTCGGAAACTCAGGATTGCTTCGTCTACCGTACCATTGAAGACCTCAACGCCATTGAGTCCTGCGCGCGCAGAAGCAAACGCGGTGCGGTTGTCGGCGGCGGTCTGCTGGGTCTGGAAGCGGCAGGCGCGCTGAAAAACCTCGGCGTTGAAACCCACGTCATCGAATTTGCACCGATGCTGATGGCCGAACAGCTGGACCACATGGGCGGTGACCAGCTGCGCCGTAAAATCGAAAGTATGGGCGTGAAGGTTCATACCAGCAAAAACACCAAAGAGATCGTTCAGGAAGGTACTGAAGCGCGCAAAACCATGCGCTTTGCCGACGGCAGCGAGCTGGAAGTGGACTTCATCGTCTTCTCAACCGGTATTCGCCCGCGCGACAAGCTGGCGACCCAGTGCGGTCTGGCCGTGGCGCAGCGCGGCGGGATCATGATCAACGACACCTGCCAGACCTCCGATCCGGATATCTACGCGATTGGCGAATGCGCCAGCTGGAACAACCGCGTATACGGCCTGGTGGCACCGGGCTACAAAATGGCGCAGGTCGCCGTGGACCATATCCTCGGCAGCGAAAACGCGTTTACCGGTGCAGACATGAGCGCCAAGCTGAAGCTGCTGGGCGTGGACGTGGGCGGTATTGGCGATGCGCATGGCCGCACCCCGAATTCCCGCAGCTATGTCTATCTCGACGAAAGCAAAGAAGTCTACAAACGTCTTATCGTCAGCCAGGACAACAAAACCCTGCTCGGCGCGGTGCTGGTGGGCGATACCAGCGATTTCGGCAACCTGCTCCAGCTGGTGCTGAACGCCATCGAACTGCCGGAAAACCCGGACGCGCTGATCCTCCCGGCTCATGCCTCCAGCGGCAAGCCGTCTATCGGCGTGGATAAACTGCCGGACAGCGCGCAGATTTGCTCCTGCTTCGACGTCACCAAAGGCATGCTGATCTCCGCCATCAACAAAGGCTGCCACACAGTTGCAGCCCTGAAAGCCGAAACCAAAGCCGGTACCGGCTGCGGCGGCTGTATTCCGCTGGTCACTCAGGTGCTGAACGCCGAACTGGCGAAACAGGGCATCGAAGTGAACAACAACCTGTGCGAGCACTTCGCGTATTCTCGCCAGGAGCTGTATCACCTGATCCGCGTGGAAGGCATCAAGTCCTTTGACGAGCTGCTGGCGAAGCACGGCCAGGGCTATGGCTGCGAAGTGTGTAAACCGACCGTCGGCTCCCTGCTGGCCTCCTGCTGGAACGAGTACGTGCTCAAGCCGGAACACACGCCGCTGCAGGACACCAACGACAACTTCCTGGCGAACATCCAGAAAGACGGGACCTACTCCGTTATTCCACGTTCCGCCGGGGGCGAAATCACGCCGGAAGGGCTGGTCGCCGTGGGGCGTATTGCGCGTGAATTTAACCTGTACACCAAAATCACCGGCTCCCAGCGTATCGGCCTGTTCGGCGCGCAAAAGGATGACCTGCCGGAAATCTGGCGTCAGCTGATTGAAGCCGGCTTCGAAACCGGCCACGCTTACGCCAAAGCGCTGCGTATGGCAAAAACCTGCGTGGGCAGCACCTGGTGCCGCTACGGCGTGGGCGACAGCGTGGGCTTCGGCGTGGAGCTGGAAAACCGCTACAAAGGCATCCGCACCCCGCACAAAATGAAGTTTGGCGTCTCCGGCTGTACCCGCGAATGTGCGGAAGCGCAGGGTAAAGACGTGGGTATTATCGCCACCGAAAAAGGCTGGAACCTGTACGTCTGCGGCAACGGCGGGATGAAACCACGCCACGCGGACCTGCTGGCGGCGGATCTCGATCGCGACACGCTGATTCAGTATCTCGACCGCTTCATGATGTTCTATATCCGCACCGCCGATAAGCTGACCCGTACCGCCTCCTGGCTCGATAACCTGGAAGGCGGCATCGACTACCTGAAAGCGGTGATCATCGACGACAAGCTGGGCCTGAACGAGCATCTGGAAGCCGAGATGGCGCGCCTGCGCGAGGCGGTGATCTGCGAATGGACGGAAACCGTCAACACCCCGGCGGCGCAGACGCGCTTCAAACACTTCATCAACAGCGCCCAGCGCGACCCGAACGTACAGGTCGTGTCGGAGCGTGAACAGCATCGTCCGGCGACACCGTATGAACGTATTCCGGTCACGCTGGTGGAGGAAAACGCATGAGCCAGTGGATAAACATTTGCGATATTAACGACATCATCCCGGCCACCGGCGTATGCGCGCTGCTGGGCAGCGAGCAGGTTGCGATTTTCCGCCCTCGCCACGATGAAGAGGTCTTTGCCATCAGCAATATCGACCCGTTCTTCGAGGCCAGCGTGCTCTCCCGCGGACTGATTGCCGAGCACCAGGGCGAACTGTGGGTCGCCAGCCCGCTGAAAAAACAGCGTTTCCGCTTAAGCGACGGCTACTGCATGGAAGATGAGAGTCATTCAGTAAAGCACTATGACGTTCGCGTGAAGGACGGCAAGGTGCAGCTGAAAGGCTAATCCCCCGCCTTTTCAATACGAAAAGCTTATGACCCCTTATGGGTAACGGCAGGAAAAACCGTATGTTTTGTACGATTCCTGCTGTTATCCTGACGTCAATTCTTACCCCCTCCATGAATGCTGCGAGGTAACGTCGTGGATCACCTGCCGATTTTTTGTCAATTACGCAACCGCGACTGCCTGCTCGTGGGCGGCGGCGATGTGGCTGAACGCAAAGCGCGCCTGCTGTTAGAGGCTGGCGCCCGACTGACCGTTAACGCCATTGCCTTCGCCCCACAGTTTGAGGTCTGGGCTCAGGAAGGGATGCTCACGCTGGAACAGGGAGAATTTGATGAGTCCCTGCTGGATACCTGCTGGCTGACCATTGCCGCGACGGATGACGATGAAGTGAACCAGCGCGTGAGCGATGCCTGCGAAGCGCGCCGTATCTTTTGCAACGTGGTCGATGCGCCGAAAGAGGCCAGCTTTATCATGCCGTCGATTATCGACCGCTCGCCGCTGATGATTGCGGTATCGTCCGGCGGACGCTCGCCGGTTCTCGCCCGCCTGCTGCGGGAAAAACTGGAGGCCGTGCTGCCGCAGCACCTTGGTCAGATTGCGCATTACGCCGGGCAGCTCCGCTCCCGCGTGAAGCAAACCTTCTCGACCGTTGGCGAGCGTCGTCGCTTCTGGGAAAAATTCTTTGTGAACGACAGGCTGGCGCAGTCGCTGGCGAATCAGGACACCAAGGCCGTTGAAGAGACGACCGAACAGCTGCTGAGCGAGCCGCTGGACCATCGCGGCGAAGTGGTGCTGGTGGGCGCAGGCCCCGGCGATGCGGGCTTGCTGACGCTGAAAGGGCTACAGCAGATCCAGCAGGCCGATACCGTGGTTTACGATCGCCTGGTCTCCGATGACATCATGAACCTGGTACGCCGCGATGCCGACCGCGTCTTCGTGGGTAAACGGGCGGGCTACCACTGCGTGCCGCAGGAGGAGATTAACCAGATCCTGCTGCGCGAGGCGCAGAAAGGTAAGCGCGTGGTGCGCCTTAAGGGTGGCGATCCGTTTATCTTTGGTCGCGGCGGCGAGGAGTTGGAAACGCTGTGTGACGCGGGGATCCCGTTCTCCGTGGTGCCGGGCATTACGGCGGCATCCGGCTGCTCGGCTTACTCTGGCATTCCGCTGACCCACCGCGACTATGCCCAGAGCGTGCGTCTGGTGACGGGCCACCTGAAAACCGGCTGCGAGCTGGACTGGCATAACCTGGCCGCGGAAAAGCAGACGCTGGTCTTCTACATGGGGCTGAACCAGGCCGCGACGATTCAGGCGAAGCTGCTGGAGCACGGCATGGAGGCTGATATGCCGGTTGCGCTGGTGGAAAACGGTACGTCCATCAAGCAACGCGTGGTGAATGGTGTACTGACGCAGCTCGGCGAGCTGGCGCAGCAGGTCGAAAGCCCGGCGCTGATTGTGGTAGGTCGCGTGGTTGAGCTGCGCGATAAGCTGAACTGGTTCTCGAATCACTAACGCATATTCTTCCTTTGCGGAGTAGTCCTTATGCGGACTACTCCCCTCTTACCGCTGTCGATAACATACCGCCCCGAAGTGGAATTTCTCCCTTTATTCCCTTGAGTTACATCCAACTTTCGTTTTTAAGACAAGGAATGCGTATGTTCAAACTGGCAAAAGCCGCCGTTCTGGTTGGCCTGTTATCGACTCTGACTGCCTGTACCGGTCATGTACAGAACACCAAAAATAACTGCAGCTACGATTACCTGCTGCACCCGGCGATCTCCATTTCGAAGATCATCGGCGGTTGCGGCCCGGCGGCGGAGCAGTAAGCGTTTATCAGGCGTAAAAAAACCGGGATATCCCGGTTTTTTAATTTGGAGAGTGTGGTTTTTAGTCGGGTGGCGCTAACGCTTACCGGGCAAGCAGACTCAAGGCTTCGCAACAAACCCAATCGCTTCGTACACCGCTTTCAGGGTTTCGGACGCGCGCGCGCTGGCTTTTTCCGCGCCGTCTTTCATCACCTTCTGCAGGAAAGCTTCGTCGTTACGGTAGCGGTGATAACGCTCCTGCAGCTCGGTCAGCATGCCGGAAACGGCATCTGCCACTTCACCTTTCAGGTGGCCGTACATCTTGCCTTCGAAGTGTTTTTCCAGCTCAGGGATGCTCTGGCCGGTCACGCCGGAGAGGATATCCAGCAGGTTGGAAACGCCCGCTTTGTTCTGCACGTCGTAGCGCACCACAGGCGGCTCGTCGGAGTCGGTGACCGCGCGCTTGAGCTTTTTGACGACGGATTTCGGATCTTCCAGCAGGCCGATAACGTTGTTGCGGTTATCGTCAGACTTGGACATCTTCTTGGTCGGCTCCAGCAGCGACATCACGCGCGCGCCGGACTTCGGAATGAACGGCTCCGGCACTTTGAACACATCGCCGTAAATCGCGTTAAAGCGCTGGGCGATATCGCGGCTCAACTCCAGATGCTGCTTCTGGTCTTCACCTACCGGCACCTGGTTGGTTTGATACAGCAGGATGTCTGCAGCCATCAGCACCGGATAGTCGAACAGACCGGCGTTGATGTTTTCAGAGTAGCGCGCGGATTTATCCTTGAACTGGGTCATGCGGCTCAGCTCGCCGAAATAGGTGTAGCAGTTCAGCGCCCAGCCCAGCTGCGCGTGCTCCGGCACGTGAGACTGAACGAAAATGGTGCTCTTCTCAGGATCGATGCCGCAGGCCAGGTACAGCGCCAGGGTGTCCAGCGTGGCTTTACGCAGCTTCTCAGGATCCTGACGCGCGGTAATCGCATGGAGATCGACGATGCAGTAAATGCAATGGTACTCATCCTGCATACTGACCCACTGACGTAACGCACCCATGTAGTTACCAATGGTCAATTCACCTGAAGGCTGTGCGCCACTAAAAACGATGGGCTTAGTCATTATTCAATTCCTGATGTTCACTGTGCGAAAGCCCGAGTGCGGGCAACAAATCTTTGAAGTGGTCGAAGACCACATCCGGCTCACTTAGCGTGATGGCTTCACCGTAGTTGTAGCCATAGGTTAATCCGACGGAAGGACACCCAGCCGCTCGGGCAGCCAGAATATCATTGCGTGAATCCCCGACAAAGAGCAGCTCTGCAGGCGTTAAGGATAATTTTCCTGCCACCAACAACAGCGGTTCCGGATGCGGTTTTTTGTTCTGCACATCGTCGCCGCCCACAATCACGGAGAAATACTTCGCGATATCAAGCGCTTCAAGCAGCGGTGCAACGAACGGCGTTGGTTTGTTGGTCACCAGCCCCAGCGGGATGCCCTTCGCGTGCAGCGCGCTCAGCGTTTCCTGAACGTCCGGGAACAGGAAACTGCCCTCCTCGACGGTCTCTTCATAGAAACGATCGAACAGTTTGCGCAGAATCCGCAGTTGCTCATCCTTAGGGATGTCAGCGTGGTCAACGCTCGGTTTACCCTGCGCGGAACGCTGCGACGCGCGCTCCTGACGCGCCCACGTCAACGCGCGCTCCATCAGAACATCGGCGCCGTTGCCAATCCACGTTACCACGCGCTCTTCACCCGCAACGGGGAGTTCAAGCGCGTACAGCGCCTGGTCTACGGCGCTCGTTAAGCCCGGCGCGCTGTCGACCAGCGTGCCGTCGAGGTCAAATGCGATACCCCGAATTGCCTGCAATTTATCCATGACTTACCTTCGCCAGCTCACGGCGCATTTCATCAATGACTTTTTTGTAATCCGGTTGGTCGAAAATTGCCGAACCTGCAACGAACATATCCGCGCCGGCTGCCGCAATTTCACCAATGTTATTCACTTTCACACCGCCGTCCACTTCCAGGCGAATATCGTAACCTGACTCATCAATGCGACGGCGCACTTCACGTAGCTTATCCAGCGTGTGGGGAATGAACGACTGACCGCCAAAGCCCGGGTTAACGGACATCAGCAGAATCACGTCCAGCTTGTCCATCACGTAATCGAGATAGCTCAGCGGCGTGGCCGGGTTAAACACCAGGCCCGCCTTACAGCCGTTCTCTTTGATCAGCTGCAGCGTGCGGTCCACGTGTTCAGAGGCTTCCGGATGGAAAGTGATGATGCTGGCACCCGCTGCGGCGAAGTCAGGCACGATGCGATCAACAGGCTTCACCATCAGGTGAACGTCGATCGGGGCGGTAATGCCATAGTTACGTAATGCCTTGAGCACCATTGGGCCAATGGTCAGGTTAGGGACGTAGTGGTTGTCCATAACGTCGAAATGGACGACATCTGCGCCAGCCGCGAGAGCTTTGGCGGTGTCTTCACCCAGGCGGGCAAAATCGGCCGACAGAATTGAGGGAGCAATCAAAAACTGTTTCATCCGCTTCTCCTTGAAATGTGTTTACCGGCGGGCAAAACGGCTCAGGGGCGATAAAGAGCCAGAAGTTCGTCCACCTTTTTACGTGTGCCGCCGTTGCTGCTAATGCTACGCCGCACTTTGACCTGAAAATGCTTCGCGGCTTTGTACCATTCGCGCGTATCAGGCGTGTCGTGATTCGAAATTAACACCGGAATTCTTTTGCTGACCAGCTTTTCCGCCATCTCCGCCAGACGGGCCTGTTCGGCCGGACTGAAGCTGTTGGTGTGATAAGCGGTGAAATTCGCCGTTGCAGACAGTGGTGCGTAAGGCGGGTCACAGTAAACCACCGAGTTTACGCCTGCCAGCTCCATACACTCTTCATAGGAGAGGCAATGAAACTCTGCGTTCTGCGCTTTTTCGGCAAAGTGATACAGCTCGTCCTGCGGGAAATACGGACGCTTATAGCGACCAAACGGCACGTTAAACTCCCCGCGCAGGTTATAGCGGCACAGGCCGTTGTAACCATGACGGTTGAGATAGAGGAACAGCAGCGCTCTGCGGAACGGATCCTGACTCTGATTAAACTCAGTGCGAAACTGGTAGTAAACGTCCGGCTGATTATTCTCCGGCGTAAACAGTTTGCGCGCCTCTGCAACATACTCTTCGGTACGCAGCTTAACGATGTTATAGAGGCTGATTAGGTCGTTGTTGATATCCGCCAGGATATAACGAGAAAAATCGGTGTTCAGGAACACCGATCCTGCGCCCACGAAAGGCTCGATTAGACACTCGCCTTTTGGCAGGTGCTTTTTAATATCATCGAGCAGGGGGTATTTCCCCCCTGCCCATTTCAGAAAAGCGCGATTTTTTTTCATGCTGACTAACTGATTACACCTTCTCCGGCTGTGGAGAAAGCTCCGACAGCATCCTGCGCTTTAAACATTACTTCAGATCGGCCTGAACCTGATGAATCGGCTTCGCCCAGGGATTTTTTGCCTGAACATCCGCTGGCAGTGCCGCTACGGCACGTTTCGCTTCATCTTTGGACGAATAAACGCCGCTGACCAGCACATACCACGGTTGACCATTACGGGTCGTCTGATAAACAACATAGTCTTTCAGATTTGATTTCTTCGCCCAACTGTTGAGGTTGTCATAGTTAGACGAACTGCTCAGCTGCAGCGTGTAGTTGCTGGATGGCGCAGACTTCATCGAACCAACGTTACCTGCAGTTTTACCTGCGGCGCTGCTGGAGGCTGTTGCCGTGGCTGCTGGAGCCGTTGCTGCAGGTGCCGCTGTGGTCGCCGTTGCTTTCGGCGCAGTCTGCGTGACTGGCGCTTTAGCTGGCTCGCTCACGGCAGCCGTTTCGGTGCGTTTCGGCTGTGCCGGTACGGCTTTCACTTCAGGCGCTTTTACGACTGCCTGAGGTTTGGTTTCACGCTTAGGCTCAATCACCGCCTGCTTACGTTCAGGACGCGTCGCAGTTTGCGTCTGGCGCGGTTTTGTTTCTGTCGCAGCCGTTTGTGGCTGAGCGTTGTTACCACCGCGAATCGGGGCAACGGTTGCCGGCTCAGTTGGCAGCGTGGAGTTAACCACGACGTTATCAACCTGCTGCTGGTTCTGCGGCTGCGTCAGCGCATTGTTCAGATCTCCCTGAACTTCTACGCGCTGCTGGCCTTCAGGCGTAGCAGGTGCCTGACCCTGAGCAGGGGTTGAAGAAACGGGCGGCAGAGAAACATCCTGCTGCGCTGTAGTGTTACCTGCGGTCTGCTCTGCGGAAGTCGCTCCCGGTGCAGGCTGTGCGCCATTCGCCTGATTGGTCGCATCGTTACCGGACAGGTTGATGCTCTTCTCAGCGGAAGCTGTTTGCTCGGTTGAGTTCGTTGAAGGTGCTTTGAGCGCGGAGCCAATGCCGACAATCAGCAGCACAAGTACCAAAACGCCAAGGCCCATCATGATGTACTGGCGGGAAGCCGGTTTCGGCGCAGCGGCTTTTTTACGTTTACGCGGGCGACGCTCTACAGGCTGTTCGTCCATTGAATCTTCTTCGGACTCATAATCCTCTTCTGCTCGCTCTTCGTGCGCGTTGCGGCTGCGCGAAGGGCGACGATCGTCTGCATCCAGATCAACATCGTCAAAGTTGATCTGCGGCTCGTTATCACGTTCTGAAGATTGACGAGAACGACCAGTACGACGATCGCTGGGATCGGGTTTCAGCTCGTCTTCTGGTTTGAATTCATCCATTTAACACCCCACTCAAAGGCTTATGCCAACGACTTTGCATTTCACCTGAAGCTAAACGACCACCTGCGACAGTGGCCTGACCTTTCTAGTTGTTACGCCTGCTGACAATCAGCGATAGCGCCAAGAACGACATCGTGCGGCACTCCGCCGCGCACTTCACTCTTCCCTATTGCAAGCGGGAGTACAAGACGCATCTCACCTGCCAATACTTTTTTATCGCGCATCATGTGGGGTAAATACGCTTGCGCCGACATCTCCTGCGGCCCGGTTACCGGCAAACCTGCACGTTCAAGCAGCGCAATGATGCGCGCCGTCTCTTCAGGTTTAAACTGCCCCAGACGTTCAGAGGTGCGGGCTGCCATGACCATACCGGCCGCGACGGCTTCACCGTGCAGCCAGTTGCCGTAACCCATCTCGGCTTCAATGGCGTGGCCAAACGTATGCCCAAGATTCAGTAAAGCACGTAAGCCCGTTTCACGCTCGTCTGCTGCGACAACTTCTGCTTTCAGCTCACAGCAACGACGAATGCAGTATGCCAGTGTAGCCTCATTCAGGCACAGCAGCGCATCCATATTCGCTTCAAGCCAGCTAAAGAACTCGCCATCAAGAATAATGCCGTATTTGATCACTTCCGCCAGACCCGAAGCCAGTTCGCGCTTCGGCAGCGTTTTCAGACAGTCGAGATCCACCACCACCGATGCGGGCTGGTAGAACGCGCCAATCATGTTTTTACCGAGCGGATGGTTGACTGCCGTTTTGCCACCCACAGAGGAGTCGACCTGGGACAGCAGCGTGGTTGGGATTTGAATAAAACGGACGCCACGCTGATAGCTTGCGGCCGCAAAGCCGGTCAGATCGCCCACAACACCGCCGCCCAGGGCAAGCAGTGTTGTATCGCGACCATGCGGTTTTTGCAGCAATGCGGTAAAGACGGTATCCAGTACCGTCAGGCTTTTATACTGCTCGCCATCGGGGAGAATCACACTGTCGACTTTTACGCCCGCCTGCTCAAGCAGGTGGCGTACGCGGTCGAGATAAAGCGGAGCCAGCGTCTCATTGGTGACCAGCATCGCCTGATCACCCGCTTTCAGTGGTAAAAAGGAAGCTGGGTCGTTAAACAAACCAGCCGCGATGGTGATAGGGTAACTACGTTCCCCGAGAGTAACTGTAATCCTCTCCATGACGCGACATCCACCTTTAATGCTTTTACCCGCAGGCGAGTGTATATAAAGCCAGAATCAGTTGCTTTCCAGCATATGAATAATCTGGTTTGCAACCACTTTAGCGCTCTGGTCGTCAGTACGAATGGTCACGTCGGCAATCTCTTCATACAGCGGATTGCGTTCATCGGCCAACGCTTCCAGAACTTCGCGTGGTGGCGTTTCAACCTGCAGCAGCGGGCGCTTTTTATCGCGCTGCGTACGTGCGAGCTGTTTCTCAATGGTCGTCTCAAGATAGACCACTACGCCACGGGCGGAGAGACGGTTACGGGTTTCGCGAGATTTCACAGAACCGCCGCCTGTTGCCAGGACGATGCCCTGTTTTTCCGTGAGTTCGTTGATCACTTTTTCTTCTCGGTCACGGAAACCTTCTTCGCCTTCTACATCGAAAACCCAGCCCACATCAGCTCCGGTTCGTTTCTCAATCTCTTGATCAGAATCGTAAAATTCCATATTGAGTTGTTGAGCTAACTGACGCCCAATAGTGCTTTTGCCGGCACCCATAGGCCCAACCAGAAAGATATTGCGTTTCTCTGCCATTTTATCGGTACTACTAAGACTATTCGTTAATGGTAATCCCCGCTTCGCAGACACCCGGCGTAGCAGGACATGAACTGAAACCTCATATGCAATAGAGCGAGAGTCAGACTAAAAATTATCTCAATACTCCGGCTTGTTTGGCAACTGATTAAATCACCGCGTCGGGCGCATAAGGTAATAAGACGTAAGTCCAACTCAAATCGGTACTCCTTGTATGCTAATTCATGCCCCACGTCAAACATCTGCAACAAACTGAATGCAAAATCATTGCGGGGATCGTTACCCGTCAGCGAATACCGACCAGACGTGGTGTAATAAACACCACTAGCTCGCGGCGTTCATTATCCTTACCATCGTGGCGAAAAAGCTGTCCAAGCCAGGGGATTTTCCCCAGCCCCGGCACGCTATCGCTGCCGGTTTTGTTCTTCTGCGAAAAAATTCCGCCCAACGCCAGCGTTTCTCCACTTTTTACCTCCACCTGGGTTTCTATCTCCTGTTTATCGATCGCCAGCGTTTCGCCGTCAGCCTGCTGCAGAACCTGTCCCGGCATATTTTCGCTAATGTGCAATTTCAGGCGCACGCGCCCTCCCGGTAAGACCACCGGTGTGACCTCCATTCCTAACACCGCCTCCTTAAACTCAACGGAGGTTGCGCCGCTTTCACCGCTTGAGACCTGATACGGGATTTCACTCCCCTGCTTGATGCTGGCCGGTTGCATATGCGAGGCCAGCAGCCGCGGGCTGGCGATGATATCGACCTGCTGTTTTTGCTCCAGCGCAGAAAGTTCCAGATCCAGCAGCCGACCATTGATCCGTCCGATGTTAAAACCCACGTGGCTGGTGGCGCTGGCGACGGAAAGATCGCTGCCCAGCGTGGTGAGCTGGCCAACCTTTCCCGCGTCGGCGGCGTCGGCGAGACTCCACTTCACCCCCAGCTCACGCAGGCTTTTTTCATTAATGGTCACAATATGCGCCGCCAGCTCGACCTGTTCGACGGGAATATCCATCTGAGCGGCCCAGCGCTGCAGCGTCTCCACCACCGTCTGGTTATCCCGAATCAGCAGCCGGTTGGTGCGTTTGTCGAGAGACAAACTTCCCTTGGGGCTCAGGAGCTTTTCCGCGTCTTTTAGCAGCTCACCGGCATCGGCATAGGAAAAAGCGATGCTGTGAGACACCAGCGGCGCATCAAGCTGTCGGCGCGTCCGCTCCTGTTCTGAGCGCTCCTGCTGTTCACGCTGCCAGGCCGCGGTGTGCACATAAAAAATGCCGCCCTCCTCTCGCAAAACGAGGCCAGCACTGGTGACAACCGTCTGTAGCGCCTGCCGCCAGGGGACGCGCGTCAGGTTGAGCGAAAGCGAGCCGCCGACATCAGGCGATACCACCAGATTTCGGTTCTCCTGTGCGGCCAGGCTCTGCAGCACCTGGACTACAGGTACGTCATCCACCACCAGCGTGACCGGTTTTGGCGCGGCGGCCCACAGCGGATGGCTGAACGCCAGCAGCCACAGCATTATCCGTAAATTCATTCTTATCCGTTCCTTCTCGTTGCCACGTCCATTTTCCTGGTGCACATGTGTTACCCACATCAACAACCAGTTCCGTTTCATTGATGGCTGTTATTGTCCAGCCTGCCGGGAAGCGCTCATGCGTTTTCAGCCGGTACCAGCGCTTTTGCCCATCCTGTAAAATGCCGATAGCCTGCTGTCCTACCACCATGCCGCGATAGCGCCACTGCGCCAGCTCGCCAATGGCGCAGGGATCGACCGGCGGGCGAAACGGATCGCGCATGCCGGTCAATAGCAGCGCTGAGCAAACCAGCAAATATCGCGCGCTATTTCGCATGTTCCAGCTCCAGCCGCAGGCGCAACGCTGTACCCTGTGGTGCAATCGCGAAAGCGGCGATCTGCACATCCCGCTGCGCCAGCCGGGAAAAAAGCGCCGGAAGCGCCTGCCACTCCACCTCCAGCATCAGTTCCCCTCCGTTCTGCAGCGGCTTCCAGTGAACCAGCGTCGCGTTATCGCCCTGAAAATCGAGCGGGGAAAACGGCGTCAGCGCCCGTGCTTCCGCTGTTTCCGTAAGAAACGGCACCTTTCTGACGGCAGGCCATAACGCCGCGTTCGTCCTCGCGTCCTGAATCAGCTGGCGCTGTCGTTCAGCACATTGCCTGTCCAGCGGTCTGAGCAAGGTGCCCCACGCGGCCAGTCCTGCCAGCAGACTCCCCAGACACCAGAAAAGCACCCGATACCAGGGACGGCTCTCGCACCAGCGTTCTAACAGGGTATCCATGCGTTACCCCTCGCTTTTAAGATGGAGGGTGAACATCCAGCGCCCCTGGCTATCCTGGCGAAGCTCACCCGCCGTTCCGGGCGTAAAACCCGCTATTTGGCCCAGCGCATCGCGCAGAGCAGACAGGGCCGGCAGGGTTAGGGCATACCCGGTCAACATCAGAGCAGGAGGCTGATAGCGAAGCTCTGTCAGCCAGACCTGTGAAGGTGTGGCGCGGGAAAGGGATTCCAGCACCGGTTGCCATGCGCGTCGTTGACGTGTCTGCGCTGGCCTCTGCGCCTGTGAGGTGAGCGTCTGCCGGGAGGCAAGCGCGTGCTGCACGGTCTGCATTCCCGTCAGCTCCGTTTGCAGCGCGTGCAGCCTCATAACAGGGTTTATCCGCAGGCAGAAAATGACCGCGAACATTAACAGCACGGTGCCGACACACATTGCGCCCCAGAAGCGCAGGCATCGCGCGCACCGCTGCTGTCGCCAGGGCAGAAAGTTCATGATGCTCATCCGGGCACCTCGCTCATGGCCAACGCCAGCGCAACGGTATAATCAGCGCTGCAGTCCGGTAACGGGGCATGGCAGCGTTCCAGGATTTCCCACGGGTCACGTCGGCTATCAAACAGCGCGATGTCATCCGGACCAAGCGCCAGCAGCGCCGCCAGCTCGGCCACGCTTTCGGCTTCTGTGGTAAAGCGGCGTCCCCACTGGTGACGCATCGCCCACAGCCACTGCCGATCGTCGCGCCAGGCGACGCACGTCGCTGGCGCCACCGCGGGAAGAAGATTCGCCAGCGCGCTGGCATCCGGCGTAATGGCCACCAGCCGCAAACGCAGCGTTTTCGCCAGCGCCAGTAGGGTATCAACCTCGTTGTTTTGCGCGGCGGTCACGTGAAAGGTATTGCTGAAGGTATCCTGCGCGTAATCGAAACAGAGCGTATCGGCAGACATCTCCAGTTCGCGCGCGAGCGCCGCGCCAAGCCATGAGAGCTGCTCGCTGTCGCGCAGCGCAACGGTCGGACGGGGGAGCGACCGTTGCAGAGTGCGTGCTGCCGGGAAAGAGAGGAACACCCGATGGTAGTGCGGCAGCGTTTTCCGCCAGTCGCGTAACGCATCAACCAGCTGTTCTGGCTGACAAATTTTGCCGTCACGAATGATGCCCTCGTCCAGAGGAATCGCCCACCAGCGGCGCAAGCACCAGCCCGACTTCCCCCGGGCCAGGGCGACGATCAGCACCCTATCCTGTTGAATATGAACGCCCGTTTGCCATGTTTTGAAAGCCATGCTTCACGATCTCCTTATCGCCCGTCGCCTTGACGGCTATATCAATGAATCAGGCTTGCCTTTATACTACCGCGCGATTGTTTAGAAACTGCCCAAGTGAAACCAAATGGGAAATCTCCGGTGAAGTTCGTAAAGTATTTATTCATCCTTGCAGTCTGTTGCATTCTGCTGGGAGCAGGCTCGATTTACGGTTTATACAAATATATTGAGCCACTGCTACCTGATGTCGCCACGCTTCGCGATGTGCGCCTCCAGATCCCGATGCAAGTCTATAGCGCCGATGGCGAGCTGATGGCGCAGTATGGCGAGAAGCGTCGTATTCCGCTGACCTTAAACCAAATTCCACCCGTGATGGTGAAAGCCTTTATCGCCACGGAGGACAGCCGTTTTTACGAGCACCACGGTGTCGATCCGGTGGGGATTTTCCGTGCCGCGAGCATTGCGTTGTTCTCTGGTCACGCCTCTCAGGGGGCGAGCACCATTACGCAGCAGCTGGCGCGTAACTTCTTCCTCAGCCCTGAAAAGACGCTGATACGTAAGATCAAAGAGGTATTCCTCGCGATCCGTATTGAGCAGCTGCTGAGCAAAGACGAGATCCTTGAGCTGTACCTCAACAAAATTTACCTGGGCTACCGCGCCTATGGCGTGGGGGCTGCCGCACAGGTGTACTTCGGTAAGCCCGTTGAGCAGCTCACCTTAAGCGAAATGGCAACCATCGCCGGTCTGCCGAAAGCGCCGTCCACCTTTAACCCGCTCTACTCGCTCGATCGCGCCACCGCGCGCCGTAACGTCGTCCTGTCACGTATGCTGAGCGAAGGCTACATCAGCCAGAGCGAGTACGACCAGGCGCGTAACGACGTTATTGACGCTAACTACCACGCCCCTGAAATCGCCTTCGCATCTCCTTACCTGACCGAAATGGTTCGCCAGGAGATGGTGAATCGCTATGGTGACAAGGCCTATGAAGATGGCTATCGCGTGTACACCACCGTCACCCGTAAAGTCCAGCAGGCGGCTCAGGAAGCGGTGCGGAACAACGTGATGGACTACGATATGCGTCACGGCTATCGCGGCCCGTCAAACGTGCTCTGGAAAGTGGGCGAAAGCGCGTGGGACAGCAAAAAAATCACCAGTACGCTGAAGGCGCTGCCAACCTATGGTCCGCTCCTTCCTGCCGTGGTCACGCAGGCCGATCCTCAGGAAGCCGTTGCGACGCTCGCGGACGGTACCTCCGTCTCCCTGCGTATGGACGGTATCCGCTGGGCGCGTCCTTACCGCTCGGATACGCTGCAGGGCGCAACGCCGCGTAAAGTGACCGATGCCGTCCAGACCGGGCAGCAAATCTGGGTGCGCAAGGTAGGCGAAGCCTGGTGGCTGGCACAGGTGCCGGACGTAAACTCGGCCCTGGTCTCTATTAACCCACAGAACGGTGCCATACTGGCTCTGGTCGGCGGGTTTGATTTCAACCAGAGCAAATTTAACCGCGCCACCCAGGCGCTGCGTCAGGTCGGTTCCAATATCAAACCGTTCCTCTACACCGCAGCGATGGATAAGGGCTTGACCCTCGCCAGCATCCTTAACGACGTGCCAATCTCCCGCTGGGATGCCGGTGCCGGTTCCGACTGGCAGCCGAAGAACTCCCCTGCGGAGTATGCCGGCCCTATTCGTCTCCGTCAGGGTCTGGGACAGTCGAAAAACGTGGTAATGGTGCGCGCCATGCGCGCGATGGGCGTCGACTATGCCGCAGAGTATCTGCAGCGCTTCGGTTTCCCGGCGCAGAACATCGTTCGCACCGAGTCGCTGGCGTTAGGCTCCGCCTCGTTTACGCCGCTTCAGGTCGCACGCGGGTACTCGGTGATGGCCAACGGCGGCTTCCTGATTGACCCGTACTTCATCAGCAAGATTGAAAACGATCAGGGCGGCGTGCTGTTTGAAGCGAAGCCGAAGATTGCCTGTCCTGACTGCGATATTCCGGTCATTTATGGCAATACGCCAAAATCCGAGGTGCTTGAGAATAAGGACATGGAAGACCCTGCCGTGTCTCAGGAGCAGCAGAACGGCGTCGTGCCGCAGCCGCAGCTTGAGCAGGCTAACCAGTCGCTGGTGGCACAGACCGGCGCGCCGGAGTATGCCCCACATGTGATCAACACGCCGCTGTCGTTCCTGATCAAAAGCGCGCTGAACACCAACATCTTCGGTGAACCAGGCTGGCAGGGCACAGGCTGGCGCGCAGGACGTGATTTGCAGCGCCATGATATCGGCGGTAAAACGGGGACAACCAACAGCTCGAAAGACGCGTGGTTCTCCGGCTACGGCCCGGGCGTGGTGACCTCGGTCTGGATCGGTTTCGACGATCACCGCCGTGACTTAGGTCGTACAACGGCCTCCGGCGCGATAAAGGATCAGATTTCCGGCTACGAAGGCGGTGCGAAGAGCGCGCAGCCGGCCTGGGACGCCTACATGAAGTCCGTTCTTGAAGGCGTGCCGGAGCAGCCGTTAACGCCACCGCCGGGCGTGGTGACGGTTAATATCGACCGCAGCACCGGTCAGCTCGCCAACGGCGGTAATAGCCGCGAAGAGTATTTCATCGAGGGCACGCAGCCAACCACGCAGGCGGTGCACGAGGTGGGGACAGAGATTATTGATAACGGCGAGACGCACGAGCTGTTCTGACAACAAAGCAAAACGGCAACCTCTGGTTGCCGTTTTTGTGTTTGCTCCCTCTTCCCGTGGGAGAGGGTTGGGGTGAGGGCATCAGGCCACTACAGCCGCCCCTGCCCCTTCAGCCATTCCCGTACCAGGAACAGCGCGCTCACGTTGCGGGCCTCATTAAAGTCAGGGTCTTCCAGCAGATCCATCAGGTGCGCTAGCGGCCAGCGAACCTGCGGCAACGGCTCCGGCTCATCCCCTTCCAGCGATTCAGGATAGAGGTCTTCAGCCACCACGATATTCATTTTGCTGGAAAAATAGGACGGCGCCATGCTCAGCTTTTTCAGGAATGAAAGCTCATTCGCACCAAAGCCCACCTCTTCTTTTAGCTCGCGGTTTGCCGCTTCAAAGACGGTTTCACCCGGATCGATAAGTCCTTTCGAGAACCCAAGCTCGTAAGATTCCGTTCCCACAGCGTATTCGCGGATCAAAATCAGATGATCGTCGACAATGGGAACAATCATCACCGCTTCGCGCGAAGAGGGGCGCATACGTTCATAAACGCGACGCACACCGTTGCTGAACTCCAGGTCCACACTTTCGACATTAAACAGGCGCGATTTGGCGACAGTTTCAACATTCAGAATAGTGGGTTTTTGTAGTGGTTTGCTCATCTTGATGGGTCTTAGCAGTGAGAACTGGCGTTATTGTGCGATACGCTGCACGGTTTCGGCAATGTCAATTGTTCTTTATTTACATTTATGCAACGTATTTGGGATCAATCCTCAATTCAAAACAAATGTCAAGAGGTTGAAATGTTTCCAGGAATTTGCTGATATCGCGCCATAACAGGCTTTGCTATCATCACCGGTCACTGGGATGCGCTTCAGAATGCTCAAGTTCGACTCCATACTTGCCGATAGCCAGCCACAGACTCTCATTCAATGTAAAGGTGCTACTGACTTTACCCTAAATAAATCGAGTTGTATGAAGGCGGCGACGCAGCGAATCCTCAGGAGCGTACATTAGTACGTGACTGAGGTGAGCGAGGAAAGCCAACGCACAGACAACTCGAAGTATGACGGGTATACACCTGTAAGAAGATAAGTAAGATGGGGAAAGCATGAGCACCATTTTGATTGTTCTCGCTGCTATGCTGGCCGGCGCGTTTGTTGCAGGGTGGTTGTACAGGCGCCGCGTACAGCGCCGTTATCGTCTGCCTTTTTTAAATGCATTTGCGGGTGCGAGCACGCGTAAACTCACGCAGGACGAGCGCGATGCGGTTGAAAACTATCTCGAAATCCTGAACCGTACTCAGTTAACGCCTGGGCCAACGGGAGCCACCGCTGCGCCCGTCGCGCTCAAGCTTAATGCGCAAAGTGATACCGTGCTCTGCGTGACGCGCTCCATCACGCGCTACGGCATCACGACTGATGACCCCAACAAATGGCGCTATTACCTTGATTCCGTCGAAGTGCATCTGCCCCCGTCCTGGGAGCAATATATTAATGACGAAAACAGCGTTGAGCTGATTCACACCGATTCGTTGCCCCTGGTTATCTCGCTTAACGGCCATACGCTAAATGAATACCTTCAGGAAGCCCCGCGTTTTGCGCTGGAACGCGCAAGTTCAACGCAGGCGTCCATTCGTGGCGAAGAGACAGAGCAGATCGAACTGCTGAACATTCGCCAGGAAACGCATGAAGAGTATGCCCTGAGCCGCCCGGACGGCATTCGTGAAGCCATTCTGATCGTTGCTGCCTTCCTGCTCTTTTTTATCTGCCTGCTCACGCCGGATGTGTTTGTCCCCTGGCTGGCTGGCGGCGCGGTGCTGCTGCTGGCCGGTGGGCTTTGGGGTCTCTTTGCTCCACCGGCTAAAACCTCGTTACGCGAGATCCACTGCCTGCGCGGGACGCCAAAGCGCTGGGGTCTGTTCGGTGAAAACGATCAGGAACATCTCAACAATATTTCGCTCGGTATTATCGACCTGATCTACCCGCGCCACTGGCAGCCGTGGATCGCACAGGACCTAGGGCAGAAAACCGACATTGATATCTACCTTGACCGCCACGTTGTGCGTCAGGGACGCTTCCTGTCTCTGCATGATGAAGTGAAAAATTTCCCGCTTCAGCACTGGCTGCGCAGTACGGTCATTGCCGGCGGCGCCGCGCTGGTCTTAGCCATGCTGCTGCTTTTCGTGCCGCTGGATATGCCCATTAAATTCACCCTGTCGTGGATCAAAGGGGCGCAAACCATTGAAGCGACCAGCGTCAACAAACTGGATGAAGCCGGTGTACGCGTGGGGGACACGCTGCGCCTGAAGGGGACCGGGATGTGTAATATTCACACCCCGGGGGCGTGGAACACGCGTCAGAGCTCGCCGTTCATGCCGTTCGATTGTTCACAAATTATCTGGAACGACGCGCCGCCGCTGCCGCTGCCGGAATCCGAAGTGGTGAACAAAGCCACAGCTCTCACCCAGACGGTTAACCGCCAGCTGCACCCGAAACCGGACGATGATTCGCGCGTCAGCCCCGCACTGCGCTCGGCCATTCAGAAATCAGGCATGGTTCTGCTGGATGATTTTGGTGACATCGTCCTGAAAACGCAGGATTTATGCTCCTCTCAGGATGAGTGCATACGCCTTAAAAACGCCCTGGTAAACCTGGGGAACAGTAAAGACTGGGACTCGCTGGTGAAACGCGCCGAAGCGGGACGGCTGGACGGCGTCAACGTGCTGCTGCGTCCGGTGAGCGCTGAATCTCTGGATAACCTGGTCGCCACCTCGACGTCGCCGTTCATGATGCGCGAGACTACCCGTGCGGCTCAGGCGCTGAACAGCCCGGCTCCGGGCGGCTTTGTGATAGCAAGCGATGAAGGCAGCGACCTGGTCGATCAGCCCTACCCGCAGGTCGCGCTTTATGATTACCCGGCGCAGGAACAGTGGAGCCAGTTCCAGCGCCTGGCGCAGATGCTGATGCAAACGCCGTTCAGCGCCGAAGGGATTGTCACGAGTATTTATACCGACGCCAACGGCACTCGCCATATCGGCCTGCACCGAATGCCGGACAGCGCAGGACTGTGGCGCTACATCGGCACCTCTCTGCTGATGACCGCGATGCTTGCCGCCATTTTCTGGAACGGCTTTATGGCCCTGCGCCGCTACCAGCGCTCGCGCACACGGCTTGCCGACATTCAGCAGTATTATGAAAACTGCCTTAATCCAAAGCTGATCCCCTCGTCTGAGAGCCTGATCTGATAACGTCGTTGCGCGACAAGATGTGCTACCCTGTCGCGCACGTTTCTTCTGGCTGGAGTTCCCCCTTATGCATCTTGATATCGCCTGGCAGGAGGTTGATACCGTTCTGCTGGATATGGACGGCACGCTGCTCGATCTCGCCTTTGATAACTATTTCTGGCAAACGCTGGTTCCTGAAACCTATGGCGAGCAGCAGGGGATCTCCCCGGCAGAAGCGCAGGCATTCATTCGTGCGCAATATAGCGCGGTGCAACATACGCTAAACTGGTACTGTCTTGACTACTGGAGCGAGCGCCTCGGTTTGGATATATGTGCCATGACCACCGCCCAGGGCCCGCGCGCCGTTCTGCGCGAGGATACCGTGCCCTTTCTGGATGCGCTGAAAGCCAGCGGCAAGCGCCGTATTTTGCTGACCAACGCGCATCCACATAATCTGGCGGTGAAGCTGGAGCATACCGGTCTGGCGTCGCACCTTGATTTATTACTTTCCACCCACACATTTGGTTATCCGAAAGAGGATCAGCGGTTGTGGCATGCGGTGAAGGAAGAGACGGGTTTGCAGCCAGAACGTACGCTGTTCATTGATGACAGCGAGCCCATTCTGGATTCTGCCGCAAGGTTTGGCATTCGCTACTGTCTGGGCGTGACCAATCCTGACTCTGGCCTGGCTGAAAAAAGCTATCTGCGCCACCCGGGACTGAACGACTACCGCCAGATGATCCCCTCACTGACCGTGAAGGAGACGCCATGAAAGAAAAACCCTCTGACGGGGTAAGACTGGATAAATGGCTGTGGGCAGCGCGTTTTTATAAAACACGCGCCCTTGCCCGCGAGATGGTTGACGGCGGAAAAGTGCATTACAACGGCCAGCGCAGCAAACCGAGCAAGCTGGTTGAGCTTAATGCCACCTTAACGCTGCGTCAGGGCAACGATGAACGTACGGTAGTGATCAAAGCCATTACCGAACAGCGTCGACCCGCAGCGGAAGCCGTACTGCTTTATGAAGAGACGGCGGAGAGCATTGAAAAGCGCGAGAAGACCGCGCTGGCGCGCAAAATGAACGCGCTGACGATGCCCCACCCGGACCGGCGACCGGATAAAAAAGAGCGCCGCGATCTGATGAAATTTAAACACGGTGAGACTGATTAACCTCACCCGCACGAGAGATGAAAATGGCCCAACACGACCAATTACACCGCTATCTGTTTGAACAATTCGCCGTGCGCGGCGAGCTGGTCACCGTATCCGAAACCTGGAAACAGATTCTGGAAAACCACAATTACCCGCTGCCGGTGAAGACCCTGTTGGGCGAACTGCTGGTTGCCACCAGCCTGCTGACGGCGACGCTGAAGTTTGCCGGTGATATCACCGTGCAGCTGCAGGGTGACGGCCCGATGACGCTGGCGGTGATCAACGGCAATAACCAGCAGCAGATGCGCGGCGTGGCGCGCGTTCAGGGCGACGTGCCTGAAAATGCGGACCTCAAAACGCTGGTGGGTAATGGCTACCTGGTGATCACCATCTCCCCTGAGGAAGGTGAGCGCTATCAGGGCGTGGTGGGTCTGGAAGGCGATACCCTGGCAGCCTGCCTGGAAGATTACTTCATGCGTTCTGAACAGCTGCCGACGCGCCTTTTCATCCGCACCGGTGAAGTGGACGGTCAGCCTGCTGCGGGCGGCATGCTGCTGCAGGTTCTGCCTGCGCAGGACGCGCAGACCAATGACTTTGAGCACCTGGCGACGCTGACCGAAACCATCAAAGCGGAAGAGCTGTTCAACCTGTCGGCGACCGACGTGCTGTGGCGTCTGTACCACGAAGAAGAAGTGACGGTTTACGACCCGCAGTCCGTGGAATTTAAGTGCACCTGCTCACGCGAGCGCTGTGCTGGCGCGCTGAAAACCCTGCCGGACGAAGAGATCGACAGCATCATGGCGGAAGACGGCGAAATTGATATGCACTGTGACTACTGCGGTACGCACTACGTGTTCAATTCGATGGATATCGCTGAGATCCGCAACAACGCCTCCCCGGCGGATCCGCAGGTTCACTAAACCTCTTTCCCTCACCCTAACCCTCTCCCCTTTGGGAGAGGCCGGGGTGAGGGACAAAAAACCCCGCTTAAGCTGAATCGTTTTCCCAATGTAACTCTTACGTAATTTTCTTACGTGTATGCGATTACATTCACATTCTTTCCGATAAAATCACCAGCCCTTAACCTTTTCGGAACATTTTCCCCAACCAAAAAGCGATTCCTGCGATAATCCGCCTGCGCTGTGACTGGAGTCGCAGCGTTTTCCGTTAGTAAGGGTTTTGTCCAGATGCGTAAATCTATGAGCCCCGTCGCGGTTAACAACCTCAGAAAAACCCTACAATTTCAGGCAGTACATATTGGCTAAGGAGCAGTGATATGCGTGTTACTGGTTTAACCCCGCAAGATCTCAAGGCTTATGGTATTCACGACGTCCAGGAAATCGTCTACAACCCCGACTACGATACGCTGTATCAGGAAGAGCTCAATCCAGCACTGGAAGGATACGAGCGTGGTGTGTTGACGAATCTTGGTGCTATCGCCGTCGATACCGGTATCTTTACCGGTCGTTCGCCGAAAGATAAGTATATCGTCCGAGACGAAACCACCCGCGATACGCTGTGGTGGGCTGACAAGGGCAAAGGGAAGAACGACAACAAACCGCTCTCTCCGGAAACCTGGCAGCACCTGAAAGGGCTCGTCACCCAACAACTTTCCGGCAAGCGTCTGTTCATTGTCGACGCTTTCTGCGGCGCTAACGCCGATACCCGTCTCTCCGTACGTTTTATCACCGAAGTGGCCTGGCAGGCGCACTTCGTGAAAAACATGTTTATTCGTCCAACCGACGAAGAGCTGCAGGACTTCACCCCTGATTTCATCGTGATGAACGGTGCGAAATGCACGAACCCACAGTGGAAAGAGCAGGGTCTGAACTCCGAAAACTTTGTGGCCTTCAACCTGACCGAGCGTATCCAGCTGATCGGCGGTACCTGGTACGGCGGCGAAATGAAGAAAGGGATGTTCTCGGTCATGAACTACCTGCTGCCGCTGCGGGGCATCGCCTCCATGCACTGCTCGGCTAACGTCGGTGAAAAAGGCGACGTGGCGGTATTCTTCGGCCTGTCCGGCACCGGGAAAACCACCCTGTCCACCGATCCAAAACGTCGCCTGATTGGTGATGACGAACACGGCTGGGATGACGACGGCGTATTCAACTTTGAAGGCGGCTGCTACGCGAAGACCATTCGCCTGTCTGAAGAGGCCGAGCCGGATATCTTCCACGCGATCCGTCGCGATGCGCTGCTGGAAAACGTCACCGTGCGTGCCGACGGCTCCATCGACTTCGACGATGCGTCGAAAACGGAAAACACCCGCGTCTCTTACCCGATCTACCACATCGACAATATCGTGAAGCCGGTGTCAAAAGCGGGTCATGCCACGAAGGTCATTTTCCTGACCGCGGATGCGTTCGGCGTGCTGCCCCCGGTGTCTCGCCTGACGGCCAGCCAGACGCAGTACCATTTCCTCTCCGGCTTCACCGCCAAGCTGGCGGGTACCGAGCGCGGCGTGACGGAGCCAACCCCAACCTTCTCCGCCTGCTTCGGCGCGGCTTTCCTGTCGCTGCACCCGACGCAGTACGCTGAAGTGCTGGTGAAACGCATGCAGGCATCCGGCGCGCAGGCCTACCTGGTGAACACCGGCTGGAACGGTACCGGCAAACGTATCTCTATCAAAGATACCCGTGCCATTATCGACGCCATTCTGGATGGTTCTCTGGACGACGCCGAAACCTTCACGCTGCCGATGTTTGACCTGGCGATCCCAACGTCGCTGCCGGGCGTGGATACGCATATCCTCGACCCGCGCAACACGTACGGTTCTCCGGAGCAGTGGCGCGAGAAAGCGGAATCTCTGGCGAAGCTGTTTATTGAGAACTTCGAGAAGTATACCGATACCCCGGCGGGTGCTGCGCTGGTGAGCGCTGGACCGAAGCTGTAGGTAAAAACAAAAAGGCAACGAAAGTTGCCTTTTTTAATGTTTTCTCCCTCTCCCAGTGGGAGAGGGTCGGGGTGAGGGCATTAGGCCACCCTTTTTTTAACTCTCTTTCACCTGCCCTCGCGTCACCGGTACCGGCAGCCAGGCGCGAATGCTCAGCCCACCCCGCTCGCTGGTGCCAATCTCCAGCAGTCCGTTGTGGTTATCGATAATACGCTGAACAATCGCCAGGCCTAAGCCCGTGCCGCTGGTGCTGCGCGCGCTGTCGCCGCGCACAAACGGCTGGAACAGATGCTTACGCTGCTCGGGCTTGATGCCCGGACCGTCGTCTTCCACCTGGAACCAGGCGCGGTTGAGTTCAGACCCGCTGCTGACTTTAATCCAGCCGTTGCCGTAGCGTGCCGCGTTGACCACCATGTTCGCCACTGCACGTTTGATGGAGAGCGGGTGCATACGAACCTGAATTTCACCGGCCTGAAGGTCGGTATCAATTTCACGCTCGTAGCCGCTTTCCGCCGCCACCACCTCGCCCAGGACCGCGTTCAGATCCGCCATCTCCATTGGCATTTCCTGCCCGGTGCGCAGGTAGTCAATAAACTGCTCGATGATGGCGTTACACTCTTCGATGTCCTTATTGATGGACTCGGCAAGGTAACCGTCCTCTTCCCCCATCATCTCCGTCGCCAGGCGAATACGCGTTAGCGGCGTGCGCAGGTCATGGCTGACGCCCGCCATCAGCAGCGTACGGTCATCCGCCAGCTGCTTCACGCCAGCCGCCATATGGTTAAACGCGCGCGTCACCGAACGGACTTCCGAGGCGCCATACTCACGTAGCGGAGGAGGAATAATCCCTTTACCGACCTGCAGCGCAGCGTGCTCCAGGTCGACCAGCGGTCGGTTCTGTATACGGATAAACAGCCACGCGCCACCTATCGCCAGCAGCATAATCGCCAGGGTGTAGCGGAACAACGGCGAGAAGTCGCCCTGATGGATTTCGGTCAGCGGAACGCGCACCCAGATGTTGGGTGAAAGCCAGGTTTTCAGCCAGACGACGGGCGAGCTTTTATTGACCTCAACGCGCACTTCCGTTGGGCCGCCAAGCTGCTGCGCCATCTGCTGGCTGAGGAATTCGTAGTGCTGCGCCCAGCGCAGGCCAGCGTCTTCCGCCGCCTCGTTGGAGTAGAGCGAAATGCCCAGTTCACGGTAGATTTCACGGCGAAACGCCGGGGGAACGACGAGCTGCGTACCGTCCTCCAGCTGCAGTTTATCGGTCATCAGCATACGGACTTCGTAGGCCAGGACCTTATTAAACTGCTGGAGGCTCGGCAGGATCGCAAAGTTCAGCACTACCAGATAGGTCGTCACCAGGCTGACGAACAGCAGGGTGACGATCAGTAACAGGGTGCGGGCAAACGAGCTACGCGGCGAGAAGCGCATTCGCCTCATGCTTTAGAGCCGTCCGGGACAAACACGTAGCCCAGACCCCATACGGTCTGAATATAACGAGGATGCGCAGGATCTTCTTCCACCATGCGGCGCAGGCGGGAGATCTGCACGTCAATGGAGCGTTCCATTGCGGAGTATTCGCGACCGCGCGCCAGGTTCATCAGCTTGTCGCGGGAAAGCGGTTCACGCGGGTGGCTGACCAGCGCTTTAAGAACCGCAAACTCGCCGCTGGTGAGCGGCATTGGCTCATCTTCACGGAACATCTCGCGCGTGCCGAGGTTCAGCTTGAACTTGCCGAAGGCGATGACGGCTTCTTCCTGAGAGGGCGCGCCAGGCAGTTCGTTCGCCTGACGGCGGAGAACAGCGCGAATACGCGCCAGCAGTTCACGCGGGTTAAACGGTTTTGGAATGTAGTCGTCCGCGCCGATTTCGAGGCCCACGATACGGTCAACTTCCTCACCCTTCGCCGTCACCATGATGATCGGCATCGGGTTGCTCTGGCTGCGCAGACGGCGGCAAATAGAAAGCCCGTCTTCGCCAGGCAGCATCAGGTCGAGAACCATCAGGTGGAAAGATTCACGGGTCAGCAGACGGTCCATCTGCTCAGCGTTCGCGACGCTACGAACCTGGAAGCCCTGCTCGGTCAGATAACGTTCCAGCAGCGCGCGCAGGCGCATGTCGTCATCCACGACCAGAATTTTGTAGTTCTCTTGCATTGTGTGTACTCCCAAAGGTTCGGATAGTCTTTGTAACAGCGTATTCTAAAAAAGTGCACGTATTCGACCAGTTAATTCTGGTATAAATTCTAGTCGAAATTGTTACAAAGCATATTTAACAGCAGCTTATCTGCTCATTTCATCACATAAATCATTATTAATCCTGTCTGTTACACTGTGTGGTACGTATTGTGCGCAAGACAGTTAACCAGCAGGCAGCAAAGGCTTTACCATGAAAACGCCCCTGATCACCCGCGAAGGGTACGAAAAGCTCAAAAAAGAGATGGATTACCTCTGGCGCGAAGAGCGTCCTGAAGTCACCAAAAAGGTGACCTGGGCGGCAAGCCTGGGCGATCGCAGCGAAAACGCTGACTACCAGTACAACAAAAAGCGGCTGCGCGAAATTGACCGCCGGGTTCGCTATCTGACGAAGTGCCTCGAGAATCTCAAAATTGTCGATTACTCCCCGCAGCAGGAGGGCAAAGTGTTCTTCGGCGCGTGGGTGGAGATTGAAAACGACGATGGCGACACCCTGCGCTTTCGCATTGTCGGCTACGATGAAATTTTTGGTCGTAAGGATTACATCTCCATCGACTCCCCGATGGCCCGCGCGCTGCTGAAAAAGGAAGTGGGCGATCTGGCCGTCGTTCAGACCCCTGGTGGTGAAGCCAGCTGGTACGTCAATGAGATCGTCTACGTAAAATAGTCCGAGAGCGCCCTCCCCGGCTGGCATTTTGCCGTGTCAGCCCGTATAACTATCCCCTGATTTTTTCGACTCAACAGATGATAAAGCCATGATGAAAGATTCGCTCTGCCGCATTATTGCGGGTGATATTCAGGCCAGAGCCGAACAGGTAGAAGCTGCCGTTCGCCTGCTTGATGAAGGGAACACCGTGCCGTTTATTGCACGCTATCGTAAGGAAGTCACCGGCGGTCTGGATGACACGCAGCTGCGTAACCTGGAGACCCGTCTGGGTTATCTGCGCGAGCTGGAAGAACGTCGTCAGGCGATCCTCAAATCCATCGGCGAACAGGGCAAGCTGACCAGCGAGCTTGAAAGCGCCATCAACGGCACCCTGAGCAAAACCGAACTCGAAGATCTCTATCTGCCGTACAAGCCGAAGCGCCGCACGCGCGGGCAGATTGCGATTGAAGCGGGTCTTGAGCCGCTGGCCGACCTGCTGTGGAACGAACCATCCCACGATCCGGAAACCGAAGCCGCCAAATTTATCGACGCCGACAAAGGCGTGGCGGACACTAAGGCCGCCCTCGACGGCGCGCGCTACATTCTGATGGAGCGCTTCGCCGAAGACGCCGCCCTGCTGGCTAAAGTGCGCGATTACCTGTGGAAGAATGCCCACATCGTCTCTACCGTCGTCGCGGGTAAAGAGGAAGAAGGCGCGAAATTCCGTGACTACTTCGATCACCACGAACCGATCTCTACCGCGCCGTCTCACCGCGCGCTGGCAATGTTCCGCGGCCGCAACGAAGGCGTGCTCCAGCTCTCCCTGAACGCCGACCCGCAGTTCGACGAGCCGCCGAAAGAGAGTCACTGCGAGCAGATCATCATCGACCATCTCGGCCTGCGCCTGAACAACGCCCCGGCGGACAGCTGGCGTAAAGGCGTGGTGAGCTGGACCTGGCGCATCAAGGTGCTGATGCACCTCGAAACCGAGCTGATGGGCACCGTGCGCGAGCGTGCCGAAGATGAAGCGATTAACGTCTTCGCCCGTAACCTGCACGACCTGCTGATGGCCGCTCCTGCCGGCCTGCGCGCGACCATGGGTCTCGATCCGGGTCTGCGTACCGGCGTGAAGGTCGCTGTCGTTGACGGCACCGGCAAGCTGGTCGCCACCGACACTATCTATCCGCACACCGGCCAGGCAGCGAAAGCGGCCGTCGTGGTGGCGGCGCTGTGCGAAAAATACAACGTTGAGCTGGTTGCCATCGGCAACGGTACGGCGTCCCGTGAAACCGAGCGTTTCTATCTCGACGTGCAGAAGCAGTTCCCGAAAGTAACGGCGCAGAAAGTGATCGTCAGCGAAGCGGGGGCATCCGTCTATTCCGCTTCCGAGCTGGCGGCCCAGGAGTTCCCGGACCTGGACGTTTCCCTGCGCGGCGCGGTCTCTATCGCTCGCCGCCTGCAGGATCCGCTGGCGGAGCTGGTGAAGATCGACCCGAAATCCATCGGCGTGGGCCAGTATCAGCACGACGTGAGCCAGACTCAGCTGGCGCGCAAGCTGGATGCGGTGGTGGAAGACTGCGTAAACGCCGTCGGCGTTGACCTGAACACCGCCTCCGTTCCCCTGCTGACCCGCGTGGCGGGCTTAACCCGCATGATGGCGCAGAACATCGTCGCCTGGCGCGATGAGAACGGCCAATTCCAGAACCGTCAGCAGCTGCTGAAGGTGAGCCGTCTGGGGCCGAAAGCCTTTGAGCAGTGCGCGGGCTTCCTGCGTATCAACCACGGCGATAACCCGCTTGATGCCTCTACCGTTCACCCGGAAGCCTACCCTGTGGTGCAGCGCATTCTGGCCGCGACCCAGCAGGCGCTGAAAGAGCTGATGGGCGACAGCAGCGCGCTGCGTAACCTGAAAGCATCGGATTTCACCGACGAGCAGTTTGGCGTGCCGACGGTTAGCGACATCATCAAAGAGCTGGAAAAACCGGGCCGCGATCCGCGCCCTGAGTTTAAAACCGCGACCTTTGCTGACGGCGTGGAGACCATGAACGACCTGCTGCCCGGCATGGTGCTGGAAGGTGCGGTCACCAACGTCACCAACTTTGGCGCGTTTGTGGATATCGGCGTGCATCAGGACGGTCTGGTCCACATCTCTTCCCTCGCCGACAAGTTCGTTGAAGACCCGCATACCGTGGTCAAAGCGGGCGACATCGTGAAGGTGAAAGTGCTGGAAGTGGATCTGCAGCGCAAGCGTATCGCCCTGACCATGCGTCTGGACGAGCAGCCGGGCGACACCAACGCGCGCCGTGGCGGCAATGGCGGAGGCCGCGAACAGCAGCGTCCGGCCGCGAAAGCCGCGAAGCCGCGCGGACGTGATGCTCAGCCTGCTGGCAACAGCGCGATGATGGATGCGCTGGCGGCAGCGATGGGTAAGAAACGCTAAGGTTGTCAATGCCCGGTGGCGCTGCGCTTACCGGGCCTACGGTTTTGTAGGCCGGGCAAACGCAGTGCCGCCCGGCAAGCAGGGCGCAGCGAATTAAAATAAAAAGAATGTAGCCATATTTAAACCACGAATTATCACCCCGTTAACAAATACTCTTCTTTTCGTTTCCAGGCCATTCAGCAAATATTGAGCCAGGTCAAACAGGTCGTAAATTAATACCGCAAACAACATTCCGTCACAGTTTTAATATTGCTGATAAAAACTATTCTCATTATCATCCCATAGTAGATAATTTAACCTTTCGTGGAATCAGGCGTTATGCAATTCACTCCAGACAGTGCATGGAAAATTACCGGTTTTACCCGCGAAATTAGCCCAGCCTATCGGCAAAAGCTGCTGTCGCTGGGCATGCTGCCCGGCTCGTCATTTCAGGTCGTGCGCGTGGCGCCGCTGGGCGATCCGGTTCATATTGAAACCCGCCGCGTGAATCTGGTCCTGCGTAAGAAAGACCTCGCGTTAATAGAAGTTGAAGCCTTATCCCGATAACAAGCCAGCGGTTTCAGTGAGTCTAAAAAAATGAAAAAGTTAACTATTGGCTTAATTGGCAATCCTAATTCCGGCAAGACTACGCTTTTTAACCAGCTGACCGGAGCACGCCAGCGCGTGGGCAACTGGGCGGGCGTGACGGTTGAGCGTAAAGAGGGTCAGTTCACCACAACGGACAACCAGGTGACGCTGGTTGACCTTCCCGGTACCTACTCCTTAACCACCATTTCGTCGCAAACCTCGCTCGATGAGCAGATTGCCTGTCACTATATTCTTGGCGGCGACGCGGACCTGCTGATCAACGTGGTCGACGCCTCCAATCTCGAGCGTAACCTGTATCTGACGCTGCAGCTGCTGGAGCTGGGTATCCCCTGCATCGTGGCGCTCAACATGCTCGACATTGCGGAGAAACAAAAGCTGCGCATCGACGTCGATGCCCTCTCCGCGCGCCTGGGTTGCCCGGTCGTTCCGCTGGTTTCGACGCGCGCTCGCGGTATTGATGCGCTGAAGCTGGCCATTGACCGTCACCAGGGAAATCATGACATTGAGCTGGTGCATTACGCGCAGCCTCTCCTGCGCGAAGCCAACGTGCTGGCGCAGGAGATGGACAACAGCATGCCTGCAAAACAGCGCCTGTGGCTCGGCCTGCAGATGCTGGAAGGGGATATCTACAGCCGCGCCTACGCCGGGCATGCGGCAGATAAGCTGGACGCGACGGTGGCCCGTCTTAGCGACGAGCTGGACGACCCGGCGCTGCACATCGCCGATGCGCGTTATCAGGCCATCGCCTCGATTTGCGACGTTGTCAGCAACGCCCTCACGGCAGAGCCCAGCCGCTTTACGGCGGCGGTGGATAAAGTTGTGCTTAACCGCTTCCTCGGTTTGCCCATCTTCCTGCTGGTCATGTACGTGATGTTCCTGCTCGCCATTAACATCGGCGGCGCACTCCAGCCCGTTTTCGACGCCGGTTCCGTCGCGGTCTTCGTCCACGGAATTCAGTGGGTCGGTTACACCCTGCACTTCCCGGAATGGTTAACCATCTTCCTCGCACAGGGGATCGGCGGCGGTATCAACACCGTTCTGCCTCTGGTGCCACAGATCGGTATGATGTACCTGTTCCTCTCGTTCCTGGAAGATTCCGGTTATATGGCGCGCGCGGCGTTCGTGATGGATCGTCTGATGCAGGCGCTGGGTCTGCCGGGTAAATCCTTCGTCCCGCTGATTGTCGGCTTCGGCTGTAACGTACCGTCGGTAATGGGCGCACGCACCCTGGATGCGCCGCGTGAACGTCTGATGACCATCATGATGGCGCCGTTTATGTCCTGCGGTGCCCGTCTGGCCATCTTTGCGGTCTTTGCGGCTGCCTTCTTTGGTCAGCAGGGCGCGCTGGCGGTCTTTTCGCTGTATGTGCTGGGCATCGTGATGGCTATTCTTACCGGTTTGATGCTGAAGCACACCATCATGCGCGGTGAAGCGTCACCGTTTGTGATGGAGCTGCCGGTGTATCACGTACCGCACCTGAAAAGCCTGGCAATCCAGACCTGGCAGCGCCTGAAGGGCTTTGTGCTGCGCGCCGGTAAGGTGATTGTCATCGTCAGCATTTTCCTGAGCGCGCTGAACAGCTTCACCCTCAGCGGGCAGGCGGCAGATAACATCAACGACTCTGCCCTCGCTTCCGTCAGCCGCATCATCACGCCGGTCTTCAAGCCGATTGGCGTGCATGAGGATAACTGGCAGGCGACCGTCGGGCTGTTCACCGGAGCGATGGCGAAAGAGGTGGTTGTCGGCACCCTGAACACGCTTTACACCGCCGAGAACATTCAGGAGCAGGAATTTAATCCGGCAGAGTTTCATCTCGGCCATGAGCTGCTGGGTGCCGTAGAGGAGACCTGGCAGAGCCTGAAAGATACCTTCAGCCTGAGCGTGCTGGCGAACCCGATTGAAGCGAGCAAAGGCGACGGCGAAATGGCGACGGGTGCCATGGGCGTGATGGGCGAGAAATTTGGCAGCGCGTCCGCGGCCTACAGCTACCTCATCTTTGTTCTGCTCTACATTCCGTGCATCTCCGTGATGGGGGCGATTGCCCGCGAGTCCAGCCGCGGCTGGATGGGCTTCTCTGTCCTGTGGGGGCTGAATATCGCTTACTCGCTGGCGACGCTGTTTTATCAAACCGTCAATTTCAGCCAGCACCCGCGCTACAGCCTGGTCTGTATTCTCGCGGTTGTGCTGTTTAACGCGATCGTGCTCGGTCTGCTGCGGCGGGCGCGCAGCCGCGTCGACATCGACCTGCTGGCAAACCGTAAAACCGCCGCGACCTGCTGCAACAGCCCGGCGGGCGACTGTCACTAAGGAGCAAACCATGGCATCGTTGATTCAGGTTCGTGACCTGCTGGCACTGCAAGGGCGAATGGAGGCGAAACAGCTGAGCTTCAGCCTGCATACGCCGCAGCCGATGATCGATGCCATGCTGGAAAGACTGGAAGCCATGGGGAAAGCCGTGCGGATTCAGGAAGAAGCGGAGGGTTGTCTCTCCGGCAGTTGTAAAAGCTGTCCGGAAGGAAAGGCCTGCCTCAGGGAGTGGTGGGCGCTGCGTTAACAAAGCCGGGCATCGCTGCCCGGCTTTATCGTATTACTTGTAGACGTCCGCCGTAGCGCGTACGTTTTTGGTCTGTTTTTCTGCGCTGGTGACGACGTAGTACGTTCCGCCCAGCTCATCCGCTTTCTTCGACAGCTCTTTGCGAGCGTCCATCGGCGCGGTGGTGTCAGACGTAGAAATCTCACCAATTTTCGTCAGATTCATGCCGGCAACTTTATCTTTTTCCAGCTCTTTTGCCGCAAAGACGCCAAATGACAGTGACCCAATAACCAGAGAAGTGACAATACCTGTAACAAGTTTCATAGCCTGACTCTCCATAGGATTGTTGTTTTGATTATCGTAGGCAGAACAACCGCAACGACATCAGGAGTATGGTTGCGGTGTGTTATTTTTTCCAGGCAGGATAGAAAATAATCAGTCGAAACGTTGACTTAACGCAATCAGCGCTGAACAAAATTCCGTCGGATGAGAGATAAACGGGGCATGTGCGGCTTTGGCAATGATCTGCGATTCACTCTCCGGCCAGAGTGAATCCAGCAGCGGAACCACTTTGCGCGGCACAATCCCGTCGAGGTAGCCATAGATACGCAGGTGCGGCATCGTCAGGGCGGCCAGCGGCTCGCGCAGGTCAACCGTTTTCAGGAGTTCCAGTCCGCCGTTTAGCACCTCAACCTCCGGCATCGGCAGAGAAAGCACGGTCTGCTTCAGCGTTCGGGCATCCTTACGCGCGGTGTCAGTGCCCATTGTCTGCAATGCCAGGAAACGCTCTACGGTCCGCTGGAAATCGTCGCTCAGCTGCTGCTGGAAGCCCGCCAGCACGTCAGGCTTGATCCCCGGCCACTCTTCCTGCGCGCTAAAACAGGGCGATGACGCCACCGTTACCAGCGCTTTTACGCGGTCAGGCTGCGACAGCGCAATCTGGCTCGCCACCAGCCCGCCCAGGCTCCAGCCCAGCCAGACCGCGTTTTGCGGCGCAGCGTCCAGAACCTGCTGCGCCATCTCATCAAGCGACAACGCGCCATACCCGCGGCTGCGGCCAAAGCCGGGTAAATCCACCAGATGCAGGGTGAAATGCGAGGCAAGTTCCTCACGTATGCAATGCCATATCTCCGCATTCAGGCCCCATCCGTGCAGCAGCACAAGATGGCAATTTCCTGTCCCTACGGTCTGCCACCACAGCGTCTTCATCAGTTACTGTTCTCTTTTTTCACATGGAGGTTGCACATGCTAACAGTACCCGGCTTGTGCTGGCTATGCCAAATGCCGCTGGCGCTCAGCCGGTGGGGCGTCTGCTCCGTCTGCACGCGATCGCTGCAATGGCGTATCGGGATCTGTCCACAATGTGGTTTACCGGCCACAAACCCCTCGCTGCCCTGTGGCCGCTGCCTGAAAAAATCCCCGCCGTGGAGCGCGCTGGTGGCGGTGGATGATTATGTCCCCCCGCTGAGCAGGCTGATTCACGCGCTGAAGTTTTCCGGGCAGAGTTCGCTGGCACAGCCCCTTGCCCGCCTGCTGTTGCTGGCGGTTTTGCAGGCGCGACGTCAGCGGGCACTGCCGAGAATCGATATGGTGGTGAGTGTCCCCCTATACCGACGTCGTCACTGGCGGCGCGGCTATAACCAGAGTGACCTGATCTGCCGTCCCCTCGCGCGGTGGCTCGGCTGCCGGTATGAGGCCCGCGCGCTTACACGTGTTCATGCCACCGCCATCCAGCATCAGCTCAGCGCCCGGCTTCGCAAAAGAAACCTCAAAAACGCCTTTCGCCTTGAATTGCCGGTCGACGGTCTCCATATCGCGATTGTGGATGATGTCGTCACCACGGGCAGTACCGTTGCTGAACTTTCCCGACTGCTTTTGCGAAGCGGCGCCGCGTCGGTTCAGGTATGGTGTCTGTGCCGTACCTTGTAGCCCTTCTTCAATGGGCGTATGATTATACCCAGGTAATTTAGTCAACTATTAGGCCAAAGCTATGATCCGTATTTCCGATTCTGCACAAGCGCACTTTGCCAAACTGCTGGCAAATCAGGAAGAAGGGACGCAGATCCGCGTGTTTGTGATTAATCCAGGCACTCCGAATGCAGAATGTGGTGTTTCTTATTGTCCTCCGGACGCTGTGGAAGCAACTGACACTGCCCTTAAATTTGAACAGCTCACTGCCTACGTTGATGAGCTGAGCGCACCGTATCTTGAAGATGCGGAGATCGACTTCGTCACCGACCAGCTGGGTTCTCAGCTGACCCTGAAAGCGCCGAACGCGAAAATGCGTAAAGTGTCTGACGATGCCCCGCTGATGGAGCGCGTTGAGTATCTGCTGCAATCCCAGATCAACCCACAGCTGGCGGGCCACGGCGGTCGTGTTTCCCTGATGGAAATCACCGACGAAGGTTTTGCCATTCTGCAGTTTGGCGGCGGCTGTAACGGCTGTTCAATGGTCGATGTGACGCTGAAAGAAGGGATCGAGAAGCAGCTGCTGAACGAATTCCCGGAACTGAAAGGCGTGCGTGACCTGACCGAGCACCAGCGCGGCGAGCACTCTTACTACTAATTCAGCATCCGTCGCTATGCCCTCTTCCACGGGAGAGGATGAAAACATCAAAAACGGTAACCTCATGGTTACCGTTTTGCGTTTACCTGCCATATGTTGACCTGCGTCTCATAATTCAAATTTACCCTCCCAGGGTGATTCTCAATCGCGCCATGTTACCCGTATCATTCTCGTGGGCACTCAGCACCCTTATAACAGCCGACTAAACTTAATGGTTTCGCAGGCATCAGTATGAGTGCCGTTACTTCTCTGTTCCCAGTTGGGACAACCGGAATTTGTCGTTGAAACAATGACGTTACCCATAACAATTCAAAGGCCAGGTCAATCATGCCATTAGTCATCGTTGCTATCGGTGTTGTGTTATTACTGCTCTTGATGATCCGCTTCAAAATGAACGGATTTATCGCTCTGGTTCTGGTGGCACTTGCAGTCGGTCTGATGCAGGGTATGCCGCTGGTTAAAGTTATCAGTTCCATCAAAGCCGGCGTCGGCGGCACGCTCGGCAGCCTGGCATTGATCATGGGCTTCGGCGCCATGCTCGGCAAAATGCTGGCGGACTGCGGTGGCGCCCAGCGTATTGCCACCACGCTTATCGACAAATTCGGTAAGAAGAACATTCAGTGGGCGGTGGTGTTAACCGGCTTTACCGTCGGCTTCGCGCTGTTCTATGAAGTGGGCTTCGTGCTGATGCTGCCGCTGGTGTTCACCATCGCAGCTGCGGCAAGCATCCCGCTGCTGTATGTCGGTGTGCCGATGGCTGCGGCGCTGTCCGTGACTCACGGCTTCCTGCCGCCACACCCGGGTCCAACCGCTATCGCGACCATCTTCCACGCGGATATGGGTAAAACCCTGCTGTTCGGTACGATTCTGGCGATCCCGACGGTGATTCTGGCCGGCCCGGTTTATGCCCGCTTCCTGAAAGGCATTGATAAGCCGATTCCGGAAGGTCTGTACAGCGCCAAAACCTTCACCGAAGAAGAGATGCCGGGCTTTGGCGTCAGCGTCTGGACCTCTCTGGTGCCGGTGATCCTGATGGCGATGCGCGCCGTGGCGGAGATGATCCTGCCGAAAGGTCATGCGTTCCTGTCCGTGGCGGAATTCCTGGGGGACCCGGTGATGGCAACGCTGATTGCCGTACTGATCGCGATGTTCACCTTCGGTTTGAACCGTGGCCGCTCCATGGATCAGATCAACGACACGCTGACCTCTTCCATCAAAATCATTGCCATGATGCTCCTGATCATCGGCGGTGGCGGTGCATTCAAGCAGGTTCTGGTCGACAGCGGCGTGGACAAATACATCGCTGCCATGATGCATGAAACCAACGTATCGCCGCTCCTGATGGCCTGGTCTATTGCCGCGGTTCTGCGTATTGCGCTGGGTTCTGCGACCGTTGCGGCGATCACCGCGGGCGGTATCGTTGCCCCGCTGATTGCAACCACGGGCGTAAGCCCTGAACTGATGGTTATCGCCGTCGGTTCCGGTAGCGTGATTTTCTCTCACGTTAACGACCCTGGCTTCTGGCTGTTCAAGGAGTACTTCAACCTGACTATCGGTGAAACCATCAAGTCCTGGTCCGCGCTGGAAACCATTATTTCGGTGTGTGGTCTGGTCGGGGTGCTGCTGTTGAATATGGTGGTTTGACGCCACCAGGCAATAAAAAAACCCGCCTCCTGGCGGGTTTTTTTATTACTACTTCCCGGCAGCTTTTCGCCGCTTGTCCAGATCCTTAATCAGCTTGTTCACCCCATCATCGGCAAACATCTTCTCAAGCGATGTGGATAGCTTGCGACGCCAGTTCTTGTACTGATAGCTGGTGCCCGGGATGTTCACCGGCTCCGCCATATCAATCCAGTCTTCCGGCTGCAGGCCCAGCAGAGCGCTGTTGCTGTCGGCAATATAGCGCTGCAAACCACGATTGAGGGTCGCGGTCATCGACATCAATGACGCCTTATGTCCGGCACGTTTCGGCAGACACCCCTGCTTGTGCAGTGCATCCAGCAGCCCCTGTTTGGAGAGCTCGCGATCCTGATACAGGCCGCGTAACACCTCTTCATCAGGATACAGACCCAGCGTTTTGCCGAGCGTCAGATCGCCGCTTTCCCAATAGCCACGAAGCGTAGGAAGGTCATGCGTCGTCGCGACTGCCATTGACTGTTCAGGGTACGCTTTCGGCGCGCGGAAGGTTTTCTCATGGTCGTTTTCAAAATAGAGCACTTTGTAGGAGTAGACGCCGCTGTCGCGGAGCTTGCTGACAATTTCCACCGGCACGGTACCGAGATCTTCACCGATCACCATGCACTGATGACGCTTGCTTTCCAGGGCCAGGATCGACAGCAGATCGTCAACCGGATACTGCACGTACGCCCCGCGATCGGCCGTTTCACCGTACGGGATCCACCACAGACGCAGCACGGACATCACGTGGTCGATACGCAGCGCACCGCAGTTCTGCATGTTAGCGCGCAGCAGGTCGATGAACGGCTCGTAGGCGCGCGCCGCCATGACGTGCGGATCCATCGGCGGCAGTCCCCAGTTCTGACCGAGCGGCCCAAGAATATCCGGCGGCGCGCCGACGGAGGCTTTCAGGCAGTAAAGCTCACGGTCGCACCATGTTTCCGCGCCGCCTTCCGCCACGCCGACGGCCAGATCGCGATACAGGCCGATCGGCATCTTATAGCCCTGGCTCACCTGCCAGCAGGCGGCAAACTGGCTGTACGCCAGCCACTGCAGCCACAGGTAGAAGTCCACTTCATCGGCATATTTTTTACAGAACGCTTTTACTTCAGGCGTGTCGACGGACTGATACGCTTCAGGCCAGACCGGCCAGCCCCAGCGCATTTCGTCCTCCTTCACCTGATACGCGTGCAGTGCATCAAACGCCGCCTGCCAGTACAGGCTCTCACCCTCCTGCGTAACAAACTGGCGGAACGCGGCCATCTGCTCGTCATCGCGCTGCGAAAAGCCTTTCCACGCCAGGCGCAGCGCGGCCATTTTAAGCGCCGTGACGGTGGAATAATCCACCCACTCTGCGTCGCGCGCCTGCTTCAGCGCCTGCTGCGTAGTGCTGAGTTTCCACCACGCCTGCGCCTCTGTGCTGTTTTTGAAGTCATCTAACGCGTTAACGTCGATATAAATCACGTTCAGCCACCGGCGGGACGACGGGCTGTACGGGCTGGCGCTCTCCGGGTTGGCCGGATAGAGCGCGTGGATCGGGTTGAGGCCGATAAACGCGCCGCCGCGCTCGCCCACATCCACGAGCATCTTTTTCAGATCGCCAAAATCACCGATGCCCCAGTTGCTGTCGGAACGCAGCGTGTAGAGCTGCACGCAGGCGCCCCACAGCTTTTTACCTTCGAGCAACGCCTGCGGCTCGTAGCAGCGCTTTGGCGCGACGATCAACCGGCAGTGGAAACGCCGATCGTCCTGGGTGAGCGTTAGGGTGTGATACCCCTCCGGCAGCTTCGCCGGAAGATTAAGGGTTTTGCCGCCGGTGGCGTGGCCTTTGTGCTGATGCCCCTCTTCGGTGGTAAGTAGCCAGCTAAACTCGCCGCGCCCCTCCACTGCCAGCGGCATCTTTTTGCCTGCGGTGAATACCTTCACGTTCGGCACCGGCGCAACCGACGCTTTCGCGTCGGCTTTGTGCATGGCGTCCAGCAAACGTCTTTTGGTGTCGGCGCCAATAGACTGCGGTTTGCCGTGAGCATTAATGTAACTGAGGCTGATCCCCGCCGCCTGCGCGGCGCTGTCCAGACGTTTACTCTCCATCGCGCTTCCTTAGCGTTTTGCCTGCCAGATACGGGCCTGATAATCACGGATTGAACGGTCAGAGCTGAACATACCGCAGCGGGCGGTATTCAGAATGCACGCGCGGGTCCACGCTTCCTGGTCGCGATACAGCACGTCGACCTGCTTTTGCGCTTCTACATAGGCCGTGAAGTCCGCCATCACCAGATACGGGTCACCACCGTGTTTGTCCATGCTGTGCAGCATCTGGTCAAACGCGTGCTTGTCGCCGTCGCTGTATTTACCGCTTTCCAGCTCCTTCAGCACCGCGTCGAGCACCTTGTCTTTCTTACGCCATTTCACCGGGTCATAGCCTTTGGCCTTGATGGCCTTCACCTCTTCGACGGTATGGCCGAAAATAAAGATGTTCTCTTCGCCCACCTTCTCGGCGATTTCGACGTTGGCCCCGTCGAGCGTACCGACGGTCAGCGCGCCGTTCAGCGCCAGCTTCATGTTGCCGGTACCGGACGCTTCTTTACCTGCAGTCGAGATCTGCTCGGAGATATCCGCCGCCGGGATCAGCATTTCGGCCGCCGAGACGCAGTAATCCGGCAGGAACACCACCTTCAGCTTGTCGCCCACTTTCGGATCGCTGTTGATCGCCGCCGCCACTTTATTGATGGCGAGGATAATGTTTTTCGCCAGGTAGTAGCCCGGAGCCGCTTTCGCACCAAACAGGAACACGCGCGGCACGCGGTCGGCCTGCGGGTTCTCGCGGATCTCTTTGTACAGCGCCAGAATGTGCAGCAGGTTCAGGTGCTGACGTTTGTACTCGTGCAGGCGTTTGATCTGGATATCGAAAATGGCGTTCGGGTTGATCTCAATCCCGGTACGCACTTTCACGAACTCCGCCAGACGAACCTTGTTCTCCAGCTTGATCGCGCGGTACTGCTCGCGGAATTTCGGGTCGTCAGCCTGTTTTTCCAGGTTGATGAGCTGGTCCAGATCGTTGGCCCACTCTTTCTTCAGGGTCTTGTCCAGCAGGCCCGCCAGCAGCGGGTTGCACTGCTTGATCCAGCGACGCGGCGTGATGCCGTTGGTCACGTTGTGGAATTTGGTCGGCCACAGCTGGTGGTATTCCGGGAACAGATCTTTCACCACCAGATCCGAGTGCAGCGCCGCCACGCCGTTCACCGCAAAGCCGCTGACCACGCACATGTTCGCCATGCGCACCTGCTTATCGTGAACCACCGCCAGCTTCGCCCAGACCGCTTTGTTGCCTGGCCAGGTTTTATCCACCAGGGTTTTAAACTGGTCGTTAATCTTGTTGATGATCTGCATGTGGCGCGGCAGCAGCGTTTTCACCAGCTTCTCATCCCAGCACTCGAGCGCCTCTGGCATCAGAGTGTGGTTGGTGTAGGCAAAGGTACGGCTGGTGATGGCCCAGGCGTCATCCCAGCTCAGCTGATGCTCGTCGATCAGCACGCGCAGCAGTTCCGGGATCGCAATCGTCGGGTGCGTATCGTTGAGCTGAATCACTTCGAAGTCCGGCAGCTGCGCCAGCTTGCGGCCCGCCAGGTGATGGCGGCGCAGAATGTCCGCCACGGAGCAGGCGCACTGGAAGTACTGCTGCATCAGGCGCAGCTTTTTACCGGCCAGGTGGTTGTCGTTCGGGTAGAGGACTTTGGTCAGCTTCTCGGCGTCGATGCCCTGCTGCTCGGCGCGCAGGAAATCGCCATCGTTGAATTTGGTCAGGTTAAACGGGTGGGCGTGCTTCGCCTGCCACAGACGCAGCGGCTGCGCCACGCCGTTACGATAGCCGAGCACCGGCAGATCCCAGGCTTCACCGGTAATGGTGAACGCCGGTTCCCAGAGCCCCTGCTTTGTCACTTTCCCGCCAATGCCAACCTGGACATCCAGCTGCGCGTTGTGGCGGAACCACGGATAGGTATTGCGATGCCAGTCATCCGGCGCTTCCATCTGATGGCCATCGGCAAACGACTGACGGAACAGGCCATACTGATAGTTCAGGCCATAGCCAATCGCCGACTGGCCGACAGTCGCCATGGAGTCGAGGAAACAGGCCGCCAGACGTCCCAGGCCGCCGTTGCCCAGCGCCGGGTCAATCTCTTCTTCCAGCAGGTCGGTCAGGTTAATGTCGTGTTCTTTAAGGACGTCACCAACGTCCTGATACCAGCCAAGGTTCAACAGGTTGTTGCCCGTCAGACGGCCAATCAGGAATTCCATCGAGATATAGTTCACGTGACGCTGGCCATTAACAGGCTTTGCCACCGGTTGAGCATCCAGCTGCTCTGCGAGCGCACCGCTCACGGCCTGCCACCACTGGTGAGGCGTCATTTCGTTTGCAGCATGAAGGCCAAAACGCTGCCACTGACGCGTCAGGGCAGCCTGGAATTGAGCTTTGTTGAAGGTAGGCTGTGACATAGGGGATCGGCATCCTTTAGAAAGAAAACACAAGTTGGCGCTAGTGTGCCTGGCTCATTTCACCTCTTCCTCCTCCCGTGGGGGATTAGACAGGGAGGAGTAGCGGGGATGAGCAGAAAAGTGTGATCAAGGCCACTCTCAGAGCATAGTTCGAGTGTGCCCGGAAGATAAAAAACTAACCGGGGAGAATGTCAAAAAAATGAAATGCAGTTTCGGGTGAAATTAATCCGTTCTGAAATGATTACTTACGTAGAATAATAATTTAGCCATCGGGTTACATCTCAGGAGACTATTACTCTCACTCAACTTTACCCGCACTTTATTAAATTTGACGTCACTATACCTTTATGAAACCAGTTTCAGCGCAGCGGCAATGTATACAGACAAGCCAGCAGTGACGCGGCGTTACGGCCCTTTCGAGAAAGTTCCAACATTTGCCTGAATGTTTTGTGACAGAGTGCAAATTCAGAACCACAAAACCCAGACATAACTTGCAATAGTTCTCTTTCTGTTCGACCTTATATCGTATTAATTACGAAGCCCAAAAAAAATAAAATCTCTCGTTCCCCACAGTGAAGTGAAACCTATGTTGATTCCGTCTAAATTAAGTCGCCCGGTTCGTCTTGACCATACGGTGGTCCGCGAGCGTCTGTTGGCTAAACTTTCCGGCGCGCATAATTTCCGACTGGCGCTGGTTACGAGCCCTGCAGGTTATGGAAAGACAACGCTCATTTCGCAATGGGCCGCAGGTAAGAGCGATCTTGGCTGGTACTCCCTCGACGAGGGCGATAACCAGCAAGAGCGTTTTGCCAGCTATCTGATTGCCGCCATACAGCAAGCCACCCATGGACACTGCGTCGCCAGTGAGGTGATGGTGCAAAAGCGCCAGTACGCAAGCCTGTCCTCCCTTTTCTCTCAGCTGTTTATCGAACTGGCCGAATGGCATCGCCCGCTTTACGTGGTGATTGATGATTACCATCTCATCACTAACCCGGTAATTCATGAATCGATGCGTTTCTTCCTGCGCCATCAGCCGGAAAACCTGACTTTAGTGGTGCTGTCACGCAACCTGCCGCAGCTGGGTATCGCCAACCTGCGCGTGCGCGATCAGCTCCTGGAAGTGGGCAGCCAGCAGCTGGCCTTTACCCACCAGGAAGCGAAACAGTTCTTTGACTGCCGCCTGAACTCACCGATTGAGGCCGCCGAGAGCAGCCGCCTGTGTGATGACGTCGCCGGCTGGGCCACGGCGCTGCAGCTTATCGCGCTCTCTGCCCGACAAAACAACAGTCCGGCGCATCAGTCTGCCCGGCGTCTGGCGGGCATCAACGCCAGCCACCTTTCTGACTATCTGGTGGATGAGGTGCTGGACAGCGTCGATCCCTCGACGCGTAATTTCCTGCTGAAAAGCTCTCTGCTGCGTTCCATGAACGATGCGCTCATCGTGCGCGTGACGGGCTGTGAAAACGGTCAGCTGCAGCTCGAAGAGATTGAACGTCAGGGCCTTTTCCTGACGCGCATGGACGATCCCGGCGAGTGGTTTAGCTATCACCCGCTGTTTGGCAGCTTCCTGCGCCAGCGCTGTCAGTGGGAGCTGGCGGTTGAACTGCCGGAGATCCACCGCGCCGCTGCCGAAAGCTGGATGGCACAAGGCTTCCCGAGCGAGGCCATTCACCACGCGCTGGCCGCCGGCGATGCCAGCATGCTGCGCGATATCCTCCTCAACCATGCGTGGGGCCTGTTTAACCACAGCGAACTGACGCTGCTGGAAGAGTCTCTCAAAGCCCTGCCTTGGGAAAGCCTGCTGGAGAACCCGCGTCTGGTGCTGCTGCAGGCCTGGCTGATGCAGAGCCAGCACCGCTACAGCGAAGTGAACACCCTGCTGGCGCGCGCCGAGCAGGAGATGGAAAGCGAGATGGATACCACCCTGCACGGCGAATTTAACGCGCTGCGCGCTCAGGTGGCCATTAACGACGGCGACCCGGAGGAAGCCGAACGTCTGGCGATGGTCGCGCTGGATGAACTGCCGCTGGCTAATTTCTACAGCCGCATCGTTGCGACCTCGGTGCACGGCGAAGTGCTGCACTGCAAAGGCGACCTCACGCGTTCGCTCTCACTGATGCAGCAAACCGAACAGATGGCGCGTCGTCATGATGTCTGGCATTACGCGCTGTGGAGCCTTATCCAACAGAGCGAGATTTTATTCGCACAGGGGTTCCTGCAGGCCGCCTGGGAGAACCAGGAAAAAGCGTTCCAGCTGATTCGTGAACAGCACCTGGAACAGCTGCCGATGCACGAGTTCCTGCTGCGTATTCGCGCTCAGCTGCTGTGGGCATGGTCGCGTCTGGATGAAGCAGAAAGCTGCGCCCGCCAGGGTGTGGATGTCCTTTCCAGCTTCCAGCCTCAGCAGCAGCTGCAGTGCCTGGCGCTGCTGGTGCAGTGCTCGCTGGCGCGCGGCGATCTCGATAACGCCCGCAACCATCTGAACCGCCTGGAGAACCTGCTCGGCAACGGTCAGTATCACAGCGACTGGGTTTCAAACGCCGATAAGGTCCGGGTGATTTACTGGCAGATGACCGGCGATAAAAAATCCGCCGCCAACTGGCTGCGTCAGACGCCAAAACCGGAATTTGCTAACAACCACTTCCTGCAGAGCCAGTGGCGCAACATTGCCCGCGCGCAGATCCTGCTCGGTGAAGTAGAGCCCGCAGAGATTGTGCTGGAAGAGCTGAACGAGAACGCGCGCAGCCTGCGTCTGATGAGCGACCTGAACCGCAACCTGCTGCTGCAAAACCAGCTCTACTGGCAGGCGGGTCGTAAAAACGATGCCCAGCGCGTGCTGCTGGAAGCGCTGCAGCTGGCTAACCGCACCGGGTTTATCAGCCACTTTGTGATTGAAGGTGAAGTGATGGCGCAGCAGCTGCGCCAGCTTATTCAGCTCAACACGCTGCCGGAGCTGGACCAGCATCGCGCCCAGCGCATTCTGCGCGAGATAAACCAGCATCATCGGCACAAGTTCGCGCATTTTGATGAGAACTTCGTTGAGCGTCTGCTGAACCACCCTGAAGTGCCGGAGCTTATCCGCACCAGCCCGCTCACTCAGCGCGAGTGGCAGGTTCTGGGGCTGATTTATTCAGGCTACAGCAACGAGCAGATTGCCGGCGAGCTGGCGGTGGCGGCGACCACCATCAAAACGCATATCCGCAACCTGTATCAGAAGCTGGGCGTGGCGCATCGTCAGGATGCGGTGCAGCATGCGCAGCAGCTGTTGAAGATGATGGGGTACGGGGTTTAGGTTTTATGCGGCCTGATGCCCTCTCCCACAGGGAGAGGGGGAACGGCTTTTCAACACAGCTCTAACTGCAAATTATTATCTTTAATCACCTGCATCACGCCCGCCGGCGGCATCACGTCGGTGTAGACCGCGTCCACCATGCTGATGCTGCCCATGTTCACCATCGCGTTACGACCAAACTTCGAATGGTCTACCACCAGCATCACGTGGCGTGAGTTTTCAATAATCGCGCGCTTGGTGCGCACCTCGTGATAATCAAACTCCAGCAGCGAGCCGTCGCTGTCGATACCGCTGATCCCGAGAATGCCAAAGTCGAGGCGGAACTGAGAGATAAAATCGAGGGTCGCTTCGCCGATAATCCCGCCGTCGCGGCTGCGCAGTTCGCCGCCAGCGAGGATGACGCGGAAGTCGTCTTTCTGCATCAGGGTATTGGCCACGTTCAGGTTGTTGGTGACCACGCGCAGGTTCTCGTGATCCAGCAGCGCATGAGCGACCGCTTCCGGCGTGGTGCCGATATCAATAAACAGCGTCGCCCCGTTCGGGATCTGGCTGGCGACCTTGCGGGCAATGCGCTCTTTCTCTGCCGTCTGCGTCGCCTTACGGTCATGCCAGGAGGTATTGACCGAACTGGACGGCAGCGCCGCCCCGCCGTGGTGGCGAAGAATACGGTTCTGATCGGCCAGATCGTTCAGGTCACGACGGATGGTCTGTGGGCTGACGGCAAACTGCTCCACCAGCTCTTCGGTGCTGACGTATCCCTGTTTTTTTACCAGTTCGATAATAGCGTCATGACGTTGTGTTTGTTTCATCAATTATCCCTGAGAATTATGTTCGTTTTCGCGCATGGAGCGTGTCGGCAAAGGCCATTGCCAGCCCCACGGCCAGCCCGGCGACGTGCGCACCGTTGGCGATAGACATACCAAACAGATCAAACCATCCGGCAATTAGCCATATTAACGCAAAGGTTATTAATCCGCGCTGCAGATAGATGCCGCTTTCCGGATCGCGCTCCCCGCGAAGCCAGACGTAGCCCATCAGGGCATACACGACGCCCGACAGCCCGCCGAACCACGGCCCGCTAAACTTGTGCTGCACATAGCCGCTCAGCAGGGCGCTGATAAGGGTGATAACGATCAGCTTGCCGCTGCCCAGGCGCTTTTCAACGGCGCCGCCGAGATACCACCACCAGAGCAGGTTAAAGAGAATATGCATCACCGAGAAGTGCATCAGCGCGTGGCTAAAGTAGCGCCAGACGTCAAACTCAAGAGACGGGTCATAGGGCCAGGCCAGGGCAATCATCACCCTCTGGTCGCCCACCACGTTCATAATAATGAAGACGATAATGCAGGCCGCCATCAGTAGCAGCGTAAACGGGCCGGCGCGTTCGCGGATGGTGGCGAGGAAGGGAAAACGGCTGTAATGCAATCCGCTGTCGGTCTGCCCGGACTGCCAGCTGGCCGCCAGATAGCGCGGGTCGCCAGGGTTCTCAAGAAAACGCGCCAGTTCTTCATTTACGCGCGCGGCCTGGCTCTCATCGGCCAGCCAGACGTCGGTCTGGTTATGTTGCTGAATGGTCAGAATAACGCCCTGCGTCGCCATATAGTCGACAAACGCCTGGGCGACGCGCGGGTTGGTAAAAGAGGTGATCATCAACATGGGCAGCGGTCGCTTATTTCCACACAAAAGAGGACAGTATAGCGGGATCAGCGCTCAAAAGCGTATTCCACTTCTGCCGGGAAGTGACGATGCCAGGCATCGAAGCCGCCGTCGACGCTGTATACCGCGTCGTAGCCCTGCTGAAGCAGATACTGCGCCGCGCCTTTGCTGCTGTTGCCGTGGTAGCACATGACCATGACCGGCGTCTCCAAGTCGTTATCGCGCATAAACGCGCCCAGCGTGTCGTTGGTGAGATGGAACGCGCCCGGCGTGTGGCCCATCGCAAAACTCTGCGGATCGCGGATGTCCACCAGCACCGCTTTTCCCTGGTGCATCTTCTGGTGGGCTTCTTCTACGTTAATACATTCAAACTGATCCATGGTGTTCTCTTTACAGTGGTCAACGACAAGATTTTACCCCTTAGTGTACGTCCTGGCGGCGGGTAAACGCCATTATGTTATCCATATCACTCTAAATTGTTTTTTTGATGTTACCAAAAGCGCGTTCCTTTGCTATTATGAGCGATATCGAACATTTCTGAGCTTTAACGAAAGTGCATGAGGGTGTTATGGAAACCAAAGATCTGATTGTGATAGGCGGTGGCATCAACGGTGCCGGTATTGCGGTCGACGCCGCAGGACGCGGTTTATCCGTACTGATGCTGGAAGCTAACGATCTCGCCTGCGCGACGTCGTCCGCCAGCTCCAAACTGATTCACGGTGGCCTGCGCTACCTGGAACACTACGAATTCCGCCTGGTCAGTGAAGCACTGGCCGAACGTGAAGTGCTGCTGAAAATGGCGCCGCATCTGGCTATTCCGATGCGCTTCCGCCTGCCCCATCGCCCGCATCTGCGTCCGGCGTGGATGATTCGAATCGGTCTGTTTATGTACGATCATCTGGGTAAACGCACCAGCCTCCCGGGTTCGAAAGGTTTGCGTTTTGGCTCAGAATCGGTCCTTAAGCCTGAAATCGTGCGCGGTTTCGAATATTCCGACTGCTGGGTGGACGATGCGCGTCTGGTGCTGGCGAATGCCCAGATGGTTGAGAAGAAAGGCGGCGAGGTGAAAACCCGCACCCGCGCGACCTCTGCCCGTCGTGAAAACGGCCTGTGGATTGTGGAAGCGGAAGACATCGATACCGGCGAGAAATTCAGCTGGAAAGCGCGCGGACTGGTGAACGCTACCGGTCCGTGGGTGAAGCAGTTCTTCGACGACGGCATGCATCTGCCTTCGCCGTACGGCATTCGCCTGATCAAGGGCAGCCACATTGTGGTGCCGCGCGTGCATACCCAGAAGCAGGCCTACATTCTGCAGAACGAAGACAAGCGCATCGTGTTTGTGATCCCGTGGATGGACGAATTCTCGATCATCGGCACCACCGACGTAGAGTACAAAGGCGATCCGAAGAGCGTCGAGATCGACGAGAGCGAAGTGAACTACCTGCTCAACGTGTATAACGCGCACTTTAAGAAACAGCTTTCGCGCGACGACGTTGTCTGGACCTACTCCGGCGTGCGTCCGCTGTGCGATGACGAGTCTGACTCACCGCAGGCCATCACCCGCGACTATACGCTCGATATTCACGACGTAGACGGCCAGGCGCCGCTGCTTTCCGTGTTTGGCGGCAAGCTGACCACCTACCGCAAGCTGGCCGAGCACGCGCTGGAAAAACTGGCGCCGTACTACAAAGGCATCGGCCCGGCGTGGACCAAAGGCGCGGTACTGCCCGGCGGTGATATCGGCGATAACCGCGATGATTACGCCGCGAAGCTGCGCCGTCGCTTCCCGTTCATCACCGAAGGGATGGCGCGCCACTATGCCCGCACCTACGGCAGCAATACCGAACTGTTCCTGGCCGACGCGAAGGACATTGCGGATCTGGGCGAGCATTTCGGCCACGAGCTGTACGAAGCCGAGCTGCGCTACCTGGTTGAGCACGAGTGGGTTCGTCGTCTGGATGATGCTATCTGGCGTCGTACCAAAGAAGGGATGTGGCTCAACGCCGAGCAGCAGTCTCGCGTGGCGCAGTGGTTACTGCAAAATGCGGGGAAGCGTGAGCTGTCGCTGGCGTCGTAATACGATCGGTGCGGGCTGATGCCCTCACCCTGCCCCTCTCCCACAGCAAGAGGGAACAAACGCTAAAAACGGCAACCGGGGTTGCCGTTTTGCTTTTACAACCTCACCGGATCAATATGCCAGATCGTCTCGGCATACTCCTTGATGGTCCTGTCAGACGAGAAATACCCCATATTGGCGATGTTATGCATCGCGACACTGGTCCACTTCTCCTGCTGACGATACAGTTCGTCCACCCTGTCCTGACAGTCCACGTAGCTGCGATAATCCGCCAGCACCTGGTAGTGATCGCCAAAGTTAATCAGCGAATCCACCAGATCGCGATAGCGGCTCGGTTCATCCGGGCTAAACACGCCGGTCGCGATCTGCGTCAACACCTGACGTAACTCTTCATCCTCTTCATAATATTGACGCGGCGAGTAGCCTTTCCTGCGCAGCGCCTCCACCTCTTCCGTCGTGTTACCGAAGATGAAGATATTTTCTTCGCCCACGTGCTCCAGCATCTCGACGTTCGCCCCGTCCAGCGTGCCGATGGTCAGCGCGCCGTTAAGGGCAAACTTCATGTTACTGGTGCCGGAGGCTTCCGTACCCGCCGTGGAAATCTGCTCAGAGAGATCCGCCGCCGGGATGATCATCTGCGCCAGGCTCACGCTGTAGTTCGGAATGAACACCACTTTCAGCTTGTCGCCAATGTCCGGATCCTGGTTGACTACCTTCGCCACGTCGTTGATGAGATGAATGATGTGCTTCGCCATGTAGTAGGCAGAAGCCGCCTTACCGGCGAAGATCTTCACGCGCGGCACCCATTCGGCCGTTGGATCGGCCTTAATGCGGTTGTAATGGGTGATCACGTGCAGCACGTTCATCAGCTGACGCTTGTATTCGTGGATGCGTTTGATCTGAACGTCGAACAGCGCTTTCGGGTTTGCCACCACGTTGAGGTGCATCGCCAGCCAGACCGCCAGACGCTTTTTGTTTAGCAGCTTGGCTTCACGCACGGCTTTGTTCACCGTCGGGAAATCAATATGCTGTTCCAGCTCGCTCAGCTGGCTCAAGTCGGTACGCCAGGTACGGCCGATATTCTCGTCCAGCACCTCAGAGAGCGGCTGGTTGGCCAGAGCCAGCCAGCGGCGCGGCGTGACGCCGTTGGTCACGTTGCAGAACCGCGTCGGGAAGATTTTCGCGAAGTCCGCAAAAAGCGACTGCACCATCAGGTTCGAGTGGAGCTCGGATACGCCGTTGACCTTGTGGCTGATGACGACCGCCAGCCAGGCCATGCGCACGCGGCGCCCGTTCGATTCATCAATGATGGACGCGCGGCTCAGCAGCCCGGTATCGTTCGGATACTGCTCCTGCAGGGTCTTAAGGAAGTAGTCGTTAATCTCAAAGATAATCTGCAGATGGCGCGGCAGGATTTTACCGAGCATGTCCACCGGCCACGTTTCCAGCGCTTCGCTCATCAGCGTGTGGTTGGTGTAGGAGAACACCTGACAGGTCACTTCAAACGCGTCATCCCAGCTGAACTTATGCTCGTCGATCAGCAGGCGCATTAGCTCCGGAATAGAGAGCACCGGGTGGGTGTCGTTAAGGTGGATCGCGGTTTTCTCCGCCAGGTTGGCGTAGGTTTTGTGCAGCTGATGGTGGCGGCTGAGGATATCCTGAATCGTCGAGGAGACGAGGAAATACTCCTGACGCAGGCGCAGCTCGCGGCCGGAGTAGGTCGAGTCATCCGGGTACAGCACGCGGGACACGTTCTCGGAGTGGTTTTTGTCTTCCACCGCCGCAAAGTAGTCACCCTGGTTAAATTTACCGAGGTTAATTTCGCTACTGGCCTGGGCGCTCCACAGGCGCAGCGTGTTGGTGGCATCGGTGTCATAGCCGGGGATAATCTGGTCGTAGGCCACGGCCAGGATCTCTTCCGTTTCTACCCAGCGGGATTTTTTGCCTTCCTGCTGGATACGTCCGCCAAATCGCACCTTGTAGCGCGTATTGTGGCGTTTGAACTCCCATGGGTTACCGTACTCCAGCCAGTAGTCCGGGGACTCTTTCTGACGCCCGTCGACGATGTTCTGTTTGAACATACCGTAGTCGTAGCGAATACCGTAGCCGCGGCCCGGCAGCGCCAGCGTCGCCAGCGAGTCGAGGAAGCAGGCGGCGAGACGCCCCAGACCGCCGTTGCCGAGGCCCGGGTCGTTCTCTTCGTCTATCAGCTCTTCTAAATCTAACCCCATCTCTTCCAGGGCGGTTTTGACGTCGTCATAAATACCGAGCGACAACAGCGCGTTGGACAGCGTGCGGCCAATCAAAAATTCCATCGACAGGTAGTAAACCTGACGCGTTTCCTGCGAGAGCTGGGCGCGGTTTGAGCGCAGCCAGCGTTCAACTAAGCGGTCACGCACCGCAAACAGGGTGGCGTTCAGCCACTCGTGCTTGTTGGCGATAACCGGATCTTTCCCGATGGTGAACATCAGCTTGTAGGCGATGGAGTGCTTTAACGCCTCAACGCTGAGCGTGGGTGAAGAGTAGCTAAATGGAGCGTTCATATCAGTAACTTCGCCTCGTTACATCAAGCGTTGATAGAGATCGCGGTATGACTGCGCCGCGACGTGCCAGCTAAAGTCCATGGACATCGCCTGACGCTGAACGTAACGCCAGAGTGATGGACGGGACCACAAGACGAAAGCACGCCGAATCGCCCGAAGCAGCGACCAGGCATTACTGTCCTCAAAGACAAACCCGCTGGCGATACCGTCCGCCAGGTTTTCCAGAGAGCTATCGGATACGGTATCCGCCAGTCCGCCCGTCCGGCGCACCAGCGGCAGCGTGCCGTATTTCAGGCCGTAAAGCTGCGTCAGGCCGCAGGGTTCAAAACGGCTCGGCACCAGGATGACGTCCGCGCCGCCCATGATGCGGTGCGAGAACGCTTCGTGGTAGCCAATCTGCACGCCCACCTGTCCCGGATGTTCCGCGGCGGCGGCAAGGAAACCTTCCTGCAGCACCGGGTCGCCCGCGCCGAGCAGCGCCAGCTGCCCGCCCTGCTCCAGTAAACCGGGCAGCGCCTCCAGCACCAGATCCAGCCCTTTCTGGCTGGTCAGGCGGCTGACCACCGCGAAGAGCGGCACTTTATCGTTAACCTTCAGGCCCATCGCAATCTGCAGCTGGCGTTTGTTTTCCGCTTTATCTTCCACGGAATCACGGCCGTAGCGCGCCGCCAGCAGGAGATCGGTTTCCGGGCTCCAGATCTGTTCATCCACGCCGTTCAGAATGCCCGACAGGCGACCTTCGCGGTGGCGCTGTTGCAGCAACCCTTCCATGCCGTAGCCAAACTCCGGCTGGGTGATCTCACGCGCGTAGGTTGGGCTCACGGCGGTAATATGATCGGCGTAATAGAGCCCGGCTTTCAGGAACGAGATCTGCCCGTTAAATTCCAGTCCGTGCATGTTATAGAACGATAATGGCAGATCGATTTCACTCATGTGATGGGCATAGTACATCCCCTGATACGCCAGGTTATGCACGGTAAAGACCGATTTCGCCGGGTGGCCGCGCGCGGCGAGATACGCCGGGGCAAGCCCGGCGTGCCAGTCGTGCGCATGCACCACATCCGGACGCCAGAACGGATCCAGCCCCGTCGCCATTTCTGCTCCAACCCAGCCGAGGAGCGCAAAGCGCAGCACGTTGTCGGTATAGGCGAACAGGTTCGTATCGTGATACGGGCTGCCCGGTCGATCGTATAAGTGCGGCGCGTCGATCAGGTAAATCCCTACGCCATTGTAATGTCCAAACAGCAGGGTAATGCGTCCGGCAAACGTTTCACGGCGGGTCACCACTTTTGCATCAGGTATACCGCGCCGGATATCCGGAAAGGCGGGCAGCAGGACTCGGGTATCCACGCCTCCGGCGATTTGCGCCGCCGGTAATGCGCCAAGCACATCTGCCAGACCGCCCGTTTTTAATAACGGGAACATCTCAGAACATACATGTAAAACCTGCATCATCGCTCCTGTTTGATCTGCAGCTTCCGCAACATTTCCCGTGTGACTAACACGATCCCCTCTTCCGAACGATAGAAACGACGCGCGTCTTCTTCCGCGTTTTCACCAATCACCATCCCTTCTGGAATGACGCAGGCACGATCGATAACGCAGCGGCGCAGACGGCACGAGCGCCCTACCCAGACATCAGGCAGTAAGACTGCCGAATCGATATTACAGAATGAATTTATCCGCACGCGGGGGAACAGCACCGACTGCACCACCACCGAGCCTGAAATAATGCACCCGCCGGAGACCAGCGAGTTCAGCGTCATGCCGTGGCTGCCGGAGCGGTCCTGCACGAATTTGGCCGGCGGCAGCGATTCCATATGGGTACGAATCGGCCAGTTCTGGTCGTACATATCCAGCTCAGGCGTGACCGATGCCAGGTCGAGGTTCGCTTTCCAGTACGCTTCCAGGGTTCCCACATCGCGCCAGTAGGGTTCCGCATTCGGGTCGGACTGCACGCAGGACAGCGGGAAAGGATGTGCATACGCCATGCCAGCTTTCGTGATTTTCGGAATGATGTCTTTACCGAAGTCGTGGCTGGAGTTTTCGTCTTTGTCATCTTCTTCCAGCAGCTCATAAAGATAATCTGCGTCAAAGACATAAATCCCCATGCTGGCGAGCGATTTGGTGTCATCGCCGGGCATAGTTGGCGGGTTCGCCGGTTTTTCAACAAAGTCGATAATTTTGTCGTCCGCATCCACGTGCATGACGCCAAAGGCCGTCGCTTCAGCAACGGGCACAGGCAGACACGCCACGGTGCAGCGCGCCCCTTTTTCGACGTGGTCGATGAGCATGTGGGAGTAATCTTGCTTGTAGATATGGTCCCCGGCGAGGATCACGATGTATTCGGCGCTGTAGCGACGAATGATGTCGAGGTTCTGCGTCACCGCATCCGCCGTGCCGCGGTACCAGTTCTCGCCGTGGACGCGCTGCTGAGCAGGAAGGAGATCGACAAACTCGTTCATCTCTTCGCTGAAGAATGACCAGCCGCGCTGGATATGCTGAACCAGCGTGTGCGACTGATACTGCGTGATGACGCCGATACGGCGAATGCCCGAGTTCAGGCAGTTGGAGAGCGCAAAGTCGATGATACGGAACTTACCACCAAAGTGAACAGCTGGTTTCGCGCGCTTGATGGTCAAATCTTTCAGACGGGTACCACGCCCACCCGCAAGTATCAGGGCAACCGTTTTTAATGGTAGCTGGCGTGCCAACATTAAGGGATCGTTCTTCTCTAATCTAACCATGACTAACTCCTTTTTTATCATCTTTGGAATACGCACACTCCGTGCGCAGGCCCGTGCCAGACAGCCATTACTACCGGATTATCCGCTCCGGCAAAGGGGGGAACAGCTCGCCATTCCCCTTCAGGTAAAACAATCTCTGCGACGTCATCCGTCGCGTTCAGCGTGACCAGCCATTTATCCGACAGCAGGATTTGCAGGCGTGGTACGCCGTGTTGCCACTCTTGCGCGCTTAACGGTTGCGCGTCTTTATTCAGCCAGCGAACGTTGCCGTCACCCTCTTCCCACCAGCGGCCAGCGGTCAGCGCGGGGATCTGCTGGCGAAGATGGATCAGCGCAGCGGTAAAATGAATCAGCCCGCTGTTGGCTTCACCCCAGTCGAGCCAGGTTAAGGTGTTGTCCTGGCAATACGCATTGTTGTTACCGTGCTGGCTATGGCCGTGTTCATCGCCTGCCAGCAGCATCGGCGTGCCCTGCGACAATAAAAGCGTTGTCAGCAGCGCGTGAACGCTGGCGCGTCGCCGCTCGATGACGTCCAGGCTTCCGCCTAACCCTTCTATACCATGATTAAAGCTATGGTTATTGTTAGTACCATCGCGATTCTCTTCGCCGTTTGCCTCATTGTGTTTCTGATTGAAACAAACGCAGTCCCTGAGCGTAAAACCGTCATGCGCCGTCAAAAGATTGACGGTGGCCGACGGGCGTTTGCCGTCGCGCTTAAAGAGATCGCTCGACGCGGCAAAGCGTCCGGCGAACTCCCCCAGCGACAGATTGCGTTCCAGCCAGAATCGGCGTACGGCGTCGCGGTAGTGATCGTTCCACTCGGCAAACAGCGGCGGGAAATTCCCGACCTGATAACCGCCTTCGCCGATGTCCCACGGCTCGGCAATCAGCTTCACCAGCGAGAGCACCGGACAGTTTTTTATCGCCTCAAACAGCGGAGCCTGCTGGCTGAACGCTGGCGTACGCCCCATCACGGGCGCCAGGTCGAAACGAAAACCGTCGACGTGGAACGTTTCCACCCAGTATTTCAGGCATTCATACGCAAAATGCGTGACCGCCGGATGGCTGAGGTTGAGCGTGTTACCGCAGCCGGTCCAGTTCTCATAATCGCCATCCTGCCTGATCCAATAATAGCTACGGTTATCAATTCCGCGCATGGAGAGCGTCGGACCGTCGAGATCGCTTTCGGCACTGTGGTTGAGCACCACGTCCAGAATGACCTCAATGCCCGCCGCGTGGAGCGCCTTCACCGCATCGCGGAACTCGTCCCGCGCCTTTTCCGGATGGACGGCATAGCGCGGTTCGAGCGCGAACATCGCCAGCGGGTTGTAGCCCCAATAGTTGCTCAGCCCCAGCCGCTGCAGACGCGGCTCGCTGGCGAAATGGGCGACGGGTAACAGCTCCAGAGCGGTGATGCCGAGGTGTTTCAGGTAGGCGATCATGGTGGGATGCCCGAGCGCCTTATAGGTGCCGCGCATCTCTTTGGGGATCGACGGGTGCAGGTAGGTCAGCCCTTTGACGTGGGCTTCATAAATAACGGTATTGCCCCACGGCGTCTGCGGCGGGGCATCGTCTTCCCAGTCATAAAGATCGTTTACCACCACGCTTTTTGGCGCGACGGGCGCGCTGTCGCGGTGGTCGGGCTCGCCGTAGCCCACGTGGAACAGCGGGTCGTCTTTAAATTCGCCGTCCACGCGGTGCGCGCACGGGTCAATTAACAGCTTCGCCGGGTTAAACCAGTGCCCCTGCGCGGGCTCCCACGGGCCATGAACGCGAAAGCCGTAGTGCATGCCGGGCCGTCCTCCGGCCAGGTAGCCGTGCCAGGTATCCCCCGTGCGCGCGGGTAAATCGTAACGGTGCTCGTTACCTTCCCCGTCAAACACGCACAGTTCTACCCGCTCAGCGTGAGCGGAAAAGAGGGTGAAATTGACACCCTTTCCGTCAAAACGCGCGCCGAGCGGTTCGGGTTTACCTGCCGTAAGCTGCGTCATTCGCCCTCCCGCATCAGCCAGATGGTGCCAAGCGGCGGCAGCGTCAGGCTCAGGGAATTGGGTCGCCCGTGGCTTTCGATGGCGTCGCTCTGTACCAGCCCGCCGTTACCGGCGTTGCTGCCGTGGTAGTGCATGGAGTCGGTATTCAGGATCTCGCGCCATTTGCCCGGCTGGTTAATGCCGAAGCGGTAGTGTTCGCGCGGCACCGGCGTGAAGTTGCTGGCGACGATGATTTCGTTACCCGCCTTGTCACGACGCACAAAGACAAACACCGAGCGCTCGTGGTCGTCCACCACCAGCCACTCAAAGCCGTACGGATCGAAGTCGAGCTCGTGCAGCGCTTTGTGGTGGCGGTAGGTCAGGTTCAGGTCGCGCACCAGACGCTGCACCCCGTGGTGCCAGTTGTCGCCGCCTTCCAGTAGGTGCCAGTCGAGGCTGGCGTCGTGGTTCCACTCGCGGCCCTGGGCGAACTCATTGCCCATAAACAGCAGTTTCTTGCCAGGGAAGGCAAACATCCAGCCGTAGTAGGCGCGCAGGTTGGCAAACTTCTGCCACGCGTCGCCCGGCATGCGGTCGAGAATCGATTTTTTGCCGTGCACCACTTCATCGTGCGACAGCGGCAGCATAAAGTTTTCCGTGTAGTTGTAGAGCATCCCGAACGTCAGCTTATCGTGATGATACTTGCGGTGAACCGGATCCAGCTTCATGTAGTCGAGCGTGTCGTGCATCCAGCCCAGGTTCCACTTATACCAGAACCCCAGGCCGCCTGATGACGGCGGACGGGAGACGCCCGCAAAGTCGGTCGACTCTTCCGCCATGGTCACGGCACCGTCCACCTGTTCGCCGATAATGCGGTTGGTATTGCGCAGGAATTCAATCGCTTCCAGGTTTTCACGCCCGCCAAACTCGTTCGGGATCCACTCGCCCTCTTTGCGGCTGTAGTCGCGGTAGATCATCGACGCCACCGCATCGACGCGCAGGGCATCAATGCCAAACCGCTCGATCCAGTACAGGGCATTCCCGACCAGATAGTTTGCGACCTCACGGCGACCGTAGTTGTAGATCAGCGTGTTCCAGTCCTGGTGATAGCCTTCGCGCGGGTCGCTGTGCTCGTACAGCTTCGTGCCGTCAAACTCTGCCAGCGCAAAGTCATCCGACGGGAAATGGCCCGGCACCCAGTCGAGGATCACGTTCAGCCCGGCGGCGTGCGCGGCATCAATGAAATAGCGGAAGTCATCGCGCGTGCCGAAGCGGCGCGTTGGCGCATACAGCCCGGTAGGCTGATAGCCCCAGCTGCCGTCGAACGGGTGCTCGTTGACCGGCAGCAGCTCAAGGTGGGTAAAGCCCATCCATTTGGCGTACGGCACCAGCTGGTCGGCAAGCTCCCGGTAGCTGAGCCAGAAGTTGTTATCGGTGTGGCGACGCCAGGAGCCAAGGTGTACCTCATAGACGGAGATCGGCGCATCAAAGCGGTTGGCCTGTTTACGCTCCTCCGTCTGGACGACCTTCTCCGGCAGGCCGCAAATCAGCGACGCGGTATCCGGGCGCATCTGCGCTTCGAAGGCATACGGGTCAGCTTTAATGCGCAGCTTGCCGTGGGCGTCGATCATCTCGAATTTATAAAGCTGCCCGGGGTGCGCCCCGGGGATAAACAGCTCCCAGATACCGGTTTCCCGGCGCAGGCGCATCGGATGACGGCGACCGTCCCAGTAGTTGAACTGGCCGACAACGGAGACGCGCTGGGCGTTAGGCGCCCACACCGAGAACCGCGTGCCGGTAATGCCGTCCATAGTATCGGCATGAGCACCCAGGGTTTCATAAGGCCGAAGATGCGTTCCTTCGGAGAGCAGCCAGGCATCCATCTCTTTAAGCAGAGGGCCAAAGCTGTAAGGATCGTCAATCAGGTTTTGCTGACCGTGCCAGAGAACGGCGAGCTGATAGCGAAAAGGGTTTTTACGGCGGGGCATCACGCCCGAGAAGAAGCCACGGGAATCGAGGCATTCAAGATTACCGACCTTGCGGCCGGTTTTGGGTTCAATCACCCAGACTTCTGTGGCATCCGGTAACAGTGCCCGAACTTCAAGGCCATCCTCAGTTTGATGCATCCCAAGCACAGAAAAGGGGTCAGCAAAATGACCCGCAATAAGCGCATTAATCACGTCTCTATCCACACGATCGGACATGGTATTCATCCTGTTTTTTATGTCGTCCTTTTTAAGCGCTCCGGGACGACTTTTAATGTGACCTGAACGGGACAGCACAAAAATGTGCATCCATTCTGCTCCGTTCGAACCTCAGGTAAGAAATGACTCTTCCTTAAAGCATAGCCAACGCTCTAGATGACTCCTGATAAAAAATAAGACATACGCGTGTTACTCCATGTAGTACGCAAAAAAAGGGGGTGAAAATCACCCCCCGGTAGTTAACAAATTATTACGCCAGCTGGCGCAGCATGCGGCGCAGCGGCTCGGCGGCGCCCCACAGGAGCTGGTCGCCGACGGTGAACGCGGAGAGATACTCCGGCCCCATGTTCAGCTTGCGAAGACGGCCAACCGGCGTGGTCAGCGTGCCGGTAACGGCAGCCGGGGTCAGCTCGCGCATGGTGATATCGCGATCGTTTGGCACCACTTTCGCCCACGGGTTGTGCGCGGCCAGCAGCTCTTCCACGGTCGGAATAGACACATCTTTTTTCAGTTTAATGGTGAAGGCCTGGCTGTGGCAGCGCAGCGCGCCGATACGCACGCACAGACCGTCAACCGGAATGGTGTTCGCGGTATTGAGGATTTTGTTGGTCTCGGCCTGGCCCTTCCACTCTTCGCGGGTCTGGCCGTTATCCAGCTGTTTGTCGATCCACGGGATCAGACCACCGGCCAGCGGTACGCCGAAGTTGTCCACCGGCAGCTCGCCGCTGCGGGTCAGCTGAGTCACTTTACGCTCGATATCCAGAATAGCGGACGCCGGGTTTGCCAGCTCGGTCGCAACGCTGTGGTGCAGCTGGCCCATCTGGGTCAGCAGCTCGCGCATATGACGCGCGCCGCCGCCGGACGCCGCCTGGTAGGTCGCCACGGAGACCCACTCAACCAGATCCTGCGCGAACAGGCCGCCGAGGGACATCAGCATCAGGCTGACGGTGCAGTTACCGCCAACAAAGGTTTTCACGCCGTTGTTCAGGCCGTCGGTGATGACGCCCTGGTTCACCGGGTCGAGAATGATGATGGCATCGTCTTTCATGCGCAGCGAAGAAGCCGCGTCAATCCAGTAGCCCTGCCAGCCGCTTTCACGCAGCTTTGGATAGATTTCGTTGGTATAATCGCCGCCCTGGCACGTCACAATAATGTCGAGTGCCTTCAGCGCTTCCAGATCGTAAGCATCCTGCAACGTGCCTGTGGTACCACCAAAGGACGGAGCAGCCTGGCCGAGCTGGGAAGTGGAGAAGAAGACCGGGCGGATAGCGTCGAAATCGCGCTCTTCAACCATGCGTTGCATGAGTACAGAGCCGACCATACCGCGCCAGCCGATAAAACCAACGTTTTTCATAGCATTTTTTTCCTGCTGAGGGTGTGTGCTGATTGTGCAAGCCAGTATTGAACTGGGATATGCTTCACATTACAAAATGCTGCCAAAGTCGCAAGCGAAATTAATCGATGATTGCCCGGCAATCAGAAATACAGCTAATTATCATAATAACCTTAGAGAACTTCAGGGATAAGTTACATGAGTGAAATCATTTCCGCAGCGGTTTTATTGATTCTGATAATGGATCCACTGGGTAACCTGCCGATCTTCATGTCGGTGCTGAAGCACACCGAGCCGAAGCGCCGCCGGGCGATCATGATCCGCGAGCTGCTCATCGCCCTGCTGGTGATGTTTATCTTCCTGTTTGCGGGTGAAAAAATTCTCGCGTTCCTGAACCTCCGCGCCGAAACCGTGTCGATTTCCGGCGGGATTATTCTGTTCCTGATTGCCATTAAGATGATTTTCCCGAGCGCGGAAGGCAGCAGCAGCGGCCTGCCTGCGGGTGAAGAGCCGTTTATCGTGCCGCTGGCGATCCCCCTCGTCGCAGGGCCGACCATTCTGGCCACGCTGATGCTGCTGTCGCATCAGTATCCGAACCAGATGAGCCATCTGGTCATTGCCCTGCTGATCGCCTGGGGCGGGACGTTTATCATCCTGCTGCAGTCGTCGCTGTTCCTGCGCCTGCTGGGTGAGAAAGGGGTGAACGCGCTGGAGCGCCTGATGGGGCTGATTCTGGTGATGATGGCAACCCAGATGTTCCTGGACGGGATCAGGGCGTGGATGAAGGGATGACTTTCTCCCTCTCCCCGTGGGAGAGGGCCGGGGTGAGGGCATCAGGCCGCAGAGGCAGCACGCCTACCCCTTACGAATCAGATACCGGTACGGCAGCGCTTGCGTCTGCTGTGCCACCAGCTCATGTTCCATGAAGGTACAAAAGCCGGGAATATCGCGGGTGGTGGCCGGGTCGTCGGCAATAATCAGCAGCGTTTCACCGGTCTGCATGTTGCGCACGGTTTTACGTACCATCATTACCGGTTCCGGGCAGCGAAGGCCCTGGGCATCAAGAGTGTGGTCTGGGCTGGAAAACAGGTCGGTCATGGTCTTCTCGGTCTGGTAAAAACGGCTGTAGTTTACGCCCGGTTGCGATCAATGCAAACCAGGTTAACGATTGCGTAAAAACTAACCATTGCAATGTCCTGACAAAGCAGTATCATGCTGCGGTTTTTATTGGGTTCCCTCACCCCAACGTATAAAAAGGTCACAATATGACGTCGTTTTCTGAATCACAGCGCGTAAAAGCGTTGTTCTGGCTTTCGCTTTTCCATTTGCTGGTGATCACCTCCAGCAACTATCTGGTGCAGCTCCCAATCTCCATCTTTGGTTTTCACACCACCTGGGGCGCATTCAGCTTCCCGTTTATTTTCCTCGCGACGGATTTGACCGTGCGTATCTTTGGCGCACCGCTGGCTCGCCGTATTATTTTTTCGGTCATGCTCCCGGCGCTGTTCATCTCGTACGTGGTTTCGTCTCTGTTTTATATGGGAAGCTGGCAGGGCTTTGAGGCGTTAACCCACTTCAACCTGTTTGTTGCCCGTATCGCTGCCGCAAGCTTTATGGCCTACGCGCTGGGGCAGATCCTCGACGTGCACGTGTTTAACCGCCTGCGTCAGAACCATCGCTGGTGGATGGCGCCAACCGCCTCCACGCTGTTCGGTAACGTGAGCGATACGCTGGCCTTCTTCTTTATCGCCTTCTGGCGCAGCCCGGATGCGTTCATGGCCGAGCACTGGATGGAAATCGCGCTGGTGGACTACTGCTTCAAGGTCCTCATCAGCATTGTTTTCTTCCTGCCGATGTACGGCGTGCTGCTCAATATGCTGCTGAAAAGGCTGGCAGATAAATCTGAAATCACGGCATTGCAGGCTGGTTAAGGGTTCGCTTTATCAGTTGTGATAAGATGAGCGAATGAGCCGTTATGGCCGTTTATCGAAAGGAAGAAGTCAATGCGCAATCTGGTTAAATATGTCGGGATTGGCCTGCTGGTTGTGGGTCTTGCAGCCTGTGATAACAGCGACACGAAAACGCCTGCTCAGGGCGCATCCGCAGAGAGCAACGCGACCGGCCAGCCGGTGAATCTGATGGATGGCAAACTCAGCTTCTCTCTGCCAGCCGATATGACCGATCAGAGCGGCAAGCTGGGCACCCAGGCGAACAACATGCACGTTTACTCCGACGCAACCGGGCAGAAAGCGGTCATTGTGATTGTGGGCGACGACACCAGCGAAGATCTGGCCGTCCTGTCCAAACGTCTGGAAGATCAGCAGCGCGGCCGCGATCCGCAGCTACAGGTCGTGACCAATAAATCCATCGAGCTGAAAGGCCACACGCTGCAACAGCTCGACAGCATCATCTCCGCAAAAGGCCAGACCGCATACTCTTCTGTGGTGCTGGGCAAGGTTGATAATAAGCTGCTGACCCTGCAGATCACCCTGCCAGCCGAAGATCAGCAGAAAGCGCAGACGGCTGCTGAAAACATCATTAACACCATCGTGATCCAGTAACGCTTCACGACGATGACGTGGCCTCCGGTGCCTGCACCGGGGGCCATTTTTTTAGCCGCCACGTCAGCAGCAGCGCAATCACCACCAGGCCCGCCGCGGCAAGATAGATCACCGGCACGCCTGCCCAGGCCATCACCAGCCCCGCCAGCGGGCCGGTAATCCCTAAAGACATATCCATAAATACCGTATAGGTCGCCAGCGCCGCCCCCTGATTCTGCTGCGGCACGGCTTTTACCGCCACCACGCCCAGCGCCGGGAAGACCAGGGAAAAGCCAGCCCCCGCGAGGAACACGCCCACTTTCGCGACCCAGGGCACCATCGCAATTCCGGTCAGCAGCAGCCCGACTATCTCTATCGCAAAGCAGATCGTCGCCACATTCAGCCCGCCAAGACGGTTGATGCCGTTAGGGAAAAGCAGGCGGGCGCCAACAAACGCACAGCTAAACAGAGTTAACGCAAAGGCCGCGCCGTCCCAGCCTTTGGCGTCGTAGAACAGGGTAATGAAGGTCGCAATCACGCCGAAGCCGGTGGTCGCCAGCGCCAGGGCCATGCCGTACGGCCAGACGCGCCCCAGCACCGCCCGAAACGGCAGCGGCTTGCCTTTGCTGGCCTTCACTTTCGGGCGCGGCAGCGCAAAGAGGATTGCCAGCAGCGCGACCGCCATAATGGTGATGGCCAGCCCATATAGCCCGCCCAGCGCATAGCAGGCCACGCCGAGCGGCGCCCCGAGCGCCATCGCACCGTAGGTGACAATCCCGTTCCAGGAGATCACCCGGCCAATGTGCGGCGCGCCTACCACACCCACGCCCCACAGCGTCGAGCCGGTTCCCGCCAGACTTTGCCCGATGCCAAGAATAACGCGGCCCAGGCAGAGCAGCGCCAGGCTGACCAGCGGCCAGTGGCCGGTGGTGGCAGCCAGCAGGTAGCTCAGGCCACTGAGGAAACAGCCGCACAGTCCCACCACCACGATGCTTTTTGGACCGAACGTATCCGCGTAGCGCCCGGCATGCGGGCGGCTGAGGAGCGTGGCGAAATATTGCAGGCTAATCACCAGCCCCGCCCAGAAGGCGCTGAAGCCCATTACGTCATGGACATAGCCCGGCAGGACCGCCAGCGGCAGGCCAATGGTCAAATAGCTGGCAAAGTTGAAAATTACAACGGAAACGATGCGCAGATTGAGGCGCAGTCCGCTCAGTGCCGGTTCAGCGGCAGGTTCGGGCATGGGGTTCTACCTGGATTTTTTACAACAGTGTTTCACTATTACCACGGCGCAATCAGAAAATCAGCCCCGACTTTCAGATTAACGGTGCCAGACGAAGCGAAGCCCGGGCACTACACTTATCGGGTCATCATATTAAGGAACACGCATGATCGCTAACCCGTCCGACAAAGCTGGACTCCACATCTTATTAAAACTCGCCTGTCTGGTGGTTATCCTTGCGGGTATCCATGCTGCCGCCGACATTATTGTTCAGCTCCTGCTGGCGCTCTTTTTTGCCATTGTGCTAAATCCGCTGGTCACCTGGTTTTTACGCCGGGGCGTCAGCCGTCCGGTAGCCATCACCATCGTCGTCATCGTGATGCTGATTGCCCTGACGGCGCTTTTCGGCGTGCTGGCGGCATCGCTGAGCGAATTCTCCACCATGCTGCCGCAGTACAACAAAGAGCTGACGCGTAAAATTGTCGCGCTGCAGGAGATGGTCCCCTTCCTTAACCTGCATATTTCACCCGAACGGATGCTGCGCAGGATGGACTCCGAGAAGGTCATGACCTACGCCACCACCTTGATGACGGGGCTTTCCGGCGCGATGGCCAGCATTCTGCTGCTGGTCATGACGGTGGTGTTTATGCTGTTCGAAGTTCGCCACGTCCCCTATAAGCTGCGCTTTGCGCTGAACAATCCACAAATTCACATTGCCGGCTTACACCGGGCACTGAAGGGCGTCTCCAAATATCTGGCACTGAAAACGCTCCTGAGCGTCTGGACCGGGGTGATTGTCTGGCTGGGGCTGATGCTGATGGACGTGCAGTTCGCCCTGATGTGGGGCGTGCTGGCCTTTCTGCTGAACTACGTACCCAATATTGGCGCGGTGCTTTCCGCCGTGCCGCCGATGATTCAGGCGTTTCTGTTTAACGGCTTCTATGAATGCATGCTGGTCGGCGCACTGTTCCTCGTCGTGCATATGGTGCTGGGCAATATTCTTGAACCTCGCATGATGGGGCACCGGCTGGGCATGTCGACGCTGGTGGTATTTTTATCCTTACTGATTTGGGGATGGCTGCTGGGCCCGGTCGGTATGCTGCTGTCGGTTCCCCTGACTAGCGTATGTAAAATCTGGATGGAAACCACCAAAGGCGGCAGCAAGCTGGCGATCCTGCTCGGACCGGGGAGGCCGAAAAGCCGATTACCCGGATAACCGACCTACCTGTACAGGTAGGTTTAAACCGTCAGTAATACACCGTAAATTACCGCGTCCTTAATCCGTCGCGGTATTTTATTTGCGTTAAGGCGATATTCATCCTGATTTTATTTACGTCGTGCGCATTACGCTCAATCGCAATTGATGATTTAACGCAAATTATAAAAATTGAAATGGTTATTTATTTTCCATGTTATTATTCCCGTCTTCGCTTCAACGTAATGCAAACATTAATATTGATTAAAAATACGCCTGGCGCCAATGGAAAGCCGGACGGATATTATTTGTAAAAAACACTACCCTTAATTGTTAATATTGATATGGAGTTGTTGATGAAAAAGATCGTTAAATGGTGTGCTGCTGCCGTATTCATTGGTGCACTGGCAGGCTGTGCGCGTACCGCCCCAATCGCTCAGGTTCACTCTATTGTCAGCGCGGGCCATACTGCCGATCAGGTAAAAACGGCAATTTTGAAAGCAGGCCAAAAACGTGACTGGATCATGACGGAAGCGGGCCCGGGAATGATTAAGGGGCGTCTGCAGTCACGCGATCATTCGGTCCAGGTGAGTATTCCGTACACGGCAACAAGCTATTCAATTAACTATGAAAACAGCCTTAACCTGAAAGCGGCAGACGGTAAAATTCACAAAAATTATAACCGCTGGGTGAATAACCTCGACCACGATATTCAGCTGAACCTCTCCGCGGGCGCCGCGCTGTAATATTTTTCTAAAGTCGGGCCCTATATGGCCCGATAACCTTTTTTTAGCCTCAAAGGTTACGCAGGAATGTACGAAAAGGACACACTCAGCGCACTGGATGCCATTACCGAAGCGCAACGCATCGCCTTTGCCCCGATGTTATTCCAGACAGCGCTTTGTCTGCGTAACTCAGGCGTTCTCGCCTGGCTCGATAAACAAGGTAAAGCGGGGGCCAGCCTCGAGGAAATAACGGAACACAGCACGCTCGGCAGCTATGGCGTCAGCGTACTGCTGGATATGGGATTAAGCGGTCGAATCGTTACCCAACAGAATGGACGTTATTTTCTGGCGAAAGTGGGCCATTTTTTACTGCACGACGAAATGACCCGTGTAAATATGGATTTCACCCAGGACGTTTGTTACCAGGGGCTATTTCACCTGGCGGATGCCCTGCAGGAGGAAAAACCGGCCGGATTAGCCGTGTTTGGCAACTGGCCAACCATCTACCCGGCGTTATCCCAATTACCTGCTCCGGCGAAAGAGAGCTGGTTCGCCTTCGATCATTACTATTCTGACGCCGCTTTTGACGCTGCGTTGCCATATATATTCGCAAGCTCGCCGACAAAATTGTACGATGTGGGCGGAAATACGGGTAAATGGTCGTTACGCTGCTGCCGCTATGACGAAAATGTTGCCGTGACGATCCTCGATCTGCCGCAGCAGATAGCGCTGGCGCAGGAAAACATCGCAAAAGCAGGTTTTTCTCATCGTATTGCATTCCATGCTGTCGATATGCTTAGCCCAGCAACATTGCCGGGTGACGCCGACGTCTGGTGGATGAGCCAGTTCCTGGATTGTTTCTCTCCGGATCAGATTGTCGCCATGCTGACGCGCGTCGCACAGGCCATGAAGCCAGGCGCACGTTTGTGCATCATGGAGCTTTTCTGGGATGCTCAGAAATTTGAAGCAGCCTCTTTCAGCCTGAATGCCACCTCGCTCTATTTCACCTGTATGGCGAATGGCAATAGCCGGTTTTACAGCGTAGAGAAGTTCTATCGCTACCTGGAGAGCGCAGGTTTCAGCGTTGAACAGCGGCTGGACAACCTTGGGGTCGGTCATACCCTGCTGATATGCACCAAACGTGAACAATAGAGCAGCGTAGCTGCCGGGTGGCCCAGCCTGCCCTTTGAATACGGTTTTTTTCGCGGACGCGCGTAGATGAAATTTTCACTGAACATTATCGACTGGCAGGCAAGAGCGCCAGGACTCAGCGATGCCACAGAGTGGCAGGCGTGGTCGCGCCTGCAATTGGCCGTTGACCCAGCTGCCCCGCTTCCCCGGCTGACCGCTTTACCCATGATGACCGCGCGCCGCCTCAACTCAGGCAGTAAGCTGGCGGTGGATATTGGTCTTGCCATGCTGCAAAACCACGCCGTTGATGCCGTCGTCTATTCCAGCCGCCACGGCGAGCTGGAGCGCAACTACCGTATTCTGCATGCTCTGGCGACCGGGCAGTCCGTTTCGCCGACCGACTTCGCGATGTCCGTGCACAATTCCGCGGTGGGTAATCTCACGATCACCGCACGCCAGGCCATCGTCTCGTCATCCATTTCTGCCGGGCTGGACACCTTCCAGCAGGCCTTATGTGAAGTGCTGAGCCTGCTGCAGGCGGGCTATTCCCGCGTCCTGCTGGTCGATTTTGACGGCGCGCTGCCGGAATTCTACCATCCGGCGTTACCGCCGCAGATGCCTACCTGGCCCTACGCGCTGGCGCTGGTGATTGAATCCGGCCAGGAATTGCAGTGTGAAACCCGCAGCGGCAGCACGGGTGAAGAACCCGCCCTGCCGCAAAGCCTGATGTTCCTGCAGCGCTATCTCGGCGAGGAACGTCAGTTTGTGGTGCCCGGCGAACGGTTGCTGTGGCAATGGACGCGCGCATGAACCGCCTGGCTGCCCGAATTAACTGGCTATGGCGCCTGGTGATGACCGGCTTCTGCTTCGCGCTGTTTGGCGTGGGCGGGCTGCTGCTGTCGCTGGTCTGGTTCAACCTGCTGCTGATCGTCCAGCGCGACCGCGCTAACCGTCGCCGTCTGGCGCGTCGCAGCATTGCGGCCAGCTTCCGTTTCTTCCTGACCGTTGCGCGCGGCCTCGGGGTACTGGACTATCGCATTCACAATCTTGACGCGCTGCGCAGCGATCGGGGTTGTCTGGTGGTGGCTAACCACCCCACGTTAATTGACTACGTGATTCTGGCGTCGGTGATGCCCGAAACCGACTGCCTGGTGAAAAGCGCACTGCTGCGCAATCCCTTTGTCAGCGGCGTTATCCGCGCGGCGGATTACCTGATTAACAGCGAAGCCGAGCCCCTGCTCGCGGCCAGCCAGCAGCGTCTGGCTCAGGGCGACACGCTGTTAATCTTCCCGGAAGGCACGCGTACCCGGTTTGGCGAGGCTATCTCCCTCCAGCGCGGCGCGGCAAATATCGCCGTGCGCTGTAACAGCGATCTGCGGGTGGTGCTGATCCACTGTAGCGAACACCTGCTGGATAAAAAAAGCCGCTGGTATGATGTACCCCCAGAAAAACCTGTTTTCACCGTGGATGTCCGCGACCGCGTGAACATCGACGAATTTTACGATGCAAATGAACAAGAACCGGCGCTGGCGGCAAGGCAGTTAAACCGGCATCTGCAGCATCGATTAACATCAGGCCTTCAATCTTTGTCAGGAATTAATGATGCAAGCGCTTTATCTTGAAATTAAGAATCTCATTATCACCACGCTGAATCTGGACGAGCTTACCGCAGAGGATATTGATACCGATGCCGCGCTGTTTGGCGATGGGCTGGGTCTGGACTCCATTGACGCGCTGGAACTGGGTCTGGCCGTGAAAAACCAGTATGGCGTGGTGCTTTCTGCCGAAAGCGAAGAGATGCGCCAGCACTTCTTTTCCGTCGCCACGCTGGCGTCCTTTATCAACGCTCAACGCGCCTGAGATGTGAACGATGACTGAACAAGAAACCATTTATCAGGAAGTCTGCGGCCTTCTGACCAGGCTCTTTGAAATCGACCCGCAGGACATTACGCCCGAAGCCCGTCTTTATGAAGACCTGGAGCTGGACAGCATTGATGCGGTGGACATGATCGTTCATCTGCAGAAGAAAACCGGTAAGAAAATCAAGCCGGAAACCTTCAAATCGGTTCGTACCGTTCAGGATGTGGTAGACGCCGTCGAACAGCTTCTGCGCGAAGAGTAAAACGTCGTGCGTGGTGGACGGACGTTCCCGGTCATCCCACTGCTGACGGGGCTGATGCTGCTGGCGTGGCCCTTCCTGATTGGATTTGGGCTAACGCACAACAGCCTGCAGTGGCTGTTGCCGGTGATGGCGCTGGTATTGCTGCTGCGCCTGCGCCAGGCGCGGCGGAACGCTGGCCCGATGCGGTATGTGGTGCAGTGCGTGGCGCTCGCGGGCATTGCGCTCTGCGCGGCAAGCTACCTGCTGAAAACCCACCAGTGGCTGCTGTTCTACCCGGTGGTCGTCAACCTTGTGATGCTGGCCGTGTTCGGCGGTTCACTATGGACCGCGATGCCGCTGGTCGAACGGCTGGCGCGCCTGCGCGAGCCAGATTTGCCCCCGGAGGGCGTGCGCTATACCCGCAAGGTGACCTTCGTCTGGTGCGGCTTTTTCATCGGAAACGGCGCGATGGCGCTGTTCACCGTGCTCCACGGCGACATGCATCTGTGGACGCTGTGGAACGGTATGGTGGCCTACATCCTGATGGGAACGCTGATGGCAACCGAGTGGCTGGTGCGCCAGCGGGTGATAAAAAAAGAGATGCACAATGACTAACCCCCTTCCGCTGGGCCAGTGGTTAAACGCGCCCCGCCCTGACGACATGCCCGTTGCCTGGCTTGACGATCGTACCTGGACGCTGGGCCAGCTGCGCCACGACGTGACCTTACTGGTCGACACTCTGCGTCAGCAGGATGGCGAGCGCTGGGCGCTGTGCTTTGAAAACAGCTACCTGTTTATCGTTGCGCTTCTGGCCTCGCTGCATGCCGGTAAAACGCCGGTCATTCCCGGCCATAGCCGCGTTTCGCAGCTTGAAGAACAGCAGTCGTTGTTTAGCGGCGTCCTGAGCGACAGGACTCTCGATTTCCATGGCAAGCTGATTGTGGTGGCCTCCAGCCATCAGACTGCTCGCCGCTGGGCGCCCCTGCCGGCCATTGACGAAAGCCGCTTCGTTGAACTGTTCACCTCCGGCTCCACGGGTACCCCGCGCCGGGTGATGAAGCACATCGTCAGCCTGGATCGTGAAGCCCGTCTGCTGGCTGACCGCTTCGGCGAGCGTCTGACCGGCTGTAGCGTTGTCGCTTCGGTCGTACCGCAACATCTGTATGGCCTGACCTTCCGCATCGTCTTGCCGATGGCGCTGGGCCTGCCGCTGCATGCCGCGATGCTCTACTACGCAGAGCAGCTGGCCGCCCTTCCTCATGACAGGCATTACCTGTTCATCAGCAGCCCGGCGTTTCTGAAGCGCCTGGATACGGAGCTGCCCGCGCCGCCCGTCAGAATGCTGATTTCAGCAGGCGGAATGCTGCCCTGGTGCGACGTCTCAACCACCGCTGGCTGGCTTAACATCTGGCCGGATGAAATTTATGGCAGTACCGAAACCGGGATCCTCGCCTGGCGCCATCGCCAGCAGGATAACGTGCCGTGGCAACCCTTCCCCGGCGTTATTTTCCATCAGGAAGATGACGCCTGTCGCGTCACGTCGCCGCTGATCCACGAGGCTGAAGGACTCCAGCTGGACGATATCCTGCACTTCGACAGCGAGGGGCTGTTCAGCATCGCCGGTCGCCGCGGGCGGGTGGTCAAAATTGAAGAAAAGCGCATCTCGCTTAACGAGATTGAACGTCGCCTGCTGGAACTCGACGGCATTTGCGAAGCGGCTGCACTGCCGGTCACGCGCGGGGGCCGTCAGGGGATTGGCGTCCTGCTGGTTCTGGACGAAGCGGTTCGCCAGCGCGGGTATATGCAGGATAAAAAAGCGCAGGAGTTCGCCTGGCGTCGCGCCCTGCTGCCGTGGCTTGAGCCGGTCGCCGTTCCGCGATACTGGCGCATTGTAGATGAAATGCCGGTAAACAGTATGAACAAGCGTGTCTATGCGCAGTTAGAGGAGTTATTTCATGAAAATTCCTGAAATTGAGCGCCACCAGACACAGCCGGAGAAGCTGGAAATTATTTTGCATCTCGACGCGGCGCTGTTCTGGTTTCAGGGCCATTTTGCCGTACAGCCGCTGCTGCCCGGCGTTGCGCAGCTTGACTGGGTGATGCACTACGCAACGACCTTACTGGCACCGGGCTACCGCTTTCATAGCATTCAAAACGTGAAGTTCCAGGCGCCTCTGCTGCCGGAAAGCACAGTGACGCTGGTGCTTGAGTGGCATGCCGAACGTCAGATGCTGACCTTCAGCTACCAGCGTCACGCCGGGGCGGAGCGCCATACCGCCAGCAGCGGGAAAATTCGGCTATGTCAGTGATCTTTCGCCCCTGCGTGCTGATCCCGTGCTACAACCACGGCGCCATGATCGCCCGCGTGCTGTCGCGTCTCGCGCCGTTCGGCCTGCCGTGCCTGGTGGTGGATGACGGCAGCGAAGCGAGCACCCGTCAGGAGCTCGAACGCCTGGCGGCGGAGCAGCCGCAGATGACGCTGGTCCGTCTGACACAAAACGCCGGGAAAGGTGCCGCGGTCATCAGGGGGCTGGAGGAGTGCGCGCGCGCGGGCTATACCCACGCCGTGCAGGTGGACGCGGACGGTCAACACGCCATCGAAGATATCCCCAAACTGCTGGCGCTGGCGGAGCGCCACCCGGACGCGCTGATTTCCGGCCAGCCCATTTACGATGATTCCATTCCGCGCTCGCGGCTCTACGGGCGCTGGGTAACCCACGTCTGGGTGTGGATTGAGACCTTATCCCTGCAGCTTAAAGACAGCATGTGCGGCTTTCGGGTCTATCCGGTCTCGCCCACGCTGCGGCTGGCGGCGCGTGAAACGCTCGGCAAACGGATGGACTTTGACACCGAAGTGATGGTCCGTCTCTACTGGCAGGGCAACACCAGCATCTTTCTGCCCACCCGCGTCACCTACCCGCAGGACGGGTTGTCCCACTTCGACGCGTTAAAAGATAACGTGCGGATCTCCCTGATGCATACCCGGCTGTTCTTCGGCATGCTGCCCCGCATGCCCGGACTGCTTTTCCGTCGACGCCGCCAGCACTGGGCACAGCAGGACGAGGTCAAAGGCCTGTGGGGCATGCGCCTGATGCTGCGCGTCTGGAAGCTGATGGGTCGGCGGGCTTTTACCGTGCTGCTGTGGCCGGTGATCGGCGTGTACTGGCTTATTGCGCGTCCGGCGCGGCAGGCCTCGCGGCAGTGGATTGAGAGAGTGAAGCAAGAACTGCGTCAGCGAAACATGCCCGTTCCCCCGCGGCTCAACAGCTTTTTCCATTTCATGCGCTTCGGCAACGCGATGCTGGATAAAGTCGCCAGCTGGCGCGGTGAGCTGAAGTTTGATCGCGACGTGGTCTTTGCCCCCGGCGCGAGCGAAACGCTTAATATCGCGGCGCCGCAGGGCAAGCTGCTGCTGGCCTCGCATCTTGGCGACGTTGAGGCCTGCCGGGCGCTGGCCCAGCTGGACGGCAGCAAAATTATCACCGCTCTGGTCTTCAGCGAAAACGCCCGGCGCTTTAAGCAAATCATGAGCGAAATGGCGCCCGAGGCCAGCGTGAACTTGATGTCAGTTACCGACATCGGCCCGGACACCGCGATTGCCATCAAAGAGAAGCTTGAGCGGGGAGAATGGGTCGCGATTGTGGGCGACCGCATCGCGGTGAATCCGCAGCGTGGCGGCGAGTGGCGCGTGATCTGGAGTCCGTTCATGGGCCAGCCAGCGCCGTTCCCACAGGGGCCGTTTATTCTGGCCTCCATCCTGCGCTGCCCGGTGGTGCTGATTTTTGCCCTGCGCCAGCAGGGTAAGCTCGTCCTGCACAGCGAACCGTTTGCCGACCCGCTGCGCCTCCCGCGCAGTGAACGCCAGCAGGCGCTGCAGGAGACCGTCGATCGCTACGCGCAGCGGCTGGAGCATTACGCCCTCCTGTCGCCGCTCGACTGGTTTAATTTTTTCGATTTCTGGCATCTGCCAGAGTCCAGAGAGAAGGAGTAAAGGGTGCTGACCGATCCCCGCTTTACGACTGAAGTTGAGATCACCGTTCCGTTCCACGACGTCGATATGATGGGCGTGGTCTGGCACGGTAACTATTTCCGCTACTTTGAGATCGCCCGCGAGGCGCTGCTCAATCAGTTTGACTATGGCTATCGCCAGATGAAGGCCTCCGGCTACGTCTGGCCCGTCGTCGATACCCGGGTGAAATACCGCGATGCGGTGACCTTTGAGCAGCGTATTCGCGTCCGCGCGCACGTTGAAGAGTATGAAAACCGCCTGCGCATTGCCTATCAAATTTTCGATGCGCAGACCGGCAAACGCACCACGACCGGTTACACCATCCAGGTGGCGGTGGAAGAAGCCACCCGCGAAATGTGCTTTGTGAGCCCGGCAATACTGTTTGAACGAATGGGAGTGACGCCATGAAATGGTGGCCTTTGCTGGCGCTGATCGTCAGCCCGCTGGTCAGCGCCGTGACGCTGGATGAACTGCAGCAGCGTTTCACCGGGCAGCCCGTCGTGCGCGCGCACTTCGAACAGGTTCGCACCATAAAAGATATGCCGCAGCCGCTGCGCTCGCAGGGCGAGATGCTGATCGCCCGCGACAGCGGCCTGCTGTGGGATCAAAAAGCGCCGTTCCCGATGACGCTCCTGCTGGACGACAAGCGGATGGTTCAGGCCATTAACGGCCAGCCGCCGCAGACCGTCACCGCCGACAATAATCCGCAGATGTTCCAGTTCAACCATCTTCTGCGGGCCCTGTTCCAGGCCGACCGCAGGGTGCTTGAAGAGAACTTCCGCATCGATTTTAAAGACCTGGGCGCGGGCCGCTGGTCGCTGGTGCTTACGCCAAAAACGACGCCGCTGGACAAAATCTTCGCCACCCTCGATCTGGGCGGCGCGACCTATCTGGAGACGATTCGTCTCAACGACAAACAGGGCGACCGTACCGATATCGCCCTTTCACGCCACCAACTGACGCCCGCCAGCCTGACCGATGACGAACGCCAACGCTTTGCCGCACCGTAAATCCCTGCGCCCGGCGCTGCTGTGGGCCACGCTATGCCTGATTCTGCTGGGCGTGCTGCTGTCGCTGCTGCCCGGCGCGCGTCTGAATAGCAGCGTGCTGGCCATGCTGCCGAAGCAGACGCTGGGGGCGATCCCGCCGGCGCTCAACGACGGTTTTATGCAGCGTCTCGACCGCCAGCTGGTCTGGCTGGTCAGCCCCGGCAAAGAGCCCGATCCGCGCGTGGCGCAGCAGTGGCTGGCGCTGCTGCAAAGCAGCGATTCGCTCAGCGAGGTTAAAGGCCCGATGGACGCCGCCGGGCAAAAGGCCTGGGGAGAGTTCTTCTGGCAGCACCGAAATGGCCTGATCGATCCCTCCACCCGCGCCCGCCTGCAAAACGGCGGAGAAGCGCAGGCGCAGTGGATTTTATCTCAGCTCTATTCGGCCTTTTCCGGCGTCAGCGGCAAAGAGCTGCAAAACGATCCCCTGATGCTGATGCGCGGCTCCCAGCTAGCTCTGGCGCAAAACGGCCAGAAGCTCCGGCTGATGGACGGCTGGCTGGTCACAAAAGATGAGGCGGGAAACTACTGGTATCTGCTGCACGGCGAGCTGGCGGGCTCGTCATTCGATATGCAGCAGACCCACCGGCTCGTGACGACGCTTAACGCGCTGCAGGAGAGGCTAAAAGCGCGTTACCCACAGGCGCAGCTGCTTTCGCGCGGTACCGTGTTCTACAGCGATTACGCCAGCCAGCAGGCCAAACGCGATATTTCGACGCTGGGCATCGCCACCCTGCTTGGCGTGTTCCTGCTCATCGTGGCGGTGTTCCGCTCTCTGCGTCCGCTGCTGCTGAGCGTGCTCTCGATTGCCATCGGCGCGCTGGCGGGCACGGTGGTGACGCTGCTGCTCTTTGGCGAACTGCACCTGATGACGCTGGTGATGAGCATGAGCATCATCGGTATTTCAGCCGACTACACGCTCTACTACCTGACCGAACGGATGGTGCACGGCGCGGAATATTCCCCCTGGCAAAGCCTGGCCAAAGTACGCAATGCGCTGCTGCTGGCGCTGCTGACGACCGTCGCCGCCTACCTGATTATGATGCTGGCCCCCTTCCCCGGGATCCGCCAGATGGCGGTATTCGCCGCCGTGGGGCTGAGCGCCTCCTGCCTGACGGTGATTTTCTGGCATCCGTGGCTGTGCCGGGGCTTACCGGTGCGCCCGGTTCCGCTGATGGTTATCATGCTGCGCTGGCTGGCCGCGTGGCGGCGCAGTAAAAAACTGTCCGTTGGTTTGCCCGTCGCGCTGGCGCTGCTCTCCGCCGTGGGGATGAGCACCCTGAGGGTGGACGATGACATCGCCCAGCTGCAGGCCCTGCCGAAAGATATTCTGGCGCAGGAGAAGGCCATTACCGCCCTGACCGGACAGAGCGTCGATCAGAAATGGTTTGTGGTTCATGGCGCCTCGCCTCAGCAAACGCTGGAGCGGCTGGAAGCCTTTACCCCGGCGCTGGCGCAGGCGCAGAAAGCCGGAGAGATCGCCCGCTGGCGTACGCTGCCGCTGAACTCGCTGGCCCGCCAGAAAAGCGATCTTACGCTGCTGCGCGAGGCTGCTCCTGCGGTAACGAACGTGCTGAAAAGCGCCGGGCTTAACGCCGTATCCCCAAATCTCGACGCCATGCCGGTCAGCGTGGACGCGTGGCTTGAAAGCCCGGCCAGCGAAGGCTGGCGCCTGCTCTGGCTGACCCTGCCCGACGGGGAAAGCGGCGTGCTCGTGCCGGTGGACGGCGCGAAAAACAGCGCTCACCTCAGTGAACTGGCCGCGCGCCATGACGGCGTCGTCTGGGTCGATCGCAAAGCCAGCTTTGACAGCCTGTTTGCTCTCTACCGCACGCTGCTGACGGGGCTACTGTTTGCCGCGCTGGCAGTGATTGCCTGCGGGGCGATGCTGCGCCTCGGCTGGCGTAAAGGGCTGATAAGCCTGGTGCCGTCTGTGCTGTCGCTGAGCTGCGGGCTGGCGGTACTGGCCGCAACGGGCCACCCGGTGAATCTGTTCTCACTGCTGGCGCTGGTGCTGGTGCTCGGCATTGGCATTAACTACACGCTGTTTTTCAGCAACCCGCGCGGTACGCCGCTGACCTCAATGCTGGCGATTACGCTGGCCATGATGACCACGCTGCTCACGCTGGGCATGCTCGTCTTCAGCGCCACCCAGGCCATCAGCAGCTTTGGTATCGTGCTGGTAAGCGGTATTTTTACCGCCTTCCTGCTGGCGCCGCTGGCGATGCCGGATAAGAAAGAGAGAAAACGTAAATGAACGCTTTTTACCGAGCCGTCGCGCTAACCGCGGCGCTGTTGCTGGCAGGCTGCAGCCATTCGACCGATACCAAAGAGACGCGGCCTCAGGCCTGGCTCCAGCCGGGCACCAAAGTGACGCTGCCGCCGCCCGGCATCAGCCCGGCGGTAAGCTCCCAGCAGCTGCTGACCGGCAGCTTTAACGGACAAACGCAGTCTCTGCTGGTGATGCTCAACGCGGATGCGCATAAGGTCACGCTGGCCGGGCTCTCTTCCGTGGGCATTCGTCTGTTCCTGGCAACGTACGATGAGACCGGTATTCATACCGAACAGTCGATCGTTGTGCCGCAGCTGCCGCCCGCCAGCCAGGTGCTGGCCGACGTGATGCTCAGCCACTGGCCGATAAGCGCCTGGCAGCCGCAGTTGCCGAAGGGCTGGACGCTAACGGACAATGGCGATCGACGCGAGCTGCGCAACGCCAGCGGCAAGCTGGTGACGGAGATTGTCTACCTGCAGCGCAAAGGCAAGCGCGAGCCGATCAGCATCGAGCAACACGTATTCAAATACCACATCACCATTCAATATCTGGGTGACTGAGATGATCTATATTTCCGCTGTTGGCATGGTCAACGCGCTGGGCAACTCGCCCGATGAGATTGCCGCGAACCTGGTGGCAGGCGTCGCGCCGGGTATGCACGCCCGGACCGGCTGGCTGCAGAATTTGCTCGAAGCCGTTCTGGGCGGCGTGGAAGGCGAGCTGCCGCCCGTCCCGGACGCCTTCTCCGCACACCGCACCCGCAATAACCAGCTGCTGCTGGCCGCGCTGGCGCAGATTCAGCCCGCCGTTGACGAGGCCATCGCCCGCGTCGGTCGTGACCGCGTGGCCGTGGTGCTGGGGACCAGCACCTCCGGGCTGGATGAGGGCGATGAGCACGTCAGGCGTATGACAGACGGCGAGGCCAGCACGCGCTGGCAGTATCCGCAGCAGGAGCTTGGCGATCCGTCCCGCTTCCTCGCCAACTGGCTTCAGCTCGAAGGCCCGGCCTACACGATCTCCACGGCCTGCTCCTCCAGCGCGCGGGCGATGATCGGCGGCAAACGTCTGATTGAAGCCGGGCTGGTGGACATCGCCATTGTCGGCGGGGCCGATACCCTGAGCCGGATGCCCGTCAACGGTTTTAACAGCCTTGAATCCTTCTCCCCCACGCTCTGCGAGCCGTTTGGTCGCGACCGCCGGGGGATCACCATCGGTGAAGCCGCCGCGCTGATGGTATTGAGCCGTGAGCCCGCCGACGTGGCACTGCTCGGGACGGGCGAATCCAGCGATGCGTACCATATTTCCGCTCCGCATCCGCAGGGCGAAGGGGCGATAAGGGCTATTACTCAGGCGCTTAACGAAGCGGGCATGCGGCCGCAAGATATCGGCTACATCAACCTGCACGGCACGGCCACGCCGCTCAACGATCAGATTGAATCGCAGGTAGTTCACGATCTCTTCGGGGAAAGCGTGCCGTGTAGCTCAACCAAACACCTTACCGGCCATACGCTGGGCGCCGCCGGTATTACCGAAGCGGCCCTGAGCTGGCTGATGCTGACGCGCGATCTGCCGTTGCCGCCGCAGGACTTCGCCCGCTACGCGCCGGACGACACGCTGGCGCCGTGCGGCCTGCTGCACCAGCGCACCGCTCTGAGAAAGCCGGTCATTTTGTCTAACTCGTTCGCGTTTGGCGGTAACAACGCCAGCATCCTGCTGGGGAGAGCCTCATGAGCTACTTATCACCCGAAGCCTATTTGCCGCACGAGGCGCCGATGATGCTGCTGGGGTCCGTTGAGAACGTTTCGGACGACACGGCGGTCTGCCGCGTGGCCGTCAACGGGCAAAGCGTGCTGGCGCCGTTTCTCAATGCCGATGGCGACCTGCCGGGCTGGTACGCGCTCGAGCTGATGGCGCAAACCGTCGGCGTCTGGTCGGGCTGGCATCGCCAGCAGCAGGGGCAGGATCATATCGCGCTGGGCATGGTGCTCGGCGCGCGCGAGCTGATCTGTGCCAGCGGGCGTTTCGCCGCGGGCCTGACGCTGGATATTACCGTTAAGCTGCTGATGCAGGACGAACGCTTCGGCAGCTTTGAATGCGCGATTTCCGCTAATGAAGAGACGCTGGCCACGGGCCGGGTCAATACCTTCCAGCCGAGCGCAGAAGAATTAACATCGCTTTTTAATCAGGGATCTAACGCATGAGTCGTTCCGTACTGGTCACAGGGGCCAGCAAAGGCATAGGGCGCGCCATCGCCCGCCAGCTTGCCGCCGACGGGTTTACCGTAGGCGTGCATTACCATCGTGATGCCGCAGGCGCGCAGGAGACGCTGGACGCCATCACGCAGGCGGGTGGCAACGGTCGTTTACTCTCCTTTGATGTGGGCAACCGCGAACAGTGCCGCGAGGTGCTGGAGCAGGAGATTGAAGCCCATGGCGCATGGTATGGCGTGGTCAGCAACGCCGGAATTACCCGCGACGGCGCCTTTCCGGCGCTGAGCGAAGACGACTGGGACAGCGTGATCCACACCAATCTCGACAGTTTTTATAACGTCATTCACCCCTGCATTATGCCGATGATTGGCACCCGTAAAGGGGGGCGCATTATCACCTTATCGTCCGTGTCCGGCGTGATGGGCAACCGCGGACAGGTTAACTACAGCGCGGCCAAAGCGGGCATTATCGGCGCCACCAAAGCGCTGGCGATTGAGCTGGCAAAACGCAAAATCACCGTCAACTGCATTGCCCCGGGGCTGATTGATACCGGCATGATTGAGATGGAAGAGGCCGCGCTGAAGGAAGCCATGTCCATCATCCCAATGAAACGTATGGGCCAGGCTGAAGAGGTCGCCGGGCTGGCAAGCTATCTGATGTCGGATATTGCGGGCTACGTTACCCGCCAGGTCATTTCCATTAACGGAGGAATGCTATGACGCGTCGCGTGGTGATTACGGGCATGGGCGGCGTGACCGCCTTTGGCGAAAGCTGGCAATCCGTTTCCAGCAGGCTGCTGGCGTATGAAAACGCGGTGCGTAAAATGCCGGAATGGCAGGTGTATGATGGCCTGCATACCCTTCTTGGCGCGCCGATCGACGATTTCACGCTGCCGGAACACTATACCCGCAAGCGTATTCGCGCCATGGGCCGGGTGTCGCTGATGTCGACCCGCGCCACCGAGCTGGCGCTGGAGCAGGCGGGGCTGATTGGCGAAGCGGTGCTCACTAACGGCCAAACCGGTATCGCCTACGGTTCTTCGACAGGCAGCACCGGTCCGGTCAGCGAATTCGCGACCATGCTCACCGAAAAGCACACCAATAACATCACCGGGACAACCTACGTCCAGATGATGCCACACACCACGGCGGTGAATACCGGGCTGTTCTTTGGACTACGTGGCCGCGTCATCCCGACATCAAGCGCCTGTACCTCCGGCAGCCAGGCGATTGGCTACGCCTGGGAGGCGATTCGCCACGGCTATCAGACCGTGATGGTCGCGGGGGGCGCGGAAGAATTATGTCCGTCTGAAGCGGCGGTGTTTGACACGCTGTTCGCCACCAGCCAGCGTAACGACGAACCCAAAACCACCCCTTCTCCGTTCGATACGCAGCGCGATGGTCTGGTGATTGGAGAAGGCGCAGGCACCCTGATTCTGGAAGAGCTGGAGCACGCCAGAGCGCGTGGGGCGACAATCTACGGTGAGATCGTGGGCTTTGCCACCAACTGTGACGCGGCCCATATCACCCAGCCTCAGCGTGACACCATGCAGATTTGCATGGAGCAGTCGCTGGCCATGGCGGGATTAAGCGCCCGGGATATGGGGTATATCTCCGCGCACGGTACCGCCACCGATCGCGGTGATATCGCCGAAAGCCTGGCCACCGCCGCTATCTACGGTGACAGCGTGCCGGTTTCCTCGCTGAAGAGCTATTTTGGCCATACGTTGGGGGCCTGCGGCGCGCTGGAAGCGTGGATGAGCCTGCAGATGATGCGTGAAGGCTGGTTTGCCCCGACGCTCAATTTAACGCAGCCGGATGAGCAATGCGGTGCTTTGGATTATATTATGGGAGAAGCCCGCCAGATTGACTGCGAGTATTTGCAGAGCAACAACTTCGCGTTTGGCGGCATCAACACCTCGATCATCATTAAACGCTGGGCGTAACTATGTACCAGTTTGTACTGGGAGAAATCTCCACCCTTTGCGCGGACCCGCTGGCGTCAGCGCTCGCAGACAGGGCGCCTCAGGGTGCCCGACAGGCCTCCTGGCTGGCCGGGAGGACGCTGCTCGCCAGAGCGTTATCCCCTCACCCGCTCCCCGACATCATTTACGGCGAGCAGGGGAAACCGGCCTTTGCGAAGGGTCATCCGCTGTGGTTCAACCTGAGCCACAGCGGTGACGATATCGCCCTGCTGATGAGCGATGAAGGTGAAGTCGGCTGCGATATCGAGGTGATTCGCCCGAGGAAGAACTGGCAGGCGCTGGCTAATGCGGTATTCAGCATGACGGAGCATGACGAGCTGGAGCGAGAAGCGCCCGAGGAACGGCTTTCCGCCTTCTGGCGTATCTGGACGCGGAAAGAAGCGATTGTAAAACAGCGTGGCGGCAGCGCCTGGCAGATTGTCAGCATCGACAGCACGGCGCGGACGCACGCGGTCAGCCAGCTACAGGTCGGCTCGCTGAGCCTTGCCGTCTGCACAGCAACCCCTTACACCCTGACCCACGAGTCGATTATTCACGTTGGGACGTGCGGGGCAGAAAAATCACCAGCACACCCAGAATAATAAACCCGACGCCCACCAGCCCGTGCCAGGAGAAGCGTTCTCCCCAGCCGGGCAGCAGGATCGCCGCGCCCCACACCAGAATATAGCTGAGGCTCAGCAGAGCATACGCTTTGCTGAGCGCCATACGGTGCAGCGCCAGATACCAGCAGCCCATGGACGCCACATACCCCATCAACCCCAGCAGCAGCGCGCCCGTGCCGGACGAGAAGTGCCACAGCGCGGAAATCAGCGCCAGAACATCACTGACCGGTGGCAATGCCTGCATGGCATTACGCAGCAACAGCTGCGCGGCGCTGACTAACAGCACGCTGCATAAGGCCCAGAATGCACCTTTCACAGGCTCCCTCCCAGGATAACAATCCCAATGATGATGAACCCCACTCCCAGCCAGTGATGCGCAGCAACGTGCTCACGCCAGAACGCCTTCGCCGCCAGCGTCACCCAGACAAAATTGAGGCTCAGCATAGGGTACGCGACGCCGACAGGCAGGCGTTGCAGCACCACCAGCCAGACCAGCATCCCGCAGCCCAGCGCCAGCAGTGCCAGGCCAAGCCACAGCGCGATGTGCGTCCCGCGCCGCCCGGCTTTCGCCGGGCGGGTAGCCTGTTTCTGACACAGCTGCCCCGCGCAGCTGAGCAGGCTTGCCAGTATTAGCCAGATCCAGGTCATCACTTCGGCAGATACTCCAGCAGGGCCAGACGCCCCTGGATATAGAGATTGTCCGGCTGCGGTAAATTCGCCCGTGAAATATCGTCGCGTTTTGAGAGCAGCATGACCAGCGACACGCGTCCCTGCTGACGATGCGTTGCCAGCCACTGCGAGAAGTCGTCCTCACTGACAAAACGATCTTTCACATCGGGATAATCCAGCCCGTAGCGCAACTCACCGCTCTGACCAAACAGCGTGATGTCATTGCGCTTCAGCTCCCACGCCAGGCCAGCCGCCACGCCCACGTTATTGGCCAGCACGAATCGGCTTTCCTGAAGCGGCTCGCGCACGGTATCAACCAGCGACTGCGGCTGTTTGGAATCCACCACCAGGTTAGGAATGGCAAAACCAATCAGCAGCGCCAGCCCTGCGGGGCACAGTGCCGCCAGCCACCAGCGCTGCTGGCTCTGTCGGAACGTAAACCAGCCTACCGCGGCCCAGATGAGGAACGCCACCACCGCGCAGAACACTTTATACAGTTCGACCGACGTCCAGACCGGATGTTTAGACAGCCCCCACGGCGAGACCACCAGCGCCGCCGCCACGCCGATAACGCCAAACGCCAGGTTAATCCCGCCGTTAATGCGTAACGCTCTGGCACCTTTTTCCGCCGCGAGGCAGGCATAGCGCGCCATCAGGATCGCCAGCGGGGCAAAGCACGGCAGGATATAGGTCGGCAGCTTGCCTTTGGCGATGCTGAAGAACAGCAGCGGCATCACCACCCACCCCAGCAGATAGAACCCGCCACCCGCGTTTTGTCTGTCATTCCAGCCGAGACGAAACGCGCCGGGCAAAAGCGCCAGCCACGGCAGGCTGCCCGCAATCAGGAACGGTATGTAGTACCAGAACGGGGCTTTGTGCTGCGCGTCGCTCTGGGCAAAACGCTGAATATGTTCCACCCAGAAGAAATAACGCCAGAAGTCAGGCTCACGGTGCGCAATGGCCAGCCCCCACGGCAGAACAATCAGCACGCAGCTCAGGATCGCGAGCCAGCCAAAAATCAGCACCTCTTTCCAGCGCTTCTGTGCGATCACCCACGGCAGCACGCCAATCACCGGTACCGCCAGCGCCAGGAAGCCTTTGGTCATCACCCCCATTCCGCAGGCCAGCCCAAGCAGCACATAGCCGCCCGCTTTTCCGGCAACGGTTTGAGCCTGTGAGGCCAGCCAGAAGCTGCACATCGCCGCCACCAGCCACAGGGTGATGATAGGATCCAGCACCGCATACGTGCCGATGCCATACACCAGGAACAGGGTCAGGAAGATCAGGCCGGAGAACAAGGCAACACGTTTATCCTGCCAAAGACGCCAGGCCATCCAGATGACCAGCAGCGCGGCTAAGCCAGTAGAGAAGATAGACCCGGCACGCACGGCAAGGTTCGTGTGCCCGAACAGCATCTGCCCGATGCTGTTGATCCAGTAGCCGGCAATCGGCTTTTCAAAGTAACGCAGCCCCAGAAAATGCGGGACTACCCAGTCTCCGGAGGCCAGCATTTCACGGCTGATTTCCGCATAGCGCGTTTCATCAGGCTGCCAGAGCAGGCGGATATCGACCGGAATGAGGTAGTAAACGATAAACAGTGCGAAAAGCGCTAAGCCATAACGGGCTGTTTTCATGGGACCGGACTCACGGTTTGTTGATAGCCAAGCCAGCCCTCCCGGCCAGCCATTTCATTGCGTACGACTTTACCTACGGGCAAGGTGCTGAGGTCGTCCGGCAGCAGCTCGCTCAGCGGGCAGAATTCAATGCCCTCCTGAGCGGCCATGGTCAGCAGTTCATCGAAATCATGCTGATACGCAATCCCTTCCACTTCGGCATGGATGGTATACACCGGCGTGCCGACGTCACGATGGATGCGGTCCAGAATGTAGCGATTGAACTCATCAGCCTTCACCTCGCGCCCGACCACTTCATCCCAGGTGGGAAGCGTAACCGGAATTTGCACCGTACCGTAGCGATTTTCGCCTAACAGCGGCAAAAAGGGCCCGGTTCCGCGACAGTCGCTGTTGTAGCGAAACGCAAAGGCTTCTTTGGCCTTCACGACGCGCTGATCCGCACGCCATCCCGCCACGGCGGAGCAGCGCACGGGCTGGCCGGTAATGGCCTCCAGCTCCAGCATCCCACGCTCGACCTCACGGGACAGGCGCGGGATATCCCAGACGCCCGCCCAGGCTTGCCAGGCATGGTGATCCCAGGCGTGCAGACCCACCTCATGATGCTGCGCCGCCTCACGGATAACGGCTTCATTACCCGCGCCGATGCGTCTGCCGGGCCAGGCGGTGCCGGCCAGCAAAATATCCCAGCCGTAGAGGGATGCTGCGCGCGAGCGCAGCATTTTGAACAGAAATGCCGGTTTAATCAGACGCCATAAATGGCGTCCCATGTTGTCAGGCCCCACGCTGAAGAAAATGCTGGAACGCACATCGTGTTTGCTCAGCAGTTCCAGCAGTTTGGGTACGCCGTCACGCGTTCCCCTGAAGGTGTCGACATCAATACGTAAACCGACTTTTTTCATGAGACCTGTTCCGACAGCTCCACGGTGCGCAGGAAGAAATCGAGCGTTTCATCAATGGTCTGCTCCATCTTGACCGTCGGCGTCCAGTTCAGGCAGCGCTTCGCGTTGCGAATGCTTGGCTTACGGTGCTCAACGTCCTGGTAGCCCTTACCATAGTAGCTGCTGCTTTCCACTTCGCGGAAGCCGGCAAACGGCGGGAACTTGTCGCGCAGCGGATGGCGCTCAAAGCTGGCCAGCAGCATCTCGGCCAGCTCGCGAATGCTCGCTTCGTTTTCCGGGTTACCGATGTTGATGATTTCGCCGTTGCAGCGGTTATCTTTGTTTTCGATGATGCGGAACAGCGCTTCAATACCGTCGCTGATGTCCGTAAAGCAGCGTTTCTGTTTCCCGCCTTCGATAAGCTTAATGGGCGAGCCTTCCACCAGGTTGAGGATCAGCTGGGTGATCGCACGGGAGCTGCCGATACGCGCCGCGTTCAGGTTATCCAGACGCGGGCCCATCCAGTTGAACGGACGGAACAGAGTGAAGCGCAGGCCTTCTTTCTCACCGTAGGCCCAAATCACGCGGTCCAGCAGCTGTTTGGAGACGGAGTAAATCCAGCGCTGTTTGTTGATCGGCCCGACCACCAGGTTGGAGGTGTCTTCATCGAAGTTCTTATCGGTACACATGCCGTACACTTCAGACGTGGACGGGAAGATGATGCGCTTGTCGTATTTCACGCAGTCGCGGATGATCTTCAGGTTCTCTTCGAAGTCCAGCTCGAACACGCGCAGCGGGTTACGGGTGTACTCGATCGGCGTGGCAATGGCGACCAGCGGCAGCACCACGTCGCATTTTTTAATGTGGTATTCAATCCACTCGGAATGGATGCTGATATCCCCTTCCACGAAGTGGAAACGCGGGTTATCGAGGAAGCGGCTGATGGCATCCGCGCCGATATCCAGACCGTAGATTTCGTAGTTATCGTCTTTGAGCAGACGTTCCGTCAGGTGGTTACCGATAAAGCCGTTCACGCCGAGGATCAGCACGCGGGTACGGCGCTTGATGGCAACAACCGGTGCGCTGGTGATCAGCGCCCCGGCCACCAGACCCAGAGACTGTGCCAGCTGGGTGCCCTGAACGTACAGGCCGTTGTCGGTTTGTCCGGTGACGATCTCCAGCGCCTGCTCGCCGCAGCTTACAATCAGCGGAGAGACAGAGACGACGGTGCCCGGTTTGGCAGCCGGAATATCGTCACGCACGCGGGATTTCCAGACGATGAATTTGCTTACGCCCGCAAAGCTGTACGCGCCCGGCCACGGGTCGGTCACGGCACGCACCAGGTTGTGCAGCTGGCGGGCAGGCTTGTTCCAGTCGAGACGACCATCTTCCGGCGCGCGGCGGCCAAAGCTGCTTGCCTTGCTCTCGTCCTGCGCGGTCTCGCTGAAGGTGCCGTTGAGGATGACTGGAAGCGCATCACGCAGCAGCGTCTGTGCCGACGCATTCAGCTTTTGATGCAGCTGTAGCGCCGTTTCGTCCGCATCAATAGCGACCTTCTGCTGCGCCACGATAGCGCCCGCGTCAGCACGGCGCACCATGCGGTGCAGCGTCACGCCCGTTTCCGTTTCACCGTTCACCAGCACCCAGTTCAGCGGGGCGCGGCCACGGTAGGCAGGCAGCAGGGAACCGTGAAGATTAAAGGCGCCTTTTGCGGCCAGACCTAAGATCTCGTCGGAAAGCAGGTTGCGGTAGTAGAACGAGAAGATGACATCAGGCGCCAGCGCGCGGATGCGCTCCACCCACAGCGGGTGGTTGACGTCGTCCGGTGCATAAACCGGGATCCCGCGCTCGGCGGCGATACGCGCCACGGAGCCAAAAAAGTTATTCTCTCCGGCCGCGTCCGGATGGGTAAAGATTGCCGCAATGTCATAGCCCGCTTCCAGCAGGGCCAGCGTGCCCGTGCACCCCATATCGTGATAGGCAAATACAACAGCTTTCATGGGTGAATTTCCTCTTGAGATGCTTTGTGTTCCTGACGGACAACACGTTGAATAAAGTAGCGCGGACGCGCGCGAACATCGTTATAGATACGGCCAATGTATTCACCGAGAAGGCCCATCCCGACAAACTGGGCGCCGATGAACATAAACAGCACGGCAAAGAGCATGAAGACCCCTTCCGCCGCCCACTGCGGGCCAAAGACCAGGCGCAACACCACCAGCAGAACGGACAGCGCAAACCCGGCCACGGCGATGATGCTGCCGAACACGCTCAGCAGGCGCAGCGGCGTGGTGGTCAGGCAGGTGATGAGGTCGTACATCAGGTTGATGAGACGCATAAAGCTGTACTTCGACTCCCCGTGCTCGCGCTCGGCGTGCAGAACCGGAATTTCCGTTGCCTTGCGGGCAAAGGTGTTGGCGAGGATCGGAATAAAGGTGCTGCGCTCATGGCAGTGCAGCATTGCATCGACAATATGGCGGCGGTAGGCGCGCAGCATGCAGCCGTAATCGCCCATCGCTTTACCGGTCGTGCGCTGGATTAGACGATTGATGGTGCGCGAGGCCAGCTTGCGGAACAGGCTGTCCTGACGGTTCTGACGTACCGTGCCGACCACGTCATAGCCTTCATCGGCTTTGGCGACCAGCCGCGGGATCTCTTCCGGCGGGTTTTGCAGGTCAGCGTCCAGGGTGATGACCAGATCGCCCGTGACGTGGCTAAACCCCGCCATAATCGCCGAGTGCTGGCCGTAGTTGCGGTTGAGCAGCACAGCCACAATGTGGCTGCCTTCGGCCTGTGCGGCCTGGGTCAGCATCAGCGCGGAATTATCGCTACTGCCATCATCCACCAGCAGAATTTCATAAGCCTTGCCCATCGTGTCGCAGGCGGCGGTTGTGCGGCGGATCAGTTCGGGCAGGCTCTCCTGCTCGTTATAAACCGGGATTACCACGGAAACTATTTGTACAGGCGGTGCACTGAACATATCAATGTCCTGCAAGCTGATGGAGTGCGGTAATGACGCGGGTCGTGTCGTCATGAGTCATGTCCGGGAAAAGAGGGAGAGAACAAATACGCGCGCTATTCCATTCAGAATTCGGAAGCGATACATCAGGAAAACGCTCGCGGTAGTATTTTTGGGTGTGCGCCGCGCGGAAGTGGAGGCCGGTACCGATGCCTTTCTCTTTTAGCGCCGCCATCAGGCTGTCGCGTGAGATCCCGCAGCGCGCTTCGTCAACGCGAATAATGAACAGGTGCCAGGCGTGCACGTGCGGCCATGACGGAACGGTGAGCGGCTGGAACGGCGTATCGGCAAGCTCCCGCAGGTAGCGTTCGGCGATTTCCTTGCGGCGCCTGTTGGCCTCTTTCAGCTTGCCCAACTGCACCAGCGCCAGCGCGGCGTTGATGTCCGCCAGGTTGTATTTATACCCAGGCGCGATCACTTCCGCCTGCGGCGCGCGGCCGTGCGTCTGGCGGTCATAGGCGTCTACGCCGAGGCCATGGAATTTCAGACTGCGGATCCGCTGTGCCAGCCGGGCATTATCCGTGACGACTAAGCCGCCTTCCGCGCAGGTCATATTTTTAATGGCGTGGAAGGAAAAAATCGCCGTTCCTTTCCAGCCCACATGACGGTTCTTGTAATACGTTCCGGCGGCATGGGCAGCATCTTCAATAACCGGAATACCGTGACGTTCACCGATGGCATGGATAGCGTCGATTTCACACGGCGCACCGGCATAGTGAACGGGAATAATGGCTTTAGTGCGCGGGGTAATGGCGGCTTCAACGGCTTCTGGCGTCACCATTAGTGTATCTTTGTCCACATCAATCATGACCGGCGTGGCGCCCAGCAATACGATCATATTCAGCGTGGATACCCAGGTCTGGGAAGGGGTAATAACTTCATCACCCGGGCCAATCTCCAGCGCCATCAGCGTGACGTGCATGCCCGCGGTAGCTGAACAGACGGCAATCGCATGCTGATTCCCGGTAAGTTGACAAAATGCCTCTTCAAGTTCCTGATTCTTAGGCCCAGTGGTGATCCAGCCGGAGGTTAAAACCTCCTGCAACGCCGCTAATTCCTCATGACCCATCGACGGGCGGGAAAAAGGCAAAAAATCACTCATCATTAATTTCCTTGCAATAAGAATGGCACGCGCTTGATATTACCCAATTACTTTTTCGTTTATTTCAACGAACCATAAACTCATATCAAGGTATCGTTCATTTCTTAGGGAAAAATTAAGATGTGTATTGCAGATGTAACAAAAGCAATTACATTTCATTTATAAACAATGATTTAGATAATTATGAATTATTTATTTCGTGACCCAACTCAATTTTTACAAGATGTAATTTTTAAACCAAGCATAAACAAACAAAAAAAATCCCGGTTATTTCTGTCAAAGAAGAAACAACCGGGAACTTTTCTTTTTAGTTAATTGTCGCGCTTATTTTAAGTTATCTGGAAAGTTTTCCGGTAACTCGCTGGCCGCGCAGGCAATCACGCTTTCATCATTGGCGCCGCAGTCGCGAACAAAGGTGATCGTAGCAAATTCATCAATCACTTCCGTTGGATACGCCGGCCCTGCATCGCGATAGCTGTTCATCAGCGGAATGTGATCGTTCTGGAAGCAGACGGTTTTTTCCGGGTTATTCATAACCCAGCGCGGGAAGAAGATGGTGCCATGGAACAGTTTGTCGCCCAGGTTGACGATCAGGCTAACGTCGGTACCGGTTGGCTCAGTCCAGGAAATTTTGTAGATGCTCTCCCCTACCCGCACGATATAAGCCTGCTGATCTTTAACCCAACGGTTGCCTACAAGACCGCTGTGAATACGATAGTCGAGGGTGTTTTCATTTTTGACGTAAATCTCGTAGTTCCAGCCGTTGTCGTAGGTATAAACAAGGTGTTTACCAACGAAGCCGCTTAAGTCGTGTTTGTCGAAGGTGTTCATAAAATGTCTCCTTTGTTTTGATGAGAAGATTGTACCCCTTCAAAAAATGAATGAATAACGCTATGTTTTAATCAAATTCATCCAAATATTAGATAAATCATGCATAAGACGACGCTTGAACAATGGTCCTTACTGGAAAAGGTAGTTGAGGCGGGCAGCTTTGCCAGAGCGGCGGAAGAAACGCACCGCAGCCAGTCTTCGGTGAGCTATAACCTGTCGCTGCTGCAGGAGCGGCTGGGCGTGGCGCTTCTGGTGCCGGAGGGACGACGGGCGGTGTTAACGCCGGCAGGAGAGCTTCTTCTCAACCAGGTTAAACCGCTGCTGAAAGCGTTTTCGTACGTCGAGACGCGCGCAGCGACCCTTCGAAACGGGATGCGCACGCGGTTAGATCTGGTAGTGGACTCCATTTTCCCGCGCCGCCGCCTGTTCGCTATTCTTCGTCAGTTCCAGCAGCAGTATCCGCAAACCCGGGTCCGTCTGACCGAGGTGCTGGAAAATACCCGCGCCGATGCCATTAACGACGAAGCCGATGTGATGGTCTTAACCCGCCGCCAGGACATTACCGGGCTCGGCGAATGGCTGATGAATATCGATTTTGTTGCCGTGGCCCATCATCAGCATCCCCTGTTTCGCCTCGATGCGCCGCTAAATGATGAGATGCTGCGCCCGTGGCCGCTCATCCAGATTGCGGACAGCCAGCCCGCCGCGCGTGCTGCCGGCGAGTCGTGGACCTTCTCCACCATCGATGCCGCCATAGAGGCCGTTGTCTCTCAGGTCGGATACGGCTGGCTGCCAGAGGAACGCATCCAGACCCAGCTGGATCAGGGCGTACTGAAACGCCTGCCGCTGAGCCATGGCGCGCGCAGGGCAACGCCGCTACACCTGATAGTTAAGCGCTCCCTCGCCCCGCTTGATGAACAGGTTGAGACGCTATTGCGCCTTTTTAGCCAGGAGCCGTCATCCCCACCTGCTACGCTTTAAGGTCCGAACGTTAAAACGAGAAGGAGCAGATGATGAAAATCGACTTTGCGGGGAAAGTGGCGCTGGTGACCGCCTCAACCGGCGGGATCGGGTTCGCCATTGCCAGAGGTCTGGCAGAAAGCGGTGCAGAAGTGATCGTCAATGGCCGGAGCACGGAATCGGTGAATAAAGGCATTCAGCAGCTCCAGCAGGTGGTGCCGGGCGTACAGGTGCGCGCCGCGATTGCCGATCTCAGCACGGCGGAAGGGGTCGAGTCGCTTCTGAAGGTAGCGAATAACGTTGATATTCTGGTCAACAACGCCGGGATTTACGGTCCGCAGGATTTCTATGCCACCGACGATGAGACCTGGGAGCGTTACTGGCAGACCAACGTGATGTCCGGCGTGCGTCTGTCCCGCGCCCTACTGCCGGGCATGGTGCAGAAAGGCTGGGGACGCGTGGTGTTTATCTCCTCCGAGTCGGCCTGCAATATTCCGGCGGATATGATCCACTACGGCGTGACCAAAACGGCGCAGCTCTCGCTGGCGCGCGGTCTGGCGAAGTTTGTGGCGGGGAGCGGCGTGACGGTTAACAGCGTCCTGCCAGGCCCGACGATGTCTGACGGTTTCGCAGAGATGATGAAAGATGAAATCGAAAAAACCGGCAAATCGCTGGAACAGCTGGCGAAAGAGTTTGTGATGGCCAACCGCCCCAGCTCGGTTATCCAGCGTGCCGCCACGGTTGAAGAGGTGGCCAACATGGTGATTTATGTCTGTTCGCCCCAGGCCTCCGCCACATCGGGCGCGGCGCTACGCGTCGACGGTGGCGTCGTGGATGACATCATCTGATGCTGTCAGGCCGCGCTGCCTGCGACCCGACGGGCGGTAATGTAGTGTGCCTGCCAGTAATCATCCGTCAGGGTTGAAACCGTTACGCCCTGACTGGTTGAGGCATGAATAAACTGGTTTTCGCCAATATAAACGCCAACGTGCTTCCGGTTCGGACCCGTCTGGAAGAAGACCAGATCGCCAGCTTTCAGGCGGTATTGCGCCACCTGCACGCCGCGATGGATCTGTTCACTCGTCGTGCGCGGCAAATTAAGATGCGCCGCATCGGTGAACAGGTGCTGCATCAGCGCGGAACAATCCACCCCGCGATGCGTGGTTCCGCCCCACCGGTACTGGGTGCCTTTCCACTTCTGGTATTGATCGAGAATACGCGAGCGCAGCGGGCCCGTTTCCTGATGCACCAGCGCAGATTTCGCCGGTGATGCTCCCAGTTCGCTGTTCATCGATAACATCGACGCTGGCAGTTGAAAGCTGAACGCAGAAAACGAAGCAAAACTTAACGTGAGGATTGAAATAAGCGATCTAAGTGTCATATCAAGAAAGAAGTAGTGAGTGAGTTTTTCCTTACCTGTGGGGGCCAATGGTTCCCCTAAATATCTTGCGATGTGGCGATAATATAGACAGCTCGTTTTTTCACCAATTGTTATCGAGGCCAAAAATGGACTCACCTTGAGATCGCAAGATCGAGAAAAAAAGAGTGGTGGTATAAGGACTGTCCAGCTAAAGCAGGTAAACTGATCCGCAGAATGTGTATTTCAGCTAAGACGTATTTATGACCAATATGATTGCCGATGAGACGGTGGCTAAATCCAGCGTGCTCTCTGTCTTTGACTTTGACGGGACATTAACGCACCACGATAGCTTTATTCCTTTCCTGCGTTTTGCCTTCGGTAAACGCTACTTCGCGGGCCGCCTGGTGCGCATGGCGCTGCCCACGCTCCACTGCGTGCGTCGCAAGCTGACGCGCGATGAGCTGAAGGAAGTGCTGATTAAAACCTTCCTGACGGGCGTGGATGAACACTGGCTGCGCCAGCAGGCGGAAGCCTTTTGTGAAAAATACTGGAACAAGCTGATGCGCCCTGAAGGGGTTCTGGCGGTGGCGGCTGAGGTAAATTCCGGTGCGGAGGTGACCATCTGTTCCGCGTCCCCGGCGCTGGTGCTCCAGCCGTGGGCTGATAAGCTCGGCATTAAGCTGATTGGCACACAGCTGGAAGTGAAAGACGGCAAGCTGACGGGGCGCATCACGGGCAATAACTGCCGCTGCGCCCAGAAGGTGGCAAGGCTGGAAAAAGTGTATGGCGATCTGAACGCCTATCACCTGCGCGCCTGGGGAGACACCCGCGGTGACCACGAGTTGCTGGCGGCGGCGCAGGATCCACACTGGCGGCACTTCCATCACCCGCGCAAGCGTCGGAATTCACCGATTAAGGGTTAGGTGCGGTCTGGTGCCCTCATCCCGTCCCTCTCCCACAGGGAGAGGGAGAAAGGCGGCACATCAGGCCTCACGTTTTCCCGGGAACATCACGCTCGCAATAATCCCCAGGGCCAGCACGCCGAGTACCACAAACAGACTGGCCGTGGCACCAATGCTGTAACCGTGGTGCCAGAAGTGATCGGTGGCATTTAAACCGAGCTTGAACGCCACGAAAAACAGCAGCAGAACCACGGCTTTCTCGAGGTGCACCAGATACTGCTTCAGCGCTTCCAGCACGAAGTAAAGCGTACGCAGGCCGAGAATGGCGAACATCATTGCGCTGTAGATAATCAGCGGCTCGCGGCTCACGGCAATAATGGCCGGCACGGAGTCAAACGCGAACATGACGTCAGAAAGCTCGACGACGGCTACGCAAAGCAGCAGCGGCGTCGCATAGCGCTTCGCCTTCTTCACGCGTCCGACCATCACGTCCTGGTTTTCCGGTTTCTCCAGCTCCGCATCCACCTCTTTCTGGGTCAGAATAAAGGCGTTGCTGCTGATTTTCGGCCAGACCGGATAGAAGCGCTTCACCAGGCGATAGGCGAGATGGCCCGAGTAATCCTCCACTTCGTCGCTCTCTTCATTGCGCCTGAGCATCATCACCGCCGTCCAGCCGACGACCAGCGCGAAGATCACCTCAACGTACGGCCCCAGACTCAGCAGGCTGGTGCCAATAGCCACAAAGATGCCGCGGAAGACAATCGCCCCCAGCACGCCCCAGTAGAGCACGCGGTGACGGTACTTATCCGGCACGCCGAACCAGGCGAAGATCGCCATCATCACGAACAGGTTATCGACGGAGAGCATCTCTTCCAGCGCATAGCCGGTAAGAAACAGGCTCGCCATCTCGGCGCCGTGGTGAACGTACAGAAATCCGGCGAAGGCCATCGCCATCATGACCCAGAAAACGGACCACATCGCCGCGCTTTTCAGCGAGATCGGTTTATCGTGACGGTGCATAAAGAGGTCGATAAACATCGCCCCAACGGCCATCACCACGAAGACAACAACGGTTTCCGTCGGGAAACCGAGATGAGCAGCAGACATACACAACACCATACAAACTGACAAAAGCCAGTAACAGAAAAAGATCGTTACTTTAGCACACCCGTCGTCTAGCCGCTCATACCGCGCAAACGCTGCAGCACCGCGACCAGAACGGCCACAGACCAGCCTACCATCAACGCGCCCACCAGCCCTTCCACCCCACCGATGAGCCGCCAGTGCTGGGGTAACGTGACGTCGCCGTATCCCACGGTGGCGTAGCTGACCAGTGAAAAATAGAAGCTGGTGTTCCAGTCATTAAACGCGTCGATGACAAAATAAAACCCAGCAAACAGCCCGGCCTCAAGGAGATGGGCGAAGATCATGGAGATCACGATACCGACATTGCGTAAAACAATGCGTACCGCAGAATCGACTTCTAATTTGATGAATTTTAAAACGCCAAACATCCACAGCGAATGGATCACCACGGTTAGGGTAAGCAAAATAATAATACTGAGTAGCTGCATGATGCGTGCTCGACCAAAAGGAGTATGGCCCCGCTAACGCGGCGGGGCACCTGGTCGAAGCTTAGTTGAATGGAAAGCAAAAGTTGGTGCAATAATTGCGCTGCGTGACTATTTCTCTGCCAGCGCGTCCTGCTTGCGGCTGGTTAGCAGCTAAAAGCGATGTATCCGCAGCGCGCTATCTGTGAGTCACCTCTTATTTACATCATTTAAACCTTCCATTAACTGGATAAAAATAACGCATCGTCGCTATAGTGGTTTTGTTTAATAAAACTGAGTTGTACCTAATAAAACAAAGAACAAACCCTGCGAGGACACAATGACAGAACATTTACGTAACGGCGCTACCGCCACCGAGGACATAGAAAGAGAGACGATGCGGAAGGTGATCTGGCGTATTCTCCCGTTTCTGATTGTCAGTTACCTGGTCTCCATTATCGATCGCGGGAATATCGGCATGGCTTCGCTGCAGATGAATGAGGACCTTGGCCTCAGCAAAGCCGCGTTTGGCTTTGCCAGCAGCCTTTACTTCGTGGCCTATTTTTTGTTTGAGGTACCCAGCAACCTGGCCATGCAGAAAGTCGGCGCCCGGCTGTGGATCCCGCGCATTATGATCAGCTGGGGCATCGTTTCCATGTGTATGTCCCTGGTGCAGAACACCACGTCGCTCTATATCGTCCGTTTTCTTCTCGGTGCTGCAGAGGCGGGCTTCTTCCCGGGCGTCGTGCTGTATCTGACCTGGTGGATCCCGTCCCGCTACCGCGCACGCATTATTGCGTCCTTTATGGTCGCCATCCCGCTCGCTAACTTCATCGGTTCCCCGCTTTCCGGATTGATACTGTCACTGGATGGCTGGCTGGGTCTTCGCGGCTGGCACCTGCTGTTCATTATTGAAGGCTTGCCGGCGGTGCTGCTGGGTATTGCGGCCTGGTTTATTCTCCGGGATCGCCCTCATCAGGCGAACTGGCTTAGCAGCGAACAGAAACAATGGCTGGAAACCACGCTGGAAACCGAGCGCAATCAGCAAAAGAATATCGGACATCAGACCACGTGGCAGTTGCTGAAGCATCGCCAAATCTGGCTGATGGCGCTGATTTACGCCGGAGCATCGTCCGCGGGCACCACCATCAGCGTCTGGTCTCCTCAACTGCTGAAATCCTTCCATCTCGATAATCTTGAGACAGGTCTGCTTAACGCCATTCCTTACGGTCTGGCATCGGTTCTCATGATTGTATGGGGACGGAACTCCGATCGTACCAACGAACGCCGCTGGCATACCGCGCTGACGCTGTTCATGATTGCCGCCGGCGTGTTTGCCGCCTTTGCGAGCGTCTCGCTGTCTGCCACGATCGTCATCCTCAGCATTATGCTGATAGGCGCTTATTCAATGAAAGGGCCTTTCTGGGCGCTGGCGTCCGGTTGGATGAGCAGTACCTCAGCGGCGGCGGGACTGGCCGCGATCGGTGCCATCGCAAACCTGATAGGCGGGGCAGTGATGGTAAACGCGTACGGCATTATCAATGAGCGGACGGGTAGCTACACGCTGGCTATGCTTCCGCTGGCCGTGCTGTGCGTGGCCGGGGGTATCGCGGTACTCATCATAGGACGGCAGGCTCGCAACGCTCAGCTACACGAAAAACAGGTCACGCATTAGTGATGACAGAAGCGGGACAAATGTCCCGCTTCTGCGTTTAAAGATTTTCTTCCGTCGCGTCGCTCGTTTCACCAAAGAACTGCTGACAGAAGGGCTTACTGGCACCCATTTTCTGCGACAGACGGCTTGCAGCCGCCTTCATCAACTGGCCTATCTCCTGCTCACGACGATCTTCCGTCAGCCGTGAGATGGGGCCGGTCAGGGCTAACGCCGCTACCAGCTTGTCGTGAACGCCGAAGACAGGCATCGCAAACGCGGCGGTGTGGGGATCGCGTGCGCCTGACGTGTAGAAAGGAAGTTCAGCGTCTTCCTCCGGCAGGCTTTCATTGAGCCCCCAATGGCGTAATACCTTACTGATGGCTGAATTATCGAGCGGGAACTGGCTGCCGGGAAGATTGCTGTGCCGCAGGCCGTGCGACGCTTCAGCGCGAAACAGGCAAAGGCGTTGCCCTCCCTCCAGCACATACCAGCTGGCACTCTCCTGAGACGCCAGAGATAAGGCCTGAAGCTCTGGCTGAACCACCCGGGAAAGATGGAAAGATTGTTCATACAGCTTGCCGAGGTAAAGCAGACGTGGGCCAAGCGCATAATTGCCGTCTTCATGCCTGACGACGTAATTCATCCGTTCAAGAGAATTCATCAAGCGGTAAACCGTGGTTTTGTGATAACCCGACAGCTGTGCCAGCGCGGTCAGCGTCAGGCTCTCATCCCCAGGACGGAAGCAATCCAGTAAAGCCAGCGCTTTTTCAACCGCTACAACGCCTTCATTCCCCATCATTATCTCCTTGTTAGCCCGGCAGTGAGTGTACCTCAAATTTTGTGAGTCACTTCGTGTTTACATCACAAACGCCACCTCGGGTCTGGCTAAAAGGAAAGCAACACCGCTATAGTTGTTTTGTTCTGTACACCTGCATTGTACTCAGTAAAACAATATGGAGGCATTTATGTCCGTTACTGAAAAAAAACCGATTAATCGCCAGTTCGAGCGCGTTTCTCCCGAGGACGTTCGTCGGGCTGCCGAGTATCAGGCAGCTATTCTGGCCGACGTGGCCGGTCGCCGCGGTACGCTTCATGGCCGCATCAAACCGCTGGCCCCACACATGTCCGTTGCGGGTCCGGCCATCACCGTGGAAGTCCGTCCGGGTGATAATCTGGCGATTCATGCCGCGATGGCGGTGGCGCAGCCCGGCGATGTCCTGGTCGTCGATGGCAAAGGCGACCTGAGCTGCGCGCTGCTTGGCGAAATCATGGCCACTCAGGCTCAGGCGAGCGGTATTGCGGGCATCATTATTGACGGCGCTGTACGTGACGCCGATACCCTGAGCAAAGGTCACTACCCTGTCTTTTCTGCCGGTCTGAACCCCTGCGGCCCGACAAAGTTAATTTCTGGCCGGGTTAATCATCCCATTTCAGTCGCCGGGGCGACGGTTCAGGCCGGGGATCTGGTTGTCGCGGATATCGACGGCGTGGTCGTTATCCCGCGCGATGAGGTTCAGGAGGTTATCTCGCTGGCAAAAGGAAAGCTGGAGATGGAGACCCGACGTCTTGCCGCCATCCGTGAAGGCGATTTACGTCCACACTGGCTTGATGACGCGCTTCGTAAGGCAGGTATGTTAGCTGACGGGGAGACGCTGTGATGGGGGGCAAAGACGTAGTTCTGGTTACCGGAAGCGACCTGGCGGAGCAGGCCATGGTGATGTTGCAGGGCTTTGAGGTAGTGTTTGCTGGCCGCCAGCCCACAGAAGATGACCTGATCGCGCTGTGTGAACGACACAATCCTGTGGCGATTCTGGTTCGTTACGGCCGGATCACCGCAAAAGTCATGGATGCCGCCCCGGCACTGCAGGTTATTTCCAAGCACGGAAGCGGGATCGATGTGATAGACCAGACGGCAGCGGCCGAGCGCAACATCGCCGTTCGCGCTGCGCCAGGCGCAAACGCGGCGGCAGTGGCTGAACATACCTGGGCGCTGATCCTCGCCTGCGCAAAGTCAGTGGTGCCTCTGGACAAGCGGCTGCGGGACGGGCACTGGGATAAGGCGACGCATAAATCCATTGAACTCGAGGGCTTAACGCTGGGGTTAATTGGGTTGGGTGCTATCGGCTCGCGCGTGGCGACTATTGGTCACGCTTTCGGCATGAAGGTGCTGGCTTACGATCCCTATGCTAAGACTATGCCTGTCCTGTGCGAACGCGCAGAAACGCTGAACGGACTTCTTTCCCGTTCCGATGTCATCTCTTTGCACTGTCCGCTGACCGATGAGAATCGGGGGATGATCAATAGCGAAACGCTCGCACACTGCAAGCGGAACGCCATTCTGGTCAATACGGCACGCGGTGGACTGATCCACGATGAGTCGTTACTGGCGGCGCTCAGGGATGGCACGCTGCACAGCGCCGCGCTGGACAGCTTTCCCCACGAGCCGCTGACCGCGCCGCACCTCTGGCAGTCCGTAGAAAACGTGGTTATTTCACCGCATATTGGCGGCGTTACCGCAGCGTCATATATCAGGATGGGGACCGTGGCCGCGAGCAATATTCTGGCCGTGACGGACGCAACCACCGTCAGCTCGTAAAGCCAACCGCGACGAGTGGCAGCGCGCCTATGTCACTTGTCTTCTGCCAGCGCCTGAGCACATGCCCAGGCACTTGCCCATGCCCACTGGAAGTTGTAGCCGCCGAGCCAGCCGGTCACATCCATCACTTCGCCAATAAAGTAGAGCCCCGGCACGTTACGCGCTTCCATGGTGCGGGACGAGAGCTCATTCGTGTCAACCCCGCCCAGCGTGACTTCCGCGGTTCGGTAGCCTTCCGTGCCGTTTGGCTGCACGCGCCAGTTTGTCAGGGTTTCCACCAGCATCTCCTGCTCGCGGCTGTTCAGCTGCTTGAGAGACACATCCGGGATCTGCCCCAGCGCCTGCAAACATTCCACCAGACGTTTTGGCAGCTGCATTGCCAGGGTGTTTTTCAGGCTTTGATTCGGGTGCGCGGTACGCTGCTCGTTAAGGAACGCGTCGAGATCGCAATCGGGGAGCAGATTCACCGTGACAAACTCCCCCGGCTGCCAGTAGCTGGAGATTTGCAGTACCGCCGGGCCGGAAAGACCGCGATGGGTAAAGAGCAGATTTTCGCGGAACACCGTCCCGTCTTCGGCGGTAATGACCGAGGGAACAGACACGCCGGACAGCGTCTGAAGCTGTTCGAGAAGCGGTTTATGCAGCGTAAAAGGCACCAGCCCGGAGCGCGTGGGCAAAACTTTCAGGCCAAACTGTTCGGCAATCTTATAGCCGAACGGGGAGGCGCCCAGTCCCGGCATCGACAGACCGCCGCTGGCGATCACCAGGCTGTCAGCGCTGACGGTTTCACCATTCAACTGCAGCGTATAGCCCTGGTCGTCGCGGGCGACCTCCAGCACTTCCGTTCGCAGGCGCATGACGACGCCGCCCTTCTCGCACTCGGCCACCAGCATATCGACAATCTGCTGTGCGGAGTCGTCGCAGAACAGCTGTCCCAGCGTCTTTTCATGCCACGCGATGCCGTGCTTGCCCACGAGATCGATAAAATCCCATTGGGTGTAGCGCGCCAGCGCAGATTTACAAAAATGACGGTTTTGGCTCAAATAGGCCGCGGGTTCAACATACAGATTAGTAAAGTTGCAGCGCCCGCCGCCGGACATCAGGATCTTACGGCCGGGCTTTTTACCGTTATCCAGCAGCAGCACGCGACGACCCGCCTGTCCGGCCATTGCCGCACAAAACATACCCGCCGCACCGGCGCCAATTACCACGGCATCAAACCTTTCCACGTCAAAACCCTCTTTGTTAACTGCCGCGGATTGTAAAGTTTCCTCTGTGGTCACACCAGCGTAAAAAGATATTACAAAGGCATTCCATTGAAATTTAAAGAATATCCTTTATGAGGCATTTCTCAAATCAGGTGGTATGTCAAAAAAAGTCTATATTTCACTTTGCCCGCCGCGCATTTGTCCTGGATAATGCGCCGCGTTCATGTCCTCAAAATGGCGTAACGTCCTATGCTACATTTGTTTGCCGGCCTGGATTTACATACCGGGCTTTTATTATTGCTTGCTCTGGTTTTTGTACTGTTTTACGAAGCAATCAACGGCTTCCACGACACTGCAAACGCAGTAGCGACGGTTATCTACACTCGCGCAATGCGATCGCAGCTTGCGGTTGTTATGGCGGCGGTATTTAACTTCTTTGGTGTCCTCCTGGGCGGGCTGAGCGTTGCGTATGCCATTGTGCATATGCTGCCAACGGATCTGCTGCTTAACGTTAGTTCTGGCCATGGCCTCGCTATGGTGTTCTCAATGCTGCTTGCTGCAATTATCTGGAACCTCGGTACCTGGTATTTTGGCCTGCCTGCATCCAGTTCTCACACCCTCATCGGCGCGATTATCGGCATCGGGTTAACCAACGCCCTGATGACCGGAACCTCCGTCGTTGATGCGCTGAACCTGCCTAAAGTATTGGGCATTTTCGGCTCTCTGATCATCTCCCCTATCGTGGGCCTGGTAGTCGCGGGTGGATTGATTTTTATCCTGCGTCGCTACTGGAGCAACACGAAAAAACGTGCGCGTATCCACCTGACGCCAGCAGAGCGTGAGAAGAAAGACGGCAAGAAAAAGCCGCCGTTCTGGACGCGTATCGCCCTGATCATTTCCGCTATCGGCGTGGCCTTCTCTCACGGCGCGAACGACGGGCAGAAAGGCATTGGTCTGGTGATGCTGGTTCTGATCGGCGTCGCACCGGCAGGCTTCGTGGTGAACATGAACGCCTCGGGTTACGAAATCACCCGTACCCGCGATGCGGTCAACAACGTTGAAACCTATTTCCAGCAGCATCCCGATCTGCTGAAAAAAGCGACCGGCGTTGATCAGTTGATCCCTTCTCCGGAAGCAGGTGCAACCACCGCGCCTGGCGAGTTCCACTGCCATCCGGCAAACGCGATTAACGCGCTGGAACGTGCGAAAGGCATGCTGGGCGATATCGAAAGCTACGACAAACTGGCTGTAGAACAGCGTGGTCAGCTGCGTCGTATCATGCTCTGCATCTCTGACGTGACCGATAAAGTCGCGAAGCTGCCAGAGGTGAATGGTGACGACAAACGTCTGCTGAAGAAACTGAAAAGCGATATGCTCAACACCATTGAGTACGCGCCAATCTGGATCATCATGGCCGTCGCGCTGGCACTGGGTATCGGTACGATGATTGGCTGGCGTCGTGTGGCGACCACCATCGGCGAGAAGATCGGTAAGAAAGGCATGACCTATGCTCAGGGTATGTCCGCGCAGATGACGGCGGCGGTTTCTATCGGTCTGGCGAGCTACACCGGTATGCCGGTATCCACCACCCACGTACTCTCCTCGTCCGTGGCAGGTACCATGATTGTTGACGGCGGCGGTCTGCAGCGCAAAACCGTGACCAACATTCTGATGGCCTGGGTATTCACCCTTCCGGCCTCTATCCTGCTGTCTGGCGGTTTGTACTGGATTTCGCTGAAGCTGATTTAATCGGTTGAAGACGACAAAAAAGCGGGTCAGTAAACTGACCCGCTTTTTTTATGGCTGTTGTTTTTACTAAACCCATTGCTGTAATCAGGACAATCTGAACACTATCTGTTCAGATTTTTACTACACAAATAACTATTATCCTCGCGAATGTTCTCAGTCCAAACAACACCCATGACGGAATAGACTATGCCATTCAAAACGGCTACTAAATGGATTCACTCCCTTGTGACGCTTTCGCTTCTGATTCTGGTCATTGGATTTGTATGGCTAAACCATCAGCCTAATCAGCGAAACAACGATGAACTTCAGCGCGTTTATAAATTATCGGACAGCGTCTGGCTCTATATGACCGTTAACAAACAGGGTGGCGCAACCGTACCCACAATCTACCGTTACTATCTTTCTGGAGAGATAGCAGGAAAAGATACCGACATTATCCATCAATTGGCCATGAAGCATCCGGACATTGAAGGTACAGGTACGATTACCGCGGCCAGCCTTGATACAAACGGAGAAGTCAAAATCACCTATAGCGGGAAAGTTATTTCGATTGAGAGCAATATCTCCGATCTCCGGTTCTCGGTTAAGCCGTGAGCCAGAGGAAAGAAGGCGGGGCTGACCCCGCCTGCTGTGGCGCTCAGTGCCAAATCATCAATGCAATCATACTGACCACGACCAGCCCGCACAGGGCGCTGGTCAAAATGAACTGACGACGCAGGCGCTCGCAGCGACGAATAAACTCTTCATCGTGATGATCGCGGTAGCGCTGGTAGTAGATGTACCCCACCAGACGCATCTGCTTGCTGGGCTGTCCATGCGAGGTGAAGAACCCTCCACCGTCCACATACTGATAAAGCAACGGATCGCAACCACGAAGTACCACTAACAGCGCACGTAACGATGAGAAGTAGCGCGCCATATTCACTATGCAAACCACGCATAACGCCCAAAACAATGCGACGGTGCTAATCATACATCCTCCCCGGCGTCCGCCCACGAAGCAAGGCTCCTGAGCTACCGCACCCCAATGCCCTGACAGACAGTTCAGTGAAAGAATGACCAGAAGTCGATCCGGTTCGCGTTTTAATATCCGAACGGCTCATTTAATAGTGTAGGAGATCCGTTAATTTTTTTGCCACAAGGTTAATCGTTATCAACACCAAAGCTTGAAAAATATGTTTAACTGGGCCGTAATGAAAGCATCAGACGACGGCATTCTCACTTAGTCATCGATAACTTAAGGAAGGAGTAACACTATGGCTTACAAACACATTCTCATCGCGGTTGACCTCTCTCCGGAGAGCAAAGTGCTGGTTGATAAAGCGGTTTCCATGGCACGTCCCTACAATGCGAAAGTTTCGCTGATTCACGTTGACGTGAATTACTCCGACCTCTACACCGGTCTGATCGACGTGAATCTTGGCGATATGCAGAAACGCATTTCCGAAGAGACTCACCATGCCCTGAGCGAACTCTCCACCAACGCGGGCTATCTGATTACCGAAACCCTGAGCGGCAGCGGCGACCTGGGCCAGGTGCTGGTTGATGCGATTAAGAAATACGATATGGACCTGGTGGTTTGCGGTCACCATCAGGACTTCTGGAGCAAGCTGATGTCTTCAGCGCGCCAGCTGATTAACACCGTTCACGTGGATATGCTGATTGTTCCACTGCGTGACGAAGAAGACGAGTAAGTGCGTTAAACGCCCCTCACCCTAACCCTCTCCCAAAGGGAGAGGGGATAGATCGAGGACACAGGCCGGGTAAGGCGAAGCCGCCACCCGGCTTTTTTTATTCCGGCGTACCCGGATAAATATCAAACCGGTGCCCTTTCGTGACCACTGCGTTAGCGGTCGCAACGTCCGCCAGCGGCGGCGCATAGTCCGGGCGCTTTACCACCACCCGCTTCGTGGCAAGCTGACGAGCCGGCTCCAGCAGGCCATCGGCATCCAAATCCGGCCCCACCAGCGACTGAAACACCCGCATCTCTTTCTTCACCAGCGCGCTTTTCTGCTTATGCGGGAACATCGGGTCGAGATAGACCACCTGCGGGCGCGGGGTGATATCCGTCAATGCCGTCAGGCTGGAGGCGTGGATCAGCTGCAATCTTTCCTGTAACCACGGGCCGATTTCCGGGTCCGCATAGCCTCGCGCCAGCCCGTCGTCGAGCAGCGCAGCGACAACCGGATTACGCTCCAGCATCCGCACGCGACAGCCGACTGACGCCAGCACAAACGCATCGCGCCCCAGCCCCGCCGTGGCATCGACCACGTCCGGGAGGTAGCTCCCTTTGATGCCGACCGCCTTGGCCACCGCTTCGCCGCGACCGCCGCCGAACTTGCGCCGGTGCGCCATCGCGCCGCCGACAAAGTCGACGAAAATCCCGCCGAGCTTCGGTTCGTCGCGCTTACGCAACTCCAGATGTTCCGGCGTCATCACCAGCGCCATCAGGTTTTCGTCATCATGCTCCAGCCCCCAGCGGGCGGCCAGAACAGATAAGGCGCCGTCTCCGGCGCCTGTTTCATCTACTAAGCAGATCTTCACGTAACAATCAGCCTTTGATCCCGTAATGCTCAAGCATCGCGTCCAGCTGCGGCTCGCGGCCGCGGAAGCGTTTGAACAGCACCATTGGCTCTTCAGACCCGCCTCGGGTCAGAATGTTATCGAGGAACGACTGGCCGGTTTCGCGGTTGAAGATCCCCTCTTCTTCGAAGCGAGAGAAGGCATCCGCGGCCAGCACGTCGGCCCACAGGTAGCTGTAGTAGCCCGCCGCGTAGCCGCCAGCGAAGATGTGGCTGAACGCGTGCGGGAAGCGGCCCCAGGTTGGCCCAGGAATAACGGCAACCTGCTTTTTAATCTCGGCCAGGGTCTCAAGGATTTTCGCGCCCTGCTCCGGGCTAAACTCGGCGTGCAGGCGGAAATCGAACAGGCCGAACTCCAGCTGGCGCAGGATGAACATCGCCGCCTGGTAGTTTTTCGCCGCCAGCATTTTATCCAGCAGCTCTTTCGGCAGCGGTTCGCCGGTCTCGTAGTGACCGGAGATAAACGCCAGCGCGTCCGGCTCCCAGCACCAGTTTTCCATAAACTGGCTCGGCAGCTCGACCGCATCCCACGGCACGCCGCTGATGCCTGCCACGCCTGCGGTTTCGATGCGGGTCAGCATATGGTGCAGACCATGACCGAACTCGTGGAACAGGGTAATCACTTCGTCGTGGGTGAACAGCGCCGGCTTGCCGCTTACCGGACGGTTGAAGTTACAGGTCAGGTAGGCGACCGGCTTCTGCAGAGAGCCGTCGGCTTTACGCATCTGGCCCACGCAGTCGTCCATCCACGCCCCGCCGCGCTTGTTCTCACGCGCGTAGAGATCGAGATAGAAGCTGCCGCGCAGCTCATTTTTCTCGTCATACAGCTCGAAGAAGCGCACGTCCGGATGCCAGACGTCGATATCGGTACGCTCTTTGGCGGTGATGCCGTAGATGCGCTTCACCACTTCAAACAGGCCGTTAACGGCTTTGTTTTCCGGGAAGTACGGGCGCAGCTGCTCGTCGCTGATGCTGTAGAGGTGCTGCTTCTGTTTTTCGCTGTAGTACGCGATATCCCACGGCTGCAGCTCGTCCACGCCGAACTCCGCTTTCGCGAAGGCGCGCAGCTGGGCCAGCTCTTTCTCACCCTGAGGACGGGCGCGTTTCGCGAGATCCGTCAGGAAGTCGAGCACCTGCTGCGGGTTTTCCGCCATTTTGGTGGCGAGGGATTTGTCGGCGTAGTTTTCAAAGCCCAGCAGCTGGGCCAGCTCGTGACGCAGAGCGAGGATTTCCGCCATGACCGGGCTGTTGTCCCACTTACCGGCATTCGGCCCCTGATCGGAGGCGCGGGTGCTGTACGCGCGGTACATCTCTTCGCGCAGGGCCTGGTTGTCGCAGTAGGTCATCACCGGCAGATAGCTCGGGATATCCAGCGTTAACAGGAAACCTTCCTGCTCTTTCGCTTCAGCCTGGGCTTTTGCCGCCGCCAGCGCGCTTTCCGGCATACCGGCCAGCTCAGCTTCGTCGGTAATCAGCTTCGTCCAGCCCATGGTGGCGTCGAGCACGTTGTTGCTGTACTGGTTGCCCAGCTCGGACAGACGCGCGGCAATTTCACCGTAGCGGGTCTGCTTCTCTTTTGGCAGGCCAATCCCGGACAGCTCAAAATCACGCAGGGCGTTATCGACCGATTTTTTCTGCGCCGTGTTCAGTTCGGCATAGTGGTCGCCATCGCGCAGGTCGCGGTAGGCTTTGTACAGCCCTTCGTGCTGACCGACCCAGGTGCTGTACTCAGAGAGCAGCGGCAGGGTCTGCTCGTAGGCTTCGCGCAGTTCCGGGCTGTTTTTTACCGAGTTCAGGTGGCTTACCGGGGAGAAGATACGCCCCAGCACGTCGTCCACTTCGGCCAGCGGCTGACACAGATTTTCCCAGGTGTACGGCGCGCCCTGCGCTACCACGCTTTCTACCGCCGCGCGGCAGTTGTCCAGCGATTGCGTAACGGCTGGAACCACATGCTCAGGGAGGATTTTAGAAAACGGCGGCAACGAAAAAGGCGTCAGTAATGGATTGGTCATAAACGCTGTCCTGTTGAAATAGGTGAATGAAGCGCGCATCCGGCGCTGTGCATATGGGATCTAGAATGGGGTTAAGTGTAGAGGATTTCAATGCCGGACGTTGCGCTTTCGCGGCCGTGGAAACTTTTCTGTATACTGTGGCGATACGGTCTATTTTTGCCCGATGGCGCTACGCTTATCGGGCCTACGTTTACTACCTGGAACACATTCATCCATGCTCAGTTATCGCCACAGCTTTCACGCAGGCAACCACGCCGACGTCCTTAAACACACCGTTCAGAGCCTGATCATTGAATCGCTCAAAGAGAAAGAGAAGCCGTTTCTCTATCTGGACACACACGCGGGCGCGGGCCGTTATCAGCTGAGCGGCGAGCATGCCGAGCGTACCGGTGAATATCTGGAAGGGATTGCCCGCATCTGGCAGCAGGACGACCTGCCTGCCGAGCTGGAGCCTTACATCGGCGTGGTGAACCACTTCAACCGCAACGGCCAGCTGCGCTACTACCCTGGCTCACCGCTAATTGCACGCCAGCTGCTGCGCGAGCAGGACAGCCTCCAGTTGACCGAGCTGCACCCGAGCGATTTCCCGCTGCTGCGTTCTGAATTCCAGAAAGACAGCCGCGCCCGCGTGGAAAAAGCCGACGGTTACCAGCAGCTGAAGGCCAAACTGCCGCCGGTTTCTCGTCGCGGCCTGGTGCTGATCGACCCGCCGTACGAAATCAAAACCGACTATCAGGCGGTGGTGACCGGCATCCACGAAGGCTACAAACGCTTCGCCACCGGGACATACGCCCTGTGGTATCCGGTGGTTCTGCGCGCGCAAATCAAGCGCATGATCAAAGATCTGGAAGCGACCGGCATCCGCAAAATCCTGCAGATCGAGCTGGCGGTACGCCCTGACAGCGATCAGCGCGGCATGACCGCCTCCGGCATGATTGTGATCAACCCGCCGTGGAAGCTGGAAGCGCAGATGAACAACGTGCTGCCGTGGCTGCATAAAACGCTGGTGCCCGCCGGGACAGGCCACGCCACCGTCAGTTGGATCGTGCCGGAGTAATCGCAGTCATCGGTGGAAACTATTGATTTCAGGTATACAATCGCGGCAATTCACGATTAAGGACAAAAGCAATGACTAAGCATTATGACTACATCGCAATCGGCGGCGGCAGCGGCGGCATCGCCTCCATCAACCGTGCGGCCATGTACGGCCAGAAGTGCGCGCTGATTGAAGCCAAAGCGCTGGGCGGCACCTGCGTGAACGTGGGTTGTGTACCGAAGAAAGTGATGTGGCATGCGGCGCAGATCCGTGAAGCTATCCATATGTATGGACCGGACTACGGCTTTGACACCACCATCAACCGCTTCGACTGGGACAAACTGATCGCCAGCCGTACCGCCTACATCGACCGTATTCACACCTCGTACGACAACGTTCTGGGTAAAAATAACGTCGATGTTATCCACGGTTTCGCCCGCTTTGTGGACGAGAAAACGATCGAAGTGAACGGCGAGACGATCACCGCCGATCACATCCTGATCGCCACCGGCGGTCGTCCGAGCCACCCGAACATCCCGGGCGTGGAATACGGCATTGATTCCGACGGCTTCTTCGAGCTGCCTGCCCTGCCAAAACGCGTTGCCGTTGTTGGCGCGGGCTATATCGCGGTGGAACTGGCTGGCGTGATTAACGGCCTGGGCGCAGAAGCGCACCTGTTCGTACGTAAACACGCGCCGCTGCGCAGCTTTGACCCGCTGATTGTCGATACGCTGGTTGAAGTGATGAACACCGAAGGCCCCACCCTGCACACCAACGCCGTGCCAAAAGCGGTGGTGAAAAACGCGGACGGTAGCCTGACGCTTGAGCTGGAAGATGGCCGCAGCCAGACCGTCGATTGCCTGATCTGGGCGATTGGCCGTGAGCCGGCGAACGATAACTTCAACTTGGGCGTCACCGGCGTGAAAACCGACGAAAAAGGCTATATCGTCGTCGATAAATTCCAGAACACCAGCGTACCGGGCATTTATGCGGTTGGCGACAACACCGGCGCGGTTGAGCTGACGCCGGTCGCCGTTGCGGCGGGCCGTCGTCTCTCCGAGCGCCTGTTCAACAACAAGCCGGACGAGCATCTGGACTACAGCAACATCCCGACCGTGGTCTTCAGCCATCCGCCAATCGGCACCGTCGGCTTGACCGAGCCGCAGGCGCGCGAGCAGTATGGCGACGACCAGGTGAAAGTGTATAAATCGGCGTTTACCGCGATGTACACCGCCGTCACCTCGCACCGTCAGCCGTGCCGCATGAAGCTGGTCTGCGTGGGCCCGGAAGAGAAGATTGTCGGCATCCACGGCATCGGCTTCGGCATGGACGAGATCCTGCAGGGCTTCGCCGTGGCGCTGAAGATGGGCGCAACCAAGAAAGACTTCGATAACACGGTGGCAATCCACCCGACGGCCGCGGAAGAGTTTGTGACCATGCGTTAATCCTGATGCCCCTCCCCGGAGGGGCATTTTTTTAACATTCATAAATCGTTGCAAAACGAATGCTCCGAAAATAGTGATCTACCGCACATTTCCCTCCCCATCTACCGAAGCGAATGTCTACGCTTATAAGACGCCCGGATAAACCTGTCTTTTGAACACACAACCGGAGGTCCCTATCACCATGTTCAACCAGAAACTACAGGCTACCGAGAACATCGAGTTCGAGATTGCAGAAGAGCTGCGCTACGAGACCGATCCCTGCGAGTTGAAACTGGATGAAATGATTGAGGCGGAGCCGGAACCCGAAATGATCGAGGGGCTACCCGCCTCCGATGCGTTGACGCCCGCAGACCGCTATCTTGAACTGTTCGAGCACGTGCAGTCGACGCGGCTGTTTGCGGACAGTAAAACCTTCCCAGACTGCGCACCGAAGATGGATCCGCTGGATATCCTGATCCGCTACCGCAAGGTCAGACGCCACCGGGATTTCGACCTGCGCCAGTTTGTGGAGAACCACTTCTGGATGCCGGAAACGTACGGCACAGAATATGTCTCCGACCCGGGACTCTCCCTGAAAGAGCACATTGATAACCTGTGGCCGGTGCTGACGCGCGAGCCGCAGGATCACATTCCCTGGTCTTCCCTGCTGGCACTGCCGCAGGCCTATATCGTCCCCGGCGGGCGATTCAGCGAGACCTACTACTGGGATTCCTATTTCTCCATGCTGGGGCTGGCAGAGAGTGGCCGTAACGATCTGCTCAAGTGTATGGCGGACAACTTCGCCTGGCTGATTGAACGCTACGGGCATATCCCCAACGGCAATCGCACCTATTATCTCAGCCGCTCGCAGCCGCCGGTCTTTGCCCTGATGGTGGAGCTGTTCGAGGAGGACGGCGTGCGCGGGGCGAAACGCTATCTGGACCACCTCAAAATGGAGTACGCCTTCTGGATGGACGGCGCGGAGTCGCTGCTGCTTAATCAGGCTTACCGCAGCGCCGTGCGCATGCCGGACGGTTCACTGCTCAACCGCTACTGGGACGACCGTGATACCCCGCGCGACGAATCGTGGATTGAGGACGTGGAAACGGCCCGCCACTCGGGTCGTCCGCCCAATGAGGTGTACCGCGACCTGCGCGCGGGTGCGGCGTCCGGCTGGGATTACTCGTCCCGCTGGCTGCGCGATCCGTCGCGGCTCGCCAGCATCCGCACGACGCAGTTTATTCCCATCGATCTGAACGCCTTCCTGTTCAAGCTGGAAAGCGCTATTGCCAACATCTCGGCGTCGAAAGGGGATAAAGAGACGGCAGAGGAATTCCGCCAGAAAGCCAACGATCGCCGCGCGGCGGTGAACCGCTATCTGTGGGATGAGGAGAGCGGCTGTTACCGCGATTACGACTGGCGACGCGAAGAGCTGGCGCTGTTTTCTGCCGCCAGCATTGTGCCGCTGTATGTTGGAATGGCGACGCACGAGCAGGCAGAACGTTTGTCGGATGCGGTCAAGGCGCGTCTGCTGACGCCGGGCGGAATTCTGGCGACCGAGTACGAAACCAGCGAGCAGTGGGATAAACCCAACGGCTGGGCACCGCTGCAGTGGATGGCGATTCAGGGGTTCAAGCAGTACGGCAACGACTCGCTGGGCGATGAGATCGCCTGGAGCTGGCTGCATACGGTGAACCATTTTTATAAGACGCATCACAAGCTGATTGAGAAGTACCACATCGCCAGCAGTACACCGCGCGAAGGTGGCGGAGGTGAGTATCCGCTGCAGGACGGTTTCGGCTGGACGAACGGCGTGGTGCGGCGGCTGATTGGGCTATATGGGGAACCTTAAGCGGGGTGCGGTCTGGTGCCCTCACCCCGGCCTCTCCCACAGGGAGAGGGAAAAGAGATCAGCGAATCACCTCATAAATGGCAGTCTGAATGGACTGCCATTTTTTCGTGGTGGCATCCGGCTGCGACTGCGCGCGGCGTGTGGCCATGTCGAGATCGTGCTGCTGGCGTTTCACCACGGCAGGCACGGTGCAGAAAGCTTTGAGATACTCTTTACGAACCGAGGTCAGAGACTCCCCGTTCGACATGGCGTGGCTGAGCGTGTTGATGAAGCGACGACACGGCTTCTCTTCCACCATGTTCTGCCGGTAGCGTAACATCAGCTCCAGCACATCGTCATAGCCTGCCGACATCGCCTCTTCGGTCCAGGAGAGCTTCCAGTCCATACCGCCCTGCAAAAAGAGCTGGGTCACGCGGGTATCGTTGCGGTTAATGGCCGAGCGGAAATTATTCTCGTCCCAGGTCACCCCCATGCGCGTGAGCGTTTCGCGCGAAGAAGGCGTCTCGCGCATTTCCTGCGGAGGAGCCGCTTCAGCCGCGCTGACGGTCGCTGGCTGCGGCTTGCTGCTGGTCACCAGCCAGAAGCCCCCTGCCACAATGGCAATAACCATAACGCCAACCGCCCCCCATAGCGCACCGGAAATGAGCTGCTCGCGTTGTTCGGGCGTACGCGGTGCGCGCTGGGTCGGCTTTTCAATGGTGTCCCGGACTTCAAAAAGATCCCCACCGGTGACCCGATCCATTTTCTGCGCCTTTTCCCAGAAAGTATGCAATTCGCTGGCATCTACCGCCATGAATCCGGCCGGATTGACGCGCGTTCTCCCCTCTTCAAACGCCCGTTGCACGGGCCGCGCGATCTGCGTGTAGTAATTATCCAGCAGCTGGATTTGCGCCGAGCTTAACGTTTTCTGAACGGTGATGTTGTTGCGGATTTGCCGAATGTCATCGAGGAAGGTTTGCAGCGTTTTGCGCGGTTCAACCAGCAGCGTCAGCATCGACGGGTCGCTGAACAGCGAAGCGTAATAGCGGCTGAACTCTTTTTTATCCACCAGCATCTGCGCCAGTTCACTGAACATCATGCCGCTGAGGACATCATTGATCTCGCCAAGCTTCAGCCAGCGCCGCACGCGGTCAGCGTTAAACAGGGTCTTCAGATGGTTGTTCAGCCGCACCTGATCGGGCCAGGCCTGCTGGATGAGCCCTTTAATCATCAGCTCAATCGCGCGTACCTGCTTGTGCGCCTGCTGCTGCTGGAGTTCGTTTCCCGGCGCCAGGTCCGTGCTGTAGGTCAACAGCGGCTGCTGCAGGCGAAGATGTTCCAGCGCGGTCACAAACCGCATCGCCGCAATAAGCTGGTTTTCACTCACATCCTGTCCGCTTTCATACTGCGGAACGCGCTGCTGCAGCAGGCGTAGCTGGAGCGTAAATTCCGACATCTCGGCATCATTAAGGTTGAGTTTTTTCGCAACGGCTCCCCAGCCGCCCTGAGCTAATCGCGCGCTGTCGAGTTGTTCCAGGAACCAGCGTGGATCTTTGCCCTCAGAAGCATGTACATTCAGAAGGAGTAAAATTTCCACCGACGCAAGGCGAATGACCGCCAGACAGTGTTCAAACTGTTCGCGAATATGATGTGATGTGCTGAGAGTCATTGTTTTCCTTAAGCGACAACGAAGACATCCGGAATGGGCACGAAACGCCCTTTATTCTTTTTATTTATACGCGGTTAACCATACCTGACTTTCTGTTGAAATAAAGTGACAACCCTAAAATGATTTAAAATGTTTCAGGAGAATCCGAATGCCGGTTTTAATTACCTCTCGCCTGACCTGTTCGCCCCTGCAGGAACAAGACTGGCCCTTTTTTCTGGCGCTACAGCAGCACCCGGACGTGATGCGCTTTGTGGCGGAAGACCGCCCCGTCGCGGCGATCCGTGAGGCGTTTGATTCGCGCCTGACCCCATGGGTACCGGGCAGCGCGCACTGGCTTTGTCTCGTCGTACGTGACACCGCCTCACAGGGCCCGCTGGGCGTTACCGGCTATATTCATCGGGGGGAGGACTGCGCAGAAGTGGGCTTCCTTTTCGCCCCCGAGGCGCAGGGGAAAGGTTACGGCTTTGAAACCCTGAAAGCGCTTTGCGATTACGCTTTTCATCAGGGCGGTATACGGCGACTCACCGCCACCGTCGCCGCGGGAAATGTCGCTTCAAGACGCCTGCTGGAAAAAGCCCACTTTCGCCTGGAAGGGGAATTACGCGAGAGCTATTATCTTGCGGGGCGCTGGCAAAATGACTGGCTATTTGGTTTATTACAGCAGGAATACCTGAATAATAATTCCTGACCAACCGCTTTTTAGCAGATATTCCCCGGACATCGTTTCCTCTTTAGTGTCGCTATTAAGAGGAAACGAATATCAAACGTCATTCGCTGTAAATATTTTCTGCGGCCATTGCGTTAATAAAAAAACATTAGGGTCTTTCTCTGGCGAAATATTGTGATTAAGGGTCTCCTTAAGAGGATTCTTCCCCTTAAGCCCGTGCATCACAGGAACATACCGCCAGAGACTTCAATACGTTGCGCATTCATCCAGCCCAGCTTATCGCTGAGCAGTGCCGCAATGGCATCGCCGATATCGTCCGGCAAACCCACCCGTCCCAGCGCCGTCTGCGACGCCAGCATCTGATTCAGCTCCGCGTTGTCGCGCACGCGTCCGCCGCCAAAGTCTGTTTCTATCGCGCCAGGCGCAATGATATTGACGGAAATGCCGCGCGCGCCCAGCTCTTTCGCCTGATAACGCGTCAGCACTTCCATCGCCCCCTTCATCGCCGCGTAGGTCCCTGAACCCGGCTGGGTAAAACGGGCCAGCCCGCTGGAGACGTTGAGGATCCGTCCCCCGTCGTTAAGCAGCGGCAGCAGGCGCTGGGTCAGGAAGAAAGGTCCTTTGAAATGAATGTTCAGCGCTTCATCAAACTGGGCTTCCGTCGTGTCGGCATAGGGCGCGTATAAACCCGTTCCGGCATTGTTCAATAAATAGTCAAAGGTTTCGCGCTGCCAGACGGTCTTAAGGGTTTCCTGAAGCTGTCGGGCAAAATGATCAAAACTCGTGATATCCCCGACGTTGAGCTGTAATGCCGCTGCGTTGACGCCTTTTTGCTGAATTTCATGCACAACATCCAGCGCTTCCTGCTGGCTACGGTTGTATGTCAGGACAATTCCCGTGCCGTCTGCCGCCAGCTTTAACGCAGCGTTTTTGCCCAGACCACGGCTACCACCCGTCACTAATGCGATACGTTCACTCATCATAAACCTCGTTTTGGCTGTTAAGGAGATTGAGAAAGAGCTTATTAGGTGATAGAAAATCAATAAAGATGGGTTAAAACGCTTCACTGTTTCAGCAGAAACAACAATGAGCTTCCTCTATGGATAAAATTCACGCAATGCAGTTGTTCGTCCGCGTCGCGGAACTGGAGAGTTTTTCCCGCGCGGCCGAAACGTTAACCCTGCCGAAAGGCAGCGTCTCGCGGCAAATTCAGGCCCTGGAAAACCGGCTTGGCACCCAGCTATTGCACCGCACCACGCGACGCGTCAGCCTGACGCAGGACGGCATGGTCTATTACGAGCGGGCCAAAGATCTGCTGGCAAACCTTGATGAACTCGACGGCATGTTTCAGCACGATCCCTCCAGCATCAGCGGTCGGCTCCGCGTGGATATGCCCGTCGGCGTTGCTCGAAATTTAGTCATCCCCAAACTGCCTGCTTTTCTGCAGCACTATCCGGGCATTGAACTTGAGCTCAGCAGCAGCGATCGTCTTGTGGATGTGATCCGCGAAGGGTTTGATTGCGTGGTGCGCGTCGGCACGCTTAAGGATTCAGGGCTGATTGCCCGTCCGCTGGGCAAGCTATCGGTGATTAACTGCGCCAGCCCGGATTATCTGGCGCGTTTTGGCTATCCGGAAACCCTGGACGATTTAGGCTCGCACGCCGTCATTCATTACACCGCTACGCTGGGAACACGCCCCCAGGGTTTTGAGTTTTATAACGGCAGTGCAACGCAGTGGATAAAAACGGGCGGGGTCTTAACCGTCAACAGCACGGAAACTTACCAGGCTGCCTGTCTCGCCGGGCTGGGCATTATTCAGGTGCCGCGGGTTGGTGTGCGCGATTTACTGCGCGCGAAGAAGCTGATTGAGATCCTCCCGCAATACCGGGCCGAACCGATGCCTGTTTCCCTGATTTACCCCCACCGCCGCAACCTCTCCCGCCGGGTCCATCTGTTCATGGAGTGGCTAACTGAACTCACAAAAGCTTACGTGGACTAGCCGCAAGCTATAATTCAAAAACATCCAGCCAAACGAAAAGGAAAATGCGCGTGACGCCGGAAAACAATCCGCAACGACCGACTCAACATTTAGAGTATGACCCCATCAAAAAGATGGAGACCGGGCCCGAAGAGGCCAAAACGCCAGGCACCGCCAGCAAAGCGCTGGGGACCGTCACCGGTATCGCCGCGAGAATTCAGCAGCTTCCCATGATTGCGCACCTGATACGCGCCACAGAACGGTTTAATGACCGCATGGGGAACCAGTTTGGTGCCGCCATCACCTATTTTTCCTTCCTGTCGATGATACCAATCCTGATGGTGTCGTTTGCGGCAGCCGGTTTTGTGCTCGCGTCGCACCCGACGCTACTGCAGGATATCTTCAATAAGATCCTGAATAACGTCAGTGACCCGACCCTTGCCAGCACGCTCAAGAGCACCATCAATACCGCCGTTCAGCAGCGTACCACCGTGGGCATCGTCGGTTTGCTGATTGCCCTTTACTCCGGCGTTAACTGGATGGGCAACCTGCGCGAGGCCATCCGCGCCCAGTCGCGCGACGTCTGGGAGCGTAAGCCGCAGGACCAGGAGAAAATATGGGTTAAGTATCTCCGCGATTTTGTTTCGCTGATTGGCCTGCTCGTCGCGCTGATCGTGACGCTTTCCATTACCTCCGTGGCGGGCTCGGCGCAGCAGATGATCATCTCCGCGCTTTACCTTGATTACATCGAATGGCTGAAGCCCGCCTGGCGCGGCATTGGGCTGGCCATTTCCATCTTCGCCAACTACCTGCTGTTCTTCTGGATCTTCTGGCGCTTGCCGCGCCATCGTCCGCGCAAGAAGGCGCTGCTCCGCGGCACGTTGATTGCGGCGATCGGCTTTGAGGTGATCAAAATCGTGATGACCTACACGCTACCGTCGCTGGTGAAATCCCCTTCCGGCGCGGCGTTTGGCTCGGTGCTGGGGCTGATGGCCTTCTTCTACTTCTTCGCCCGCCTGACCCTGTTCTGCGCGGCATGGATTGCCACCGCCGAGTACAAAGGCGACACGCGAATGCCGGGCAAAACGCACCGCTAGCCCCGCTCTCGGGCTGAAATTTCAGCCCGATCCTTCATTTCAGCATATAAATCCAGCCCGTAACTTTTATTTAACCGAAAACCAGTTTAATTGACCAATATTTAAAATCTGTGAAGCATTTCATAGATGTGTTTTCGCTGGTCTGAAAATTATCCGCTTTTTGTTGTTTTTATCACCAGCCCGCGGCTTTGTTACAGATTGAAATGTCGCTTTTGCTGTGCGTAATATGGCCTTTCGTTCGACAAAAATAAGAAAATATTATGCAAGCAACCGCCACCACACTCGACTCAGGAACGGAAAACGTTCCGGTAAACTCGCGCAATAAAGTCGTCGTCGCATCGCTGATTGGCACCGCCATTGAGTTCTTCGACTTTTATATTTATGCCACCGCCGCGGTCATCGTCTTCCCGCATATTTTCTTCCCGCAGGGCGATCCGACGGCGGCCACGCTGCAGTCTCTGGCGACTTTTGCTATCGCGTTTGTTGCGCGTCCGATTGGCTCTGCGCTGTTTGGACACTTTGGCGATCGCATTGGCCGAAAAGTCACCCTGGTGGCCTCGCTGCTGACGATGGGCATCTCCACCGTAGCCATCGGTCTGCTGCCGACCTATGAAACCATCGGCATTCTGGCGCCGGTCCTGCTGGCGCTGGCGCGTTTTGGTCAGGGTCTGGGGCTGGGCGGTGAATGGGGCGGCGCGGCGCTGCTGGCCACCGAGAACGCCCCGGCGCGCAAGCGCGCGCTGTACGGTTCATTCCCGCAGCTGGGCGCTCCGATTGGCTTCTTCTTTGCCAACGGGACGTTCCTGCTGCTCTCCTGGCTGCTGACGGATGAACAGTTCATGAGCTGGGGCTGGCGTCTCCCGTTTATCTTCTCAGCCGTGCTGGTGCTGATTGGCCTGTACGTGCGCGTTTCGCTGCATGAGACGCCTGTTTTCGCGAAAGTGGCCGCGGCGAACAAGCAGGTGAAAGTGCCGCTGGGTACGCTGCTGACCAAACACGTCCGCGTGACCGTACTGGGCACGTTCATCATGCTGGCTACCTATACGCTTTTCTACATTATGACCGTCTACTCCATGACGTTCAGTACCGCCGCCGCGCCGGTTGGCCTGGGCCTGCCGCGTAATGAAGTGCTGTGGATGCTGATGATGGCGGTGATCGGGTTTGGTGTGATGGTACCGATTGCGGGCCTGCTGGCGGATAAATTCGGTCGTCGTGCGAGCATGATTACGATCACCACGCTCATCATTCTGTTTGCTCTGTTCGTCTTCCCGCCGCTGCTGGGTTCAGGTAGCCCGGCGCTGGTGATGGCCTATCTGCTGATTGGCCTGAGCCTGATGGGGCTGACCTTCGGCCCGATGGGCGCGCTGCTGCCCGAGCTGTTCCCGACGGAAGTACGTTATACCGGTGCGTCATTCTCCTACAACGTTGCCTCTATTCTGGGCGCGTCCGTTGCGCCGTATATCGCCACCTGGCTGCAGGCGAACTATGGTCTGTTCTATGTGGGGGTCTATCTGGCGGCAATGGCGGCGCTGACGCTGATTGCGCTGCTGCTGACGCACGAAACTAAGCACCAGGCTCTGTAATTCACTGCGGCCTGACGCCCCTCTCCCACAGGGAGAGTGAGCTACTTCTTCATCTGCGACAAAATAGTCCGGCACTGATTGGCCTCGCCTTCTGACGGTGAAATCAACGCCAGTAGGGCTGCGGCTGGGGTGACCAGCGTCGCCAGTGCCGCAGCCACCGCACCGCGCGCAATCAGCGGTCCGGGCTTCACGCCCGCCTGCGGGTTTTTGAAGGTTCCGCGCACGTAAAGCGGCGAGCGCAGGGTGATGATGCGGATCCCCTTACTTTCCGGGTCAATCGTCAGATCAAGCTGCTCCGAGGCCATGCTGGCGGTACCGGTTACGTTAATCACCGCGTTTTCCGTGTCGAAGGCAAATATCTGCGGACGCGCCACGCCGTTAACCAGATCCAGATTGGCCGCCGCGCAGTTCACCCGCACCTCGTCATCACCGAAGATTTGCCCGATGACGTAGTTACCCACGTTCAGCCCCAGGATCTCCATCAGGTTTCGGCTCACCAGCCCGTCGTTCATCAGCAGCTTCAGGTTACCATTGCCGCTGCCCAGCAGCGCCGCCACCGAGTTCCCCACGCCGCGAATGTCGGCATCACCATTCATTTCACCGAGGGTTTTCTGCATCAGCTCTACGTTCGGCATCAGCTCTTTCAGCTTCAATCGACGCGCCTGGATCTCCGCCCGCCCCTGCATCGGCTTCTTATCGCCTTCCAGATGAATGTTCGAAGAAATCGTCCCACCCGCCATGCCGAACTTCAGCGGCTGCAGGCGCAGGTCGGCGTTTTTGAGGAGGATATGGGTCGAAAGATTGCTGATCGGCAGCGTACTGCCATGTTCAATTTTTCCGCCTTTGAAGCGCACATCCGCATCCATCACGTTCCATTTGTCGGTTTCGAAGCGATCGTATGGCAGCACTTTGCCGGCAGGCTGAACATCCTTTTTGACCTCTTTCGACTTTGTGCCTTTGCCTGAGTCCACGCCAATCAGCGGACCCAGATCGGCCAGACGCAGCTGACGGGACTCCACATCCCCTTCCAGTTTCGGGCGCGGTTTTCCGGTGGTGTAGGTCAGCGTGCCGTGGATATCGCTGTCGCCGATCCGGCCGTTGAAATCCCGGTAGTCAAAAACGGACGCTTTTTCAGTATCGATTTTGGCGACCAGATGCCCGTCCGTTTCGAACGGCGGGGTATCCGGCAGCAGCACGCCGGTCAGTTCATACAGCTCGCCCAGCGAATCGCCTGCAAATTTAAGCTGAAGGTCGACGCCCCCCATATTCATCGGGTCGTTGACCGTGCCCACGAACGCCACGCGGGTGTTACCGGAACGGAAGTCCGCCTGCACCGGGAACGGCGTGCCTTCGCTCCGAAGCGCCAGCATCCCGCCGATTTTCCCTTTACCGCTGAGAGGCTGATCGTTATATCGTCCTTTTGCCGTCAGGCCGAAGACATAGTCACCCACGCTTGCCGCGTCACCTTTCGCTTTCGTGCCCGTGACCTCGCTAAACGGCAGCGGTTTGCCCAGCGGATCGACCAGGATCTCCACGTCCGCCTTGCTGACCTTATCGTCGATGGCGATCCGCCCGCGATCGAAAAGAATATTGTCGAGACGGAATGACCAGGAAGAAGGCTGGGCATTCGGATCTTTTTCGCTGTCGCTGGCAAGGTTAAACGTCCAGTTGTTGTTTTTTTCTGAAAGTCGGATCAGACGCGCATCGGGCTGCTGAAGTTTGATCCACGGCAGATAGACCGTTTTGGTGAGGAGCGCTAACGGAGCCAGCGTGGCTTCAACGCGCGGCAGGTGGATCATGGTGACGTCCGGGATATCCGGCGGGTTGCCGAGAATGATGTCGTCGGCATGGACGTGTGGCCAGGGGATCCAGCTTCGCCAGCCTGGCTCCTCTTTCTGACGCTCCCACACCACCCCTAAATCACCGCGTATGGCGAAGGGGCGGTTCAGTTCGGTTGAGACTTTCTGGTTGATGGTCGGCTTGAGACGGTTCCAGTCAAACGTCGCAATAATGATGGCGACGACCACGATCAACAACAAGAAAATCCCTGCTGTCCAGGAGATTACCCTGGTTGTTCTCGTCATTTTTATCCCCTTTCCTGATGACCTGTCCTGTAAAACTATAGTCCAGACAAAGGGAAGCGGGCTTATCAGAGGGTCATTATCACGCTATCGAGGCGATCCATTGGGACTGGGCGCGAGAGATAATAGCCTTGCGCCGCCGCTGCGGGAGAGTTTTGCACATCACGCCACTCTTCCAGTGTTTCCACACCTTCAACAATCACGCCCTGGCAATAGCGGTTCATCAGCTGTAATAACAGCGTAAACAGATTCCGCCCTTCCGGGGTCTGACGCAGCATAATGAACAGGTCGCGGGCCACCTTAATGTAGTCGTAGCGCACTTCACTCAGGGCGGAGAAGTTCGCCATGCCGGTGCCAAAGTCATCCAGCCACAGCGGGCCGTATTCGCATATCGACGCAAACGAGGAATCCTGCGGCAGGCGGACATGCTCCACCAGCTCAAAGCGCATCCACGGAAGAGTGGCGATCAGCTCCTGCAATTTTGCGTTCTGACGCAGCGCCAGCAGGGTTGGACCATCGACGTTCACCGAGGCGAGGATATCGTGCTGTTCGAAAAAGGACTGCTTCGTCGCCAGCATACGAAGCTGCTCTTCCAGCACGTCCAGACGCTGGCGAACGGCAACTTCGGCAAAATAGCGATCCGGCGGGATGCGCTGAGTAGGGTTTGTGGGGTGCGTAACGACGGTTAATATTTCAATTGCCATCAGTCGACCATCTGTTCGGTAAATCGGCTGATAGGTGTACGCACGCTCACATTGCAGCCAGTAGCGATGCTCCTGCAAGTTCTCAATACTTGCCTCAGGCGTAGTGCTCAGCCGCTGGATAACCTGCTCTGACTTCATTTCAGATGTCCTGTTGTTGGGATAGCCTTTCTGGACTCGTCACAGGATTATCGGCGCGACAATTGAGAACTTTATGTTCAATTCACCGGGAAAATGAAATTAAGATGACAGAAATGCGCGGTAACACGCGCTGGCTCAAATAAAATAATGGAACGTTGTTTTAATATAGTTGACCGGTTAATTCACTCAGCGCACACTGCTGATAATTCTTCTGTTCAGGTTAACGATTATGTCCAAAAAAATTGCCGTGATTGGCGAATGCATGATTGAGCTGTCGCAAAAAGGCGCGGAAGTCAGCCGCGGATTTGGTGGCGATACGTTAAACACCTCGGTTTACATTGCCCGTCAGGTTTCACCTGAGGCGCTCACCGTGAACTACGTGACCGCCCTGGGCACGGACAGCTTCAGCCAGCAAATGCTGGAGGCCTGGCAGAGTGAACATGTTGAAACGTCGCTGATTCAGCGTATGGAGAACCGCCTCCCGGGGCTTTATTACATCGAAACCGACAGTACAGGCGAACGCACGTTTTATTACTGGCGTAACGAAGCCGCGGCCAAATTCTGGCTGGAGAGCGACGCGGCCGCGGCCATCTGTGAAGAGCTGGCGACCTTTGACTACCTCTATCTGAGCGGGATTAGCCTGGCGATTTTAAGCCCCAGCAGCCGTGAAAAGCTGCTCTCGCTGCTGCGCGAATGCCGGGCAAACGGCGGCAAGGTTATTTTCGATAACAACTACCGCCCGCGCCTGTGGGCCAGCCGCGAAGAGACGCAGCAGGTCTACCAACAGATGCTGCAATGCACCGACATCGCCTTCCTGACGCTCGACGATGAAGACGCCCTGTGGGGTGAGAAACCGGTAGAGGACGTGATTGCACGCACGCAGGCGGCAGGCGTGAGCGAAGTGGTGATTAAGCGCGGTGCAGATTCGTGCCTGGTCGCGGTGGCGGGCGAAGCGCTGGTTGACGTTCCGGCGGTGAAGCTTGCCAAAGAGAAAGTGATTGATACCACGGCGGCCGGTGATTCATTCAGCGCGGGTTATCTGGCGGTACGTCTGACGGGTGGAACGCCGGAAGCGGCGGCACAGCGTGGGCACCTGACGGCCAGCACGGTGATTCAGTATCGCGGAGCGATTATTCCGCGCGAGGCGATGCCTGTTTAAGGAGGGTGCGGGCTGATGCCCTCACCTTAACCCTCTCCCACAGGGAGAGGGAACGTTTAAGCATTACTGCCCTTGCGGAATATCCGTCGCGTCCGGATGTAAATCATCAGCCGTGGCGGCCTGCGCAGGCTGCGGTGCGGTAGCCATAATGGAATCCCAGGTCTTCTGAAGTTCCTTCATGTCATATTCCGGCTCGCCCTTCGGCTGCAGGAGGATCAACGCCATCTCCTGCGACAGCTGCTGACGGAGGTCCTGATTGAGCATATCGACGGTCAGACCGTTCAGGAAATCCTGACGAAGCTTCTGGTACTGTTCCGGCGCAATGTCCACCACCTGATTCTGCAGGGAACGAATACGCTGGCTGATCAGAATGTCGGTATCGGCGCGAGCGTAGGTCGCAAACAGCTTCTGCAGCTCGAGTTTTTTCTGCGCCACGAGAGCGTTGAATTCCTCTTCGGAAAGCCCTTCTTTACGCACTTTTGCCAGCTCTTTTGCGACCACGCCCAGATTGGCATTCAGCTTATCGCCCGGCGATTCAACGTTGATGGCACACTGCGCACGCTGGAACAGCACGCGGCAGTCAAAGCCAAGACCGATATTCTTCACGTTGTTCTTGCTCAGCGTCTGCTGAACGTGCCAGAACAGCGCTTCACGCGCCAGATCGGCACGCCAGTAGCGCAGCATCGCCGCGGACTCGCGGATGGGCTGCCAGGCGTTATCCCACATGACGGAGAGGCGATCCTGACGCACGGCGTCCGTCATAATGCTGACAGGCTCTGCACGCAGCGGAGAGAGCGTCGGGACAGGGGCTGGCGTTTCACGCTTGCCTTTTAAATCACCAAACGCTTTGTTGATCTGCTCCACCACCGCGCGGCTGTCCACGTTACCCACCACGATCAGCGTCATGGCGTCCGGGGTGTACCACTTCTGATAGAACGATTTTACCTGTTCGGCATCCACCGGCTGTTTCAGCGGTTCGGCCGGGTCATGTCCCAGTAACGTCGAGCCCTTCAGGCGATAACGCCACCAGCCCTCTTTGGTATCCCCGGGCCAGGTCGCCACCATGTCGCTGTTGCTCAGCGCATAGTTGACGGTGTCCGGCGTAATCGCCAGATTGCCAGAGGCATCGGAGAGATACGTAAGCGCTTCTTTTAGCAGATCGTTACGGTTATTTGGCAGGCTCAGGTTAAACATGGTGTAGTCATACGAGACCACAGCCGGAGGGAGCGGGCGTTTCGGATCGATGGCCTGCTGCCAAAGCGAACGCACCTGAACCGCTTGCAGGCTGCCGCTCTGCGTGAGCGCCAGCCGGGGAATAAAATGGCTAAAACCGGTTTGCTGGGTGCTTTCCGTGAGGGAACCGGTATTAATGGACAGACGGATTTCTACACGGTCACTGGGACGTTGCGGCGTGGCTAAAACCTGCCACTGAAAACCGTTCGCTAAGGTCCCTTGTTGCCAGGCCGGGTCTGGCTGGAGCGCATCTGCCTGCACATAACTGGCTGCTGCCATCATCAGCAAACCGCCGGTTAAGAGTCGAATTTTTGTGCCCTGCATGTGAACCCCTGATCAACATTCCTGGTTAAAAAGAGTGTTTCGCGACGCGCTTCACTCTTAAAGATGACGATGAAAACACGTCGATTAGACCGCGCGTTCGGCAAAACGTCACGGTCAGAAGTGAAATATACCCAAAAAAAATCTTGTCGAATTATGACAGGTACGAACAGTTATTATGCGCAGGAGCCCGCATCCCGACAAGGGAATACGGGCATTTGTGACAAGATTAGGAGGTTAAGCCAGGATTTTTGCTGTCAGATGAACGATTATTCAGAGTATCGTCGAGCTTTTTGTGATCCAGCTCTTTCACCCATTTCGCCACCACCACCGTTGCCACGCCGTTACCCACCAGGTTGGTTAACGCACGCGCCTCAGACATAAAGCGGTCAATACCCAGAATCAGCGCCAGACCCGCCACCGGCAGGTGACCCACAGCGGAAATAGTAGCAGCCAGCACGATAAAGCCACTGCCCGTCACGCCTGCCGCGCCTTTAGAGGAGAGCAGGAGCACCACCAGCAGGGTAATCTGGTGGAAAATATCCATATGGCTGTTGGTCGCCTGAGCGATAAACACGGCCGCCATCGTCAGGTATATCGAGGTGCCGTCCAGGTTGAAGGAGTAGCCCGTCGGGATCACCAGCCCGACCACCGATTTACGGCACCCCAGCTTTTCCATCTTGTCGAGCATACGCGGCAGCGCCGATTCTGAAGAGGATGTCCCCAGAACGATCAGCAGCTCTTCGCGGATGTAACGGATAAATTTGAAGATGTTGAAACCCGTCGCGCGGGCGATGGAGCCCAGCACCACCACCACGAAAAGGATACAGGTGATATAGAAGCAGATAATCAGCTGACCCAGCTGCACCAGCGTACCGACGCCATACTTACCGATGGTGAAGGCCATCGCACCGAAAGCACCGATCGGCGCCAGGCGCATGATCATATTGATGATGCCGAAAATCACCTGCGAGAAGCTTTCGATCACATTAAAGATAAGCTGGCCTTTGCTGCCCAGACGGTGCAGAGCAAAGCCAAACATCACGGCGAACAGCAGCACCTGCAGGATGTTACCGCTGGCGAAGGCGCCAATCACGCTGCCCGGTATCACGTCCAGCAGGAAGGCAACCACGCCCTGATCCTTCGCCTGCTCGGCATACACCGCGACCGCTTTGGCATCCAGCGTTGACGGGTCTACGTTCATCCCCGCGCCCGGCTGCACCACGTTGACGATGATCAGACCGATAATCAGTGCAAGGGTACTGACCACTTCAAAATAGAGAAGCGCCACTGCACCGGTACGGCCGACCGCCTTCATGCTTTCCATGCCAGCGATGCCCGTCACGACGGTACAGAAGATCACCGGCGCGATGACCATTTTGATGAGCTTAACGAACGCGTCGCCAAGCGGTTTCATTTGCGCGCCCAGCTCAGGGTAATAGTGACCCAGCAGAATACCGATGGCGATGGCTGTCAGGACCTGGAAATAAAGACTTTTGAAGAGTGAGGTTTTCATAAGGTGTCCTTGGGAAGAAAAACCACAGGCTTTGTAAGGTTATGGTTAACCTGCGGCTTTAAAATAACACCCACATAACAGGACAGAAATAAACTCAGTTCAAATTTGAAACACAAATGTTAAGAACTTTGAGCTGGCTCGCACAAGCCAGCAACAAAATTACACTTTTGCGTTATTGTCAGCACCAGAAAGGTATCGTTCTTCAAAGACATCCGAAGGAACAGCAGGGGCAAAAAGGAAGCCTTGTCCGCTCTCCACGCCCGCCTCTGCCAGCCAGGCGCGTTGCGCTTCGGTTTCAATTCCCTCGGCAATAAGATGCAGGTTGAGGCTGCGCGCCATCTGGATAATCGCCTGCACCATGCTGCTGTCGCCCGGCAGACCGTCGACAAACGCTTTGTCAATTTTGAGCACATCCACCGGAAGGGTTTTCATGTGCTGAAGCTGACGCAGCCCGGCGTATCCCATGCCAAAATCGTCAAGCGCAATGCGGATGCCGGCATTACGCAGCGGTTTCAGAATCGCGACCGCCTGATTGGGGTCGTCGATGCGTCGGCTCTCCGTCACTTCCAGAGTTAACGTATCAGGCTTGATTCGGTAACGATGGATCAGCTCCAGCATCTCTGAAACCATGGTTGGATGCATAAGCTGCAGGGCAGACAAATTGACCGACAGCGGCAGCGTCACGCCGCGCTCCTGCCAGGCGGCAAGCTGACGGCAGGACTCCTCCAGAACCCAGTAGCCGACGGTAACCATCAGGCCACAGGACTCAATGCGCTCAATCAGCCCTTCCGGCAGCTCCCATGAACCATCCGGCTGCTGCACGCGCAGCAGTGCCTCGGCGCTTTTCACTTCTCCCGTCAGCAAATTCACCTGCGGCTGTAGCCAGAGGGCAAACTGGCGGTTATCCAGCGCGGTCAGGATGTCGCTCTCTTCCGTCAGGCGCTGCTGCGCCTTTTCCATCTCTTCCGGCGCGAAGAACTGGATCTGATTTTTGCCTTTGCGCCGGGCGGTGAACGCCGCCGAGAACGCGCGATGATAAAGCTGCTCTGCCGTTAAATCGCCATAGTACATCGCAATACCGATACTGGCGCTTGGACGAAGCTGGATACCCTGAATGGGCAACCGCTCATTAATGACAGTGAGTACTTGCTGACCTAACGTGATCGCATGCCATGGTTCTTTTACGCCGTTAGCAATCACCACCAGGTCATAACCGCTGACCTGAGTCAGCACCATACGCGGGGCAAGGACAGATTTGATCTTTTCCACCAGGGTGAGCAGCAGCATTTCGCGCTGGCTCTCCTTGAGCACGCCAGCCGTGTCCTGCAGGGTTTCGCAGGCGATAACCATCAGCGCCGTGGTTTGCTGGCGCTCAACGGTTTGCTCCAGCATCGCCATCAGGAAGGCTTTATTGGGAAGCTCCGACACCGGGAAGCGCGTGGCGCTGCTGTTTAACTCATCCTGCTGGCGCTGGATGCGCTGCTGGTTGAGATTGTAGCTGCGCACCAGCATACCTATCTCATCGTCATGATGCAGACGCGGTAGCTCAAGCTGATGTCCCATCTGATCCTGCGGCGCAAGCGTATTCAGCTCGCGGGCGATACGGCGCAGCGGATGAACAATCAGCCGGTTAATGCACCAGGTGAGCGCCACGCTGAGAATAAGCGTCATAAGTAAGCAAGTGGTCACTAACGTAACCACCCAACTCATGACGAATTTATACATCCGGTAGGAGTCCGCCTGTAATACCAGATAGGCCAGCGGCTGCGGATTGGCAGGGCGTTCAAGCGAATAAACGGGCAGTGAAATCTGCACCGGCAGTTCAAACAGGCGCATCACCATCATCGGGACGGGACGCTCCGGGATAAAGCTCATCCGCAGCGCCTGAAACTGGTTGGGCAAGACGACGTCGGCGCGGCTAACAACGCCGGCAGGCTGAATACGTTTTAAAATGGTTTCCGCTTCGGGAATATCCCCTTTCAGGATAGAGGCAGAGAGCGGGCCGCGCACCGAGCGCGCGATACTTTCTAACTGCGAAGCCGTGTTATAGCGATTCTGCTGTACGGAATGAAACAGCAAAATTACGCAGAAGAGCAGTACAAACAGCATGGTGACGGCAGAAACCATCGCCATCTGTTTGATTGTTAAGGAACGGCTGACACGCAAAATGACTCTCCACAAAACTCGAGGCGCAGGGCGCGCCAGGGTGTAAACCTGGCGCGCCTGAGTATACCCGATTGCCGCGCTATTAAGAGAGACTTACAAATGGATTAAGGAAAATCCGATTACCAGTCCGCGTAAGGGATGAGCGGCTGCGGCGGTAAGTCCATATCGCCCTGCCAGCCTGCAGCAGAGTAACGCACATAGATCAGCGCATGGCTTGGGGTATAGTCTTTCGCCTCCTGAATATCCACGCCCATGCCCACAAACCAGTTGGACGTTACGCGGCGTTCGATAATGGCTCGCGCGGTATAACCCGTGCCTGAGGAACTGCTGCCGGTTTCCATCGCTCCCCGGTCGGTATAGCGGTCTGGCTCATCGGTCGGGATCAGATTCTGAATCGGGTAGCGCAGCTCGTCTTTGGTTTTGGAGTGAGACCAGGAGACCGAGCCACCCAGCTCCCAGGACCAGTTCTCCGTGCGTTTACGCCAGGTTACCGGCAGTGCGAAGGAGACATACTCCTGCGGACTGTAGTAGCCGCCCTGACCCAGGGTATAACCGCTCAGGTCTTTGTCGTAGTGCCAGAGCATATTGGAGACGCCGACCGTCAGGCGCTCATTGTTTTTATTAATGAGCTTGTAGTAGTAACCCGTCATCCAGCGGACGCGCCAGTTATCTTCCACATTTTTACCCGTCAGCGTTTCCGCGTTCAGGCTTGACCAGACGCCGTTCGCTTGCCCTTTGTCATAGCTCATGCTTACGCCGCCACCGGTGGCACGTACGCCGCCCCAGGTGGTGCCGGTGTTAGTATCTTTTTGCCCGGCGAACGCCAGCAGGGAGCTGGAGATTGGGCGGCGATGGGCGTTAACGGTATAGCCGATGGGGCCCAGATCGCTGCTGTAGCTGATACCGCCCACCACGTCGACGACGTCAAAGCCCATTGGCGTAGTGCCAATATCCATCGCCCAGGTTTTATTCTGCCAGCCGACGGCAACGCTTGCGCCATTGTCGGACTGATGGGTGTTGCCGCTACACGGCGTTTCGTAGCAGGTCCCCCATTTTGGATCGTAAGTCCCGTTATTGTTATCAAATGAACCGGCGTCCATGTTGACCAGATCGCTTCTGAAGAACATGCGCCCGTCAGACAGCGGGGCATCCACCTGCAGCATGGTGGTGTGCGCTTTCAGGTCCGAATAACCGCCCGTGCCGCTGGAGCCCCAGTAATCGTGCTGCAGCGTGACGTTAACATCCTGCTGACGGTACAAGTCACCGGCATCACTGCGCACGCCGCGCTTCAGCCAGTCGTCTTTTTCATCGTTGCGCGTCAGACGAGTGAAGCTGTCGTTGTCGGCCGGACGGGTCGTCGTGACGCCGGACGACACCATCGCGTCTTTATAGGTTTCCAGCGCCTGCTGAGGCTGCCCGTTTTGCGCCTGGAAACGCGCGGCATCACGTAACACCAGCGCGTTTTCCATGGAGCCGGGCTGCGATTTAGCCTGCGGAATGATTTTGTTGAAGGTCTGTTCTGCGGCAGCGGAATCGCCCAGACCTGCCTGCGCCATCGCGATCCGGCGCTGCATGTTGAGCGACAGCGGCTGGCCGTTTTGCGCGGCGGGCAGTTTCGCCAGTTCCGCGCGCGCAGCGTCTTTGTCACCCTGCGCGCTATAAATCTCGGTCAGGCCGAGGATCGCATCTTCGTTCTGCGGCTCACGCTGCAGGACAGCGCTGTACGTCGTTTTCGCCGACGCCAGATCGCCACGCTGCTGCGCCCAATCCGCCAGCGTCAGGTCGATGCGGGTGGAGGTCGGCTGCTGGCGCAGAAGGTTTTCCGCCTCCTGCTCTTTGCCGCTGTCGCGCAGACGGTTGGCGGTTTCCAGCACCTGGTTGCTTTGCAGACGGTCGGCAAGCTCCTGAATATTGCCGTTCCACTGGCTGCGCGGCAGCGTGCCCAGATGCGCCAGCGCGGCGCGGTCCTGATCGTTGCCGGAAAGATAGAGCCCGTTGGCGTACACCTGATCCGGGTCGGACGGTTTCTGGCTGGCAAGCTGACGCATCAGGGTATCCGCCTGGCTGCGCTGACCCGCGCTGTAGAGATCGCGCGAGAGACGATAGGTTATCCACACGTCGCCGGGAGAGAGCGCCAGACGACGACGCTGGATCTCTGCCGCCTGGGCGTATTTCCCCTGATTCTCCAGCTGTTCGGCCTGAGCGGAGAGCTGCTCGTTGGTCAGGCTGCGTTCAATATCATCAATGCTCCGGCGCTGGCTGGCGGAGAGAGACTGGATAAACTGCGAGGCCTTCTCCGGGGACTGCGCGCGATAAATATTGGCCAGGCCGCGGACCGCATTGCTGTTGCCGCTGTCCATACGCAGCGCCTGGCGATAATAACGCTCCGCCGCGTCGTTATCTTTACGCGCCGCGGCGGCATCGCCCAGCCCCAGCACGGCATAACTGTCGGTATTGTCGATACTGCGCGCCTGCTGATAGTAACGCTCCGCCTGCGCAGGATTATTCGCCTTCAGGGCCGCATCGCCCTGCTGGATCAGCAGCCAGTAACGGTTAACCTTCAGCAAACTGTCCCATTTACCCCGGTTATCGCTCTGGGGATCGAGGGCAATCGCCTTTTCAAACTGCGCCACCGCGCGGGCGCGGTCGCCTTTCTGGGAATAAGCCTGGCCGAGGGCACCCACCGCTTCACTGTCGGCATGGTTGGCGCTGACGGCTTTTTGCAGCTCCGCCACCGCCTTACTCCCCTGCCCGGCATCCACCGCCGCCAGCCCTTCCGCTTTCGCGCGGAACGCCGGGTCAGCGAGCTGTTTTTGCTGTTCTTCGAGCTGGGCACGCGCCGCCGCGACGCTATCCCCGTCACTGAATACGCTCAGGTATTTTTGCAGCGCGCTAACGCTGGCGCTGCTGGCAGGCTGGCCTTTGATTTGGTCATACCACATGTCAGACGCCTGGCTGCGCCCGTTGGTCGATTTAGCCATCTCCTGCAATACCGCAAAGCCTTCATCACGGCGTCCGCTCTGGAACAAAAGCTGGGACAGCGTCGCCTGCAGCTGCGTATTTCCGGGGCTGCTGGTATTTATTTTCTTGAGCTGGCTAATGGCTGCATTCCGGCGAGCGGGATCTTTCGCTACGACGTTCCAGTATTCCGTCGCCACGTCGCCGCCCGGCGGGTTGCCGTCAAACAGCTTGTCATAGGCTGCAATTGCCTCCTGCGTGTGTCCCGTGGTGGCGAGCAAACGCGCCTGCTGGAGCTGCTGGCGGCCATCCGGCGTGGACAGCAGCATGGTGTTACGTGATGACTGGTACGCACTTGAGCCCGGCGCGATCCCTTTCAGACGATCCAGCTCTTTTTGCGCACCGGCGTTATCGCCCTGGCGCAGCAGGTAGCGAAAGCGTGCGGCAATGACGTCAGGGTTGTTCGGGTCAATCAGCTCAAGACGATAGAGCGACTGACGAACCAAATCCTCACGCTGTGTCGATTCGCCCAGCCGAACCTGTTCCAGCAGCTGTTTCTGCTGCGGAGAGTTGGCGGCCTGGGCCCACGGCATAAGCGCCAGGCCAAGCGATAAAGTGAGTAGATTTATTGTGAACTTGCGCATTCCTGGCCCCAATCCGGTATTAATTCACCTTTTGCGGTGAAGCGAAAACGATGCTGATCCCATCCTTGCCCAAAGAGAGTCAGCACGTAGCTGTAATAGGCATTATTATCGGGAAAATGGTCCGCAACGCGCTGGCGCTGAACCGCCTGGGCATCACGTTGTTGTAAAAACGGCAGCATGGCGGCAGAGAACCCGACCGGGCCATTCCCGGTGCGTTTACCCGTCGCCACATCCACTTTCTCCGGCGGCACACCCCGTTTCATTGTCTTTGCCGCCATCGGCTGGAAGCGCGTCAGCAGCCGGGCTTTCTGAGGATCTTTATCACTCATCATGCCCACCCAGAGATAAACGCGGATGGCGTCGTAGCCGCCCACCAGCGATTTATCCTGCTGTAACCGCCAGCCTTTGTTTTTCTGATACTGCACCCAGTCCGGCGAAAACCCTTTCGGCGCGCTCTCCAGCAGCAGACGCAGATTGGTTTCACGAAGCTGGGTCCACGGGGGACCAAAGCGTGTGAAATAACTCGCTAGCTGCGGAGGAAGATAGCTGGGGTTAAAACGCCAGACGTTTTCATCGGCAAAGCCGACTTTACCGGGAAGCAGCATTGCGCCGAGCCCCGGCACTTTCACCACTTCCTCGCTGACAATGCGTTTCAGCAGCGCCTTACCCGTGCGGGTATAGTCCGGATTTTTCCACAGTCGACCCGCTTCGAGCAGAGACCAGGCGATCCAGACATCGGCGTCTGAGGCGGAGTTGGTATCAATCACCGCCCACGTCTCTTTATCTTTCTGGCCCCATAGCCAGGCGGGCAGATGGTCGTTGAGATTGCCGCTGGCAAGATTATCGCGCGTCCAGGTCAGCAGCTGGTCAAACGCGCTGCGATCGTTCCCCGCAAGGGCAAAGAACAGGGCGTAGCTTTGCCCCTCCGAGGTCGTAATTTTGCGCGTGTCGCTGGGATCAACGACACGCCCGCCCTCGCTGATGTAATCCTTTTTAAACTGCTCCCAGGCAGGCCAGGTACAGGCGGCGCGAAGAGGAAGCGCCGCCAGCATCACTGCTGCTAATACACACCAGCGAAAGGCTTTCATCACATCTTACTCATCCGGGTTCAGGCGACGACGGCTGATGATTCGCAGCAGACGCCACAGCACCCATGCCAGCAGGACCACGCTGACCGCCGCCAGGATAGCGAGCAGAACCGGATGGTTAGCCAGCGCATACCACAGCCGTTCGAACCACGGCAGATGGCCCACGTAGTACACGTCGCCCACGCGCAGGCTATTGACGCCGGACTCACGGATCACCGACACGGAACCAAACATCGCGGCACGTTTACCGCTGTCGTTCATGGCCGTATTGAGCAGTTCATACCCGCGCGGGCTGTCCGCCAGGAGAGCCACCACGCTACGCTGTTCGTTGTAAGGCGACTGGAAGCCCACCACCGCGGCCATTGCCCCCTGAGACGTTACCGTCGTCTGCGCGCTGGCCTGACGGTCGTTCATATCCGGCATAATGCTCGGGAACTCGGTCTGACGCAGCGGCGTGTTAACCCAGGACTGAGCCGCTTTCACCAGCAGGTCGATACGTTTGTCATCCTTCAGCTTATCCGGAATGGTACCGATCACCATGATGTCAGCATCTTTGTTCTGGATCTGGCTGCCATCGTCCGTCAACGTGACGTTAATCGCCGGTAATCCCGTCTGCCCCCCAACGGTCGCCATGGTATCCAGCAGGGTCGTGACCTGCCCTTCGCTCGGCGCTTTTGGCATCACAACGATGGACTCAGAGAGATCGGCCATGCGGCTGAACGGGAAGCCCGCGTTAGCAAAGGCGCGCAGGTCCGGCATCGCCAGGAAGTGATAGTACTTCGAGAAGTCGATGGTCGACTCATCGCCAATCACGACGTGGTTCTGTACGGGCTGGAAGGTGATGCAGTTTTCCGCCGAACCGCCAGGCGTCGGGTTCATGTACTGGAAGTCAAAGCGCAGCTGGTTTATCGCGCCCAGCTTCAGTGCCGGAATGGAGACATCCGTTTTACCGTCCAGCAGCCCCTGCAACACCGGCAGGCGAAGCATCAGGCGGTTAGTATCCTGCGTGCTTTGCAGGCTGAACGATTGCAGGAACTGGTTGTTCAGGCTGATATCCATGCGCGAGCTGTCTTTGGTCGCCGGCGCGGTATAACGGTAGTTCAGATTGATATCAATGCCGTTGGTACGCAGCAGATACAGATCCGGCGGCAGATTCAGTGACAGGCTAATCGGAGCAGGCTCAAGCCCCGTCGCCTGCAGCTGTTCTTCATAGGTTTTCAGCTCGCCAAATGTCACCGCACGGTCGGTACGCACCCAGTTTGGCGCATCATAAGGTTTACGCGCCAGCAGCGGTTTGACCTCATCCACTACAACGCTGTTGCCGCGGAAAAGAACGTTACCCTGGGCAATGGCTTTTGCTGCCTGCACCAGATCTTTATCATCACGGCCAAAGACCACCAGCAGCTTCACGTACGGGTTTTCCGGGTGGCTAATCATCTCAACGGTCGGCGCTTTAACGTCCGGATGATCGCGCAAGAAGGCCGGGCGTTTCGCGTTGGTCGCAAACACAATCGCATTTCTGTCCGGCAGTTTGTCATACATCGCCGGGAAGCTCTGTCCACGCCAGCCGGCACGTGAACCAAACCAGGACGCCACAATGGTGGCCGCCAGCTGCTCGGTCACGTCCGGGGACGATGCAAACACCATCGGCAGCGTGAGCGGACGGTTATCACGCGGATCGAAGAAAGGAACCGGGAATGCCGAGAGATCGTTTTTCAGCGCCAGCGACTGGTAGGTCATCTGCAGCGAGGAGTTACGCCCGACGTCCATCCACAGCGTGTTGCTGGCCGGGTTTTCGCAGACATCGCGGTAGTGACCGACAAACTCCAGGCGGATGCGGTTAAAGTCGGTGATGAACAGCGGGTTGATCGGCACCTGCGCCTGGGTTTTCTTGCCCAGCTGCTCTTTCGTGACCGGCAGAACGTCCATCAGCTCGTCATTCAGGTAGACCTTCAGCTGAGACTGTGTCGGCAGCAGAGACGGAGACGGCGTGTATTCCAGGTTCAGCACCGCATTAGAGACGACCTCATCGCTGCGCATGCCAAACTCAATGCCGCCGTTAGGGTTGATGCCGCGCAGCACCATGCTGCCCGGAGGCGGTGCAATTTGCGCGAAGGTCAGCTTCACGTCCCGCGACGGCGCGTTGTCCGCGACGACGGGCGCATTCGCCCCCCGGACGCCCGGCATTACCTGCCCTATGACCTGGCCGTCTGCCGGCAGGGTGTTCCCCTCCGTTGGCTGGTTCGGCATGATATTTTCTGTTTGACCAGGTGCCGCGGTGACAACCGGATCGGTTGCTTGCGCGACGACAGGTACCGTTGGCGCAGGCGTTGCCGCTGCGTTACCCGGGGCTGCGTTAGCCATTGTTGCGGGGAGGACATTCATCCCCATTGCCACTGCACATAACCAGGAAAGTTTTGTTTTCATCGCGTTATCATCATTGTTGAGCCATAACCGGGTCCGCCTGCTTCGCCTCATCCCGCTCAGGACGACGAGGAATGAACGACACGACCCAGGAAACCAGCGAAGTAAGTGACCGGAAAATTAATTTCACCGACGACGGGGCAAATTCTGCAAGGTGACGATAGCCACGGAACCCCAGCTTCAGAATATCCAGCAGGCTTTCCAGAGGTTTATCTTCCGGGAAGCTGTCCTGCCAGAGAGCCCACGTGTCCGCGCGGGCAAACGTACACTGCACAAAATCGATATGTTGCTTTTTGGTCAACGGCATCAGCTGCAAACCGACTTCATTGCCCGCCACGCGCACAACCTGCGTCGGGAAGACATACTCCTGCTGGCCGCGCTTAAGCAGCAGGTTAACTTTCTGGCCTTCCAGCACCTTCGCCTGGCCGTTGATTTTGATCCCCAGACCACCGTCAGAGAAGTCGTGCACGGTACAGGAGAAGAGATGGCCATCTTCACGGGCGATCGCCGCAGGCATGCAGATTTCAACGCGATGCGCACGACGAACCTGTTTGCTCTCCACCGACACCGCTACCGCGCCGCCGAGGATAATCAGGTTGTAGAAGACCCAGGCCATACTCACGAAGACGGTCAGGATTTCGTTTTCCGGGCCGTAGAAGTAACGCCAGATACCGGCGATGACGCCAACGATATTCAGCAATACCAGGAAGATATACGGACGGGAGATCACCCAGTCGACGTACTCTTCTTCCACCAGGCCGCCCTTCGCGGTGACGTTGAATTTCCCTTTGTGCGGATTAATCAGCGCCACCATCGTTGGTGGCGCGATGTACCAGGCCAGCACCGTTTCGTAGATTTCACTCCAGAAGGAGTGGCGATATTTACCCTGTATCTTCGAGTTCGTCAGGCTCGCGTGGATCATGTGCGGCAGAACAAACAGCGCAATCATCAGCGCCGGGGCGTAAATGATATAAGCGTGAAGGAGCAGGAACGCCAGCGGCGCGGTCAGGAAGATCAGCCGCGGGATACCGGATAAGAAGTGGAACATGGCGTTGACGTAGCAGAGACGTTGCGCCAGCTTGAGCCCTTTCCCAATCAGTGGGTTATCGAGACGGAAAATCTGCACCATGCCGCGCGCCCAGCGAATACGCTGACCAATGTGTGCCGACAGCGACTCCGTTGCCAGACCGGCAGCCTGCGGAATTCGCATATACGCCGAGGTATAGCCACGACGGTGCAGGCGCAAAGAGGTGTGCGCATCTTCAGTGACCGTTTCGACGGCGATACCGCCAATTTCATCAAGCGGCTTACGGCGGATGACCGCACAGGAACCGCAGAAGAAGGTGGCATCCCACATGTCGTTCCCGTCCTGCACCAGGCCATAGAACAGCGTGCCTTCGTTCGGAGTTTTGCGGAAACGGCCAAGGTTACGTTCAAACGGATCCGGGGAGAAGAAGTGGTGCGGCGTCTGCATCATCGCCAGCTCTTTCTCCTTCAGGAACCAGCCCATGGTCATCTGCAGGAACGAGCGCGTCGGCACGTGGTCGCAGTCAAAGATCGAGACAAACTCCCCGGTAGCATACTTCAACGCGTTGTTGATGTTCCCGGCCTTTGCGTGTTCATGCGTCGGACGGGCGATGTATTCGACGCCGACCTCCTCCGCGAACTGGCGGAACGCCGGACGGTTGCCGTCATCCAGGATCCAGACCTTGAGCTTGTCTTTCGGCCAGTCGATGCCCAGCGCGGCATAAATAGTGTTTTTCACCACGCTCAAATCTTCGTTGTAGGTCGGTACAAAGAGATCAACAGACGGCCACTGCGCGGTGTCTTTTGGCAGCGGAACCGGCTGGCGGTTGAGCGGCCAAATGACCTGGAAATAGCCCAGCACCAGCACGATCCAGGCGTAGGTTTCAGCAAACAGCAGCACCAGACCGCATACCAGGCTGACCGGGTCGTCCCAGTTCAGGGTTGAGGTATAGCGCCACCAGATGTAGCGACAGGAGACGGTCAGCGACAACACGATCAGCATCAGCGCCGAGAAGCGGCCCGGAATACGGCGGACCAGCAGCGCCACGCCCCACAGCAGGATTAGGAAGGTGAACTGCGCCAGAGGGTTGAAAGGTTGCGTAATACAGACCAGCGCCAGAATGAGCGAGAACACGACGATCACGCCGAGGATAAAACGCCGCAGGCCCGGATGGAGATGTCCGAGCTCTTTATGGTTATCCAGATGGCTGGTCTTATCGCTGACGCTGTTGGGCAGTCTGTCCAGCCACTGGTGGTAGCGCTCACGTAACTGCTGGACGCGGGAGAAGCTGCGCCAGTGCGGCGTTATTTTCTCTGAGCGGGATGACGTGACCACCAGCCAGATAGCCTGAATGAGATAACGTGCTGGATCTAAAGGACGCGGCCGGTTGGGATTGATGTGCGGATATAGCTCACTGTGCCGGGCACGTATGCGCTGCCAGCGCGGGTGTTCGAGTGGAATAAACATCCAGGCCAGAATCATCCAGAAACAACCGAGCGCGGCGCTAAATGCCGAAGCACCGTGCCGGCGGAAATGCCGGTAATGTTCGCTCAAACGCGAACTCACCGGCGGGATGAGTAACCAGCTGGCGAGACGACTCATACATCACTCCCTGCATGCTCCGCCCTGTTGGCGAAGTTCAGCAGACACCAGTTAGCCAGCGTCAGAATCTCTTCTGCAGCCAGTGAATCGCTGCGGTATTCGCCGAGCGGTTGCTTAGACGCAAGGCATTCCGCCATTCCCTCATCACGATGAATGACAATAGGAAGCAGACGGCGCTGGCTTTGCAGCCACACCTGATAGAGATCGTCCTGGATCTGGCTGCCAATACGCAAATCGTTTATCAGAAGGTGAGCGTTCTGAGGCAATCCCTGCTGATGCAGGCGGATATGGCAGTTCGCATCGACGTTGACGATGGAAAGTATATGATCGCACTGGGCGATAAGCTGTCGGGTCAGCGTGCCGGCGCCGTGCGGAAGATCCAGCAGGATCCACTTGTAGTGCCCCTTTTCTTTCAGGGTTTGCAGCGCAAGCGTGAACTGCGAAAACAGGCGCTGATACGCGGCTTCATTCTCGCGTTCCGTGGTGGTCAGTTGACCAAACGGCAGCAGATCGAGCTGGGAGGTATAGCGCATCCCTGCATCCTGCCAGTTTTTATCATCAAGCAGCGCGCGGGCCCAGCCCTCTTCGCGAGAAAAGTCGACGTTAAACGACATACGCAACAAATTATCGGCGCAGGCGTCAATAACCAGCACCGATTCACCTAAAAGTTGTAATGACCACGCCAGCGCCGCGGTAACTGATGTGGTACCCACACCGCCACGGACACCCTGTAATCCGAGTATGGCCATCAATGGCTCCCTTATTGTTGATGGGCGAATTCAGCTAATAACGGCCAGCGTTTAATAGCCGCGGCCAACTGTTCCCGCTGGGAAATATCGGTGTAATCTATTTCAGGTAAAGAAAAGGCCTGCGTCAGCGCCAGAAAATCGTTTTGGAATGTGTAACCCAGAGTCGAGTCGACTGGGGTTCCAGGTTCGTTATTATCCATTCTTTTTCCATCCCTTTTAAGGAAAATCGCACGCTAAAGAAGTTGCGGAGCTTCCTGCCCTGACAAATTTCATTTACATGCTAAATCTGATGTTCTTTAATTTCAATGTTAGGTTTATTTCTACGCTTTCGCTAGTAAACTGAGATACAGATAAATTAGACGAAAAGAGGGACACCGTGGACTCCATATTTTCTATTGGCATCCAGTCATTATGGGACGAATTGAGCCACATGCCAGTCGGAGGAGTCTGGTGGATTAATACGGACCGTAATGAAGATGCTATCAGTCTGGTAAACCAGACAATTGCTGCTCAGGATAAGGATTCCCGCGTGGCCGTCATTAGCATGGGCGAAGAGCCGAAGAACATTATCACGCTTGAAAGTGACCGCGGCCCCCAGACGGTGCGATTATTTTCCATGACATCGGAAGCCGATAGTCTATACTTTTTGACCCGCGACGTTCAGTGCTCTATTGACCCGGATCACTATTTAGTGATCCTTAAATGTGCAAATAACGTTCTGCAAAATATACCTGCGGAAAAACTGCTGTCGTGGCTGGAAAAAATCAATAAATGGGCAAAATTTCAAAATTGCACGCTTCTGGTCGTCAATCCCGGCAGTAATAATGACAAGCTGTTCTCACTTTTAATGGCCGAATATCGCTCCCTGTTCGGTTTGGCAAGCGTGCGCGACCAGGTGGGCAGCTATCTCTACGATATTGCATTCTGGTGTAATGAAAAAGGCGTGAGCGCCAGGCAACAGCTTACGCTGAAACATATCGAGGGCGAGTGGCACCTGGCGCAGCAGGAAGAAACCGTGGTGCAGCCGCGCAGTGACGAAAAACGCATTCTTAGCCATATCGCGGTTTTAGAGGGGGCGCCCGCCCTGTCGGAAAACTGGACATTGTTTGATTCTAACGAAGCCCTTTTCCATGAAGCCCGCACAACCCAGGCGGCAACCCTTATTTTCTCGCTGATGCAGAATAACCAGATTGAGACGCTGGCACGACAAATCCACACCTTACGCCGCCAGCGCGGAAGTGCGTTGAAAATCATCGTGCGCGAAAATAATACCAGCCTGCGCGCCACCGATGAGCGCCTGCTTCTGGGCTGCGGCGCCAATATGGTTATTCCCTGGAATGCGCCGTTGTCACGCTGCCTGACGCTTATCGAAAGCGTTCAGGGCCAGCAGTTTAGCCGCCACGTACCGGAAGATATTTCCACGCTGCTCTCCATGACGCAGCCGATGAAGCTGCGTGGGTACCAAAAATGGGATACCTTCTGCGACGCCGTGGGCAACATGATGAACAACACGCTTCTTCCTGCAGACGGAAAAGGGGTCATGGTTGCCCTGCGTCCTGTACCGGGTATTCGCGTTGAACAGGCGCTCACCCTATGTCGCCCGAATCGTACAGGGGACATCATGACCATTGGCGACAATCGCCTGGTGCTGTTTTTGTCCTTCTGCCGGGTAAACGATCTCGATACGGCACTTAACCACATCTTTCCCCTGCCTACCGGGGATATTTTCTCGAACCGTATGATTTGGTTCGAAGATAATACGATTAGCGCGGAGCTGGTGCAGATGCGTGCGCTCCAGCCTGAACAATGGGCCAAACCGCTCGCTATCACGAGCGATGCCAAACCGATCCTCAATGCCAGACATGATGGACACGTCTGGCGTCGAATTCCGGAACCCCTTCGCTTATTAACAGACAACGCGGAGAACGCATCATCATGAATATCAGCGATATCATTCAACTGGTTATATTCTGTGCGCTGATCTTTTTCCCGCTTGGCTACTACGCGCGCCATTCCATACGCCGTATCCGTGATACGGCCAGAGTGCTGTTTATCAAACCTCGCTATGTAAAACCAGCCGGAACACTGACACGGGCATCACACGTCAAGGCAGACCGAAAACATGACTAATTCTACCTATACCGCTTCGTCACCCTCGCCGCTCTGGCAGTACTGGCGCGGCCTTTCCGGCTGGAACTTCTACTTTCTGGTGAAGTTTGGTCTGCTGTGGGCAGGCTATCTGAATTTCCATCCCCTTCTCAACCTCGTGTTTATGGCCTTCCTGCTGATGCCGCTGCCGAATATCAGGCTGCATCGCTTACGCCACTGGGTCGCTGTACCTGCCGGCTTTGCGCTGTTCTGGCATGATACCTGGCTACCGGGGCCGGACAGCATTATGAGCCAGGGGTCGCAGGTGGCGGGCTTCAGTGCAGACTATATGCTTGACCTGACCGAGCGCTTTATTAACTGGCAGATGATTGGCGCGGTATTTGTGCTGCTGGTTGCCTGGCTGTTCCTGTCACAGTGGATCCGCGTTACGGTGTTTGTCGTCGCGATTATGATCTGGCTTAACGTGCTGACGCTGGCTGGGCCCAACTTTTCGCTGTGGCCTGCAGGTCAACCGACCACCACGGTAACCACCACCGGGGGAAGCGCGGCGGCAACCGTCACAACGGCAGGCGATACGCCTGTGGTGGGCGATATCCCAACCCAGACCGCGCCGCCGACCTCTACCAACCTGAACGCCTGGCTCTCCAGTTTCTATACCGCGGAAGACAAGCGACAAACTAAATTCCCGGATGCGCTGCCGGCAGATGCTCAGCCGTTTGAACTGCTGGTGATCAACATCTGCTCTCTCTCCTGGGCCGACGTGGACGCCGCCGGTTTGATGTCTCATCCGCTGTGGTCACACTTCGACATTCAGTTTAAAGATTTCAACTCTGCCACCTCGTACAGCGGCCCGGCGGCGATCCGCCTGCTGCGTGCAAGCTGCGGCCAGACATCGCATAAAAACCTGTATCAACCCGCCGGCAACCAGTGTTATCTGTTCGATAACCTCGCAAAACTGGGCTTTACGCAGCATCTGATGCTGGGGCATAACGGCCAGTTCGGTAACTTCCTGAAAGAGGTGCGCGAACAGGGCGGCATGCAGGCACCGCTGATGGATCAAACCGGTCTTCCCGTCTCTCTGCTGGGCTTCGACGGTTCGCCCGTTTATGACGATACCGCCGTCCTGCAGCGCTGGCTGCAGACCATCGAAAAAGACAGCAATCCACGCAGCGCGACGTTCTTTAACACCCTGCCGCTCCACGACGGTAACCATTTCCCGGGCGTGAGCAAAACGGCTGATTATAAAGTGCGTGCGCAGAAGTTCTTCGACGAGCTGGACGCGTTCTTCACGGAGCTGGAAAAATCAGGCCGTAAAGTGATGGTGGTTGTGGTACCTGAGCACGGCGGCGCGCTGAAAGGCGACAGAATGCAGGTGTCGGGTCTGCGTGATATCCCAAGCCCGTCCATCACTAACGTGCCTGCAGGCATTAAATTCTTTGGGATGAAGGCACCGCATCAGGGCGCACCGATTGAGATTACACAGCCAACCAGCTACCTGGCGATTTCAGAACTGGTTGCCCGCGCCGTTGACGGGAAGCTGTTTGTGGAAGATAGCGTGAACTGGGATCAGCTCACCAGCAAACTGCCGCAAACGGCAGAAGTCTCAGAGAACGCTAACGCGGTCGTCATTCAGTATCAAAACAAACCTTACGTTCGCCTGAACGGCGGGGATTGGGTGCCGTATCCGCAGTAACATGGTATGACGTCCCTCTCCCCATCGGGGAGAGGGACAATCTCGACATTATTGCTGGGCGATCCACACCAGCATTTTCAGACTTGCCGAATAGTAGTCGTCTTTAGAGGTAATTTCGGGTTCACCGGAAGACTGCCCCATCGTAAAATCGCGTACAGCCAGCAGGCCGCCTTCCATCATGTAGGGCGCATATTCGTTGGTCGTGACGTTAACCCAGGCGGGAGTTTGTTCCCGGGAGAACTGTCCAAACCAGGCCTTCCACGGCGTCAGCAGCGGGCTTTGCTTATCAGACCAGGCAACGTACAGCGGAACACGAATCGCGTCATAGCTCATTCGCGGCGGCCAGCCTTTAGCAGGAGCCAGCTTGCCACCTGATGCCAGTGAAACCCAGTCAGTTGGCAGATTCGCTTTACCCGAGCCCATTTTCCCCAGCAGGCGTTTCCCGTCCTTAATCAAATCACGCCAGATCGGCAAATGACTGCGTCTGGAGAAGGCCTGCCAGGCCGGAAACACGAAATAGGAAGGATTAAGGACCACTTCCCCCTCAAGCTTAAATCCCTGGACGCCGGGCAGCATCACGCGGTAACCGGCATAGCGGATCACGCTGTGGTCAATCAGTGCTTTTGTAATTGCATCCGATGCGGCGCCGTAGCGCTTGTCATGCCAGCGGGCGTCGGCTTTCAGTAACGCCCAGGCAATCAGCATATCGCCATCTGCAGCGTTGTTTTTGTCGGCGACCGGGTTGGACTCTGCGGGATTATAGCGCCAGTAAAACAGACCATTTTCTTTGTTCTTCAGCTGACTGTCTGTCCATTGCCAGAGCTTATCGAACGTGGCTTTATCGTCGTTGGCCACCGCCATCAGCATGGCAAAACCCTGACCTTCCGTATGCGATACGCCGCCATTGCCGGTATCAACAATACGGCCTTCCGGTTTGAAAAAGCGGGCCTTGTAACTCTCCCAGGCCCGATCCGCATGAGAGAGAGGCGAGAACAGCAGACTCATCATGACGGCCAGCGTCGCGCACACGGGTTTTCGCATAATTAACTCGATCCGGTTATTCGGCACTTCTCAGTGAAATCTCACCGCCCATCCAGGGTTTGATCACGCCATCCTGCTCCAGGAGCAGCGCGCCCTGTGCGTCAATACCGCGGGAAATTCCGTAGATCTCTTTATCACCAATCAGCAGTTTCACCGGGCGGTTGATAAAGTTATCCAGCTTTTCCCAACGAGACAGGAACGATGCCAGTCCTTCCTGCTCAAAAAGCGTGAGTGAACTGCGCAACTCTTTAATCATACGCACGGCAAGGGTGTTACGATCGATGACGATCCCCGCCTCCTGGAGGTTAGTCCAGGCCTGATTCACCACATCATTTTGTACATTGCGCATCACCATGTTGAGGCCTGCGCCAATGACGATTTGCGCCGCATCGCCCGTTTTTCCCGTCAATTCGACCAGAATGCCGGCAAGTTTACGATCGTTGAGGTACAGGTCATTAGGCCACTTAACACGTACTTTATCCGCCCCCAGATCGTGCAGCACTTCCGCCATGACGATGCCGATGACCAGACTCAGACCAATGGCAGCTGCCGGGCCCTGCTCAAGTCGCCAGTACATGGACAGATAGAGGTTAGCGCCAAATGGCGAAAACCATTTGCGACCGCGACGGCCGCGACCAGCCTGTTGATATTCAGCAACGCAGGCATCGCCGGATGTCAGCTCAGGCAGACGATCCAGAAGATACTGGTTCGTCGAATCAATCACCGGCAGCACCGCTACATTGCCGTGTCCGATCTGGCTGCGGATCGCTTCTTCATTCAGCAATTGAATCGGCTCCGGCAGGCTGTAGCCTTTTCCGGGAACAGTGAACACATCAACACCCCAGTCGCGAAGCGTCTGGATATGTTTATTGATAGCAGCACGGCTCATGCCAAGCTGTTCACCCAGCTGCTCGCCAGAATGAAACTCACCGTCAGCAAGGATGCTAATCAAGGTTAAGGGAATGGTATTGTCCTTCACGCGATAGCCTCCACTGCATTAACTTCACCTGTGCAGCCAATGAAGCGAACTTCTGGCTCCAGCCAGACGTTAAATTTTTCGCCCACACGCTGACGAACATAATGAGCCAGCTGTACAACATCATCGCTGGTCGCATCGCGCTGATTAATCAGCACCAGAGCCTGCTGCTGGTGAACGGCAGCACCGCCTACTGAAGTGCCTTTTAGCTGGCATTGATCGATAAGCCATCCCGCGGCAAGCTTCACGCTGCCATCCGCCTGAGGGTAATGTGGCGCGGCTGGCCATCCTTCAAGAAAGGCTTTTGCATTTTCGCTGCTGATAACCGGGTTTTTGAAGAAACTGCCTGCGTTTCCGTTTACTTTTGGATCGGGAAGTTTGGTCATCCGCATATGGCAAACGGAATCAAAAACGTCGCGGGCGGTTACGGTAGCCGGATCGAGACGCGTTAAATCCCCGTACGTCAACACCGGCTGCCAGTTCTTCGACAGGCGCAGACCCACGGCGACAATCACGTAGCGATCCTGATATTCATGTTTGAAGATACTTTCACGATAGCCAAACCGGCACTGTTCCGCCGTTAAACGCTTTGCCGTTCCGGTCGCCAGTTCGATGCAGTCGACATATTCGCAGACATGTTTCAGTTCGAGGCCGTAGGCACCGATGTTTTGAATAGGTGACGATCCGGCGCAGCCAGGAATAAGCGCAAGGTTTTCCAGGCCCGGCATCCCTTTTTCGAGGGTAAATTGCACCAGCTGATGCCAGTTTTCTCCGGCACCCACGTGCAGGTGCCAGCTATCGGCACGCTCTTCCACATCAATTCCCATGATGCGGTTAACGATCACCGTTCCCGCAAAATCATCGAGAAACAGGACATTACTTCCTTCGCCCAGAATCAGTACGGGTTCGTTATTTTCAGTTGCGCTTTGCCATGCATCCAGCAGTTGCTGTGCAGTATCGGCACGTACAATTTGTTTAGCATTGCGTTGAATGCCAAAGGTATTCCAGGGCTTAAGGGAGTGGTTCATAGACGCTATCCTGATGCAAAAACGCAGGTAGTTTACCGTATAAGCAGGGCGTTGGGGGATTAGTTTGTGCAGCGTATAAACGCAAAAAGGCCATCCTTGCGGATGGCCTCTTCACTTATTTGATGCCTGGCAGTTCCCTACTCTCACATGGGGAGACCCCACACTACCATCGGCGCTACGGCGTTTCACTTCTGAGTTCGGCATGGGGTCAGGTGGGACCACCGCGCTAAAGCCGCCAGGCAAATT